>DARG01000017.1 GCA_002503215.1 Candidatus Parvarchaeota archaeon UBA446
ATTTAAATCTTTTGTTTTTATGTATTAAAAAATAAAAATCAATAACTTACATAATAAACCAAAAACAAATAAATTTTAAAAGTTTTTATTTTGTATTTAAAGGTTTAAATGTTAAAATTTTAATATAATAATATGGAACAAAACGAAATAGACAAAATAATGGGCGTTGTAGATCATACATTATTAAAACCTTATGCAAGCGAAAAAGAAATCAAGAAATTTTTAGATGAGGCAATGACATTAAAGACTTACAGTGTTTGTATACATCCTTTGTATGCAAAAACGGCAAGAAATTACCTGATTAAAAAAGGTTACAGCCAAAAGATCGCTGTAACTATGGATTTTCCGATGGGGGTATTTCCTACTATTGCCAGAGTTAAAATGTTAAAGTCATTGTTAAAGAATATCGATGAAGCAGATTTCGTTGTACAAGTAGGGTATATTAAATCAAAAAAGTTTAATGCCGTTAAAAAGGACATAGATAAGCTCGTTGATGTAGCCCACCAAAACGGGAAAATCATAAAATTTATAGTCGAAGATGCATATACTAGCAAAGAGGAAAAGGAAAAGCTCTATGAAATTGTATGCACTTCAAAGGCAGATTTCATAAAAACCAGTACTGGATTTGCTGAAAAAGAATATGCAGAAAGCATAGGAAATAGAATAGGTGCTACAGCCGAGAACGTGAAATTTATGGCCGAAACGATAAAAAGAGTAAATTCAAACATAGGTATAAAAGCATCCGGCGGTATACATTCATACGCACAGATTAAAGAACTTCTAGAATCTTCTGGTAAGACATTGGATCCAAAGCAATTCAGACTCGGAATGAGCAGTACGAAAAAGATCTACGATGAGCTGAAGAATATCAAGTAAATGGAAATAAAAGGCGCTTTGGCCGAGATATTATATGCATTTGATGATAATGGAGATCTTGACAGAGATAAACTTAAAAATTACATAGGTTTTCTGCTGAAAAATGGGATTAGCGGCCTTTTTGTCGGAGGGATAGCTGCAGAAACAATGTCTTTTTCAAAAGATGATAGGATAGAATGGCTAAAAGCCGTAAATGATACCGCAGGAGGCACGCCGATAATATTTCAGGTAAACTCTTCAAAAAAAGAGGACATGTTAAGCGAAATAAAAATCGCAGAAAAATATGCTGATGTAATATCCTTTAGTCAGCCATATCCCATTACGCTTGGAAATGATGAGATAATAAGTTATTTTGGAGAACTTTGCAAAGACACTTCAAAGCCTGTTATGTTATACAACGAACCGGCGGTGGGCAAACCGATCGATATAGAAACTCTTAAAGTAATATTGAACAAAAATGATAATATCAGATACTACAAGGACAGTACGCATAACATGATAGACCTCCATAGTTTATTATCTGCCGGCAGAGAGATATCTGTGCTTGCCGGAAGCGACGGCTTGATATTTGATATAATAAATGCGGGTGGCAAAGGAGTGGTTTCACTGGTTATAAACCCCTTTCCAGAATTAGTGGTAAAAGTAGTTGATACCTTGCTTAAGAACAGAATAAAAGAGGCATTAGAGTTACAGAGTATTATACTTAAAGTTAGAACTATATTGAAAAAAGGAGGATTAACTGGTGGATATAGATATGCTATGAATCTTGTTGGAGTGGATATAGGACAACCAAAATTTCCGTATTCTAAGTTGAATGAAAGTATAAAAACTGAAATGAAGAGTCAGCTGACATCACTCGGATTGATTCAGAAATGAATGAATAGTAATCCATATAATTAAAGATAAACTTTAAAAACCGCGTCCATTTACGCTGATATCGGAGCTAAATCTCGCAGTACATGAATATCAGTGGCATGTATACATCGTTACGTTTATAGAATTTCGGTGCCAGACCCCACTTGGTAAATCCAAGCTTTTGTGCGTATGTGCTTTCCAGTTTTGATAGCTCTACAGAATCGGCTGCGGATAAGACCATAGACAATATCTTAAATTTTCCCTTTGATTTATTCTGGAGGTATTCGATTATCTTACCGCCAATACCCTGATCCATATATTGCTTAGCTATCATGGGACTCCTAAGCTCACCTATATAGGGAGAACCCGGCCATTTACCTCCGATTATATAAGAAAAAGCAATTACTTCTCCGTCTTTTTCGGCAACTGCGGCCATGGCATTTTCATTTAAAATCTGTTTGTAAATTTCAACAAATCTTTCAAAGCCAAAAGACCTCGTGACTTTCTGGCTGATTGTACTAAGTTCTCCCAGAACAGGGTCAACCCTATTTAGTCCTATAACATTATCAGTGTTAGACAACATCTTTACTATACTGTCGAAATCGGCAAGTTTAAGATCCCTTACTATTAAATCCATATATATAATTATTATAGAATACACATAAATACATTAGAATTTAGTATGTATCAATAAAATTTGATAAACAAATGAGATAATTCGAGTATAAATCCAATTATTTATTTTGAAGTTCATTTAAAATTTTTTGTTTACTAGTTATTTTGGTCGCGATTTTTTAGTTTATAGCTACTACTTCTATTTCAAATTTTAAATTTTTTCCCGCAAGCGGAAAATTAAAATCAAGAGTGGCCTCATTTTCATCAACTGCTATTATTGTTGCATGCATGCCATTACTAGCTGAGACGGCTGTGCCTATTTTTATTTCATCCATGCCTTCAAACTGTGTTTTTGGTATTTTTATTACCATGTCATCATGTCTGTCTCCATACGCTTTGTCTGAAGGTATATCAACAACTTTCTTTTCACCGATTTTCATTCCCATAACAGCATCATCAAAACCTTTTATAACATATCCTGAACCAACTTCAAATGAAAGAGGTTCCTTGTCTTTGTTTGAATCAAAAATTGATCCATCTTCTAGATAACCAGTATATATTACCTTTATTTTATCGCCTTTTTTAACTTCTGAGTTTTCCATGCAATCTCAAAAAGTTTTTTATATTTAAATTTAACCTTTGTTCTGAAGATTTTTGTAGTAGTTTATGCGTTTACGGAAACCAATTAGTGTTAAAATAACCCCTAGTAAGAAAAGAATTAAACTTAATGCGATAAGAGCAATACCTATGTTTACGGCTGATTTTCCGAATGATTTTATTATAAATATATCTATGAAAGGTATAATTAATCCTGCTACAAAAATTGATAAACCTATTATAATCAGCCTATTTAAATTTCTTAACATATCCAAACAAATAACAAATATAGTTTATTATAATTTGATATAATAAAAATATACTTGTCTTCTTTATATGTATCTTTTTTCTATTTTTGTATTTATACATACAACTTTAGATTTATGTTCAGTTTATATTATACTTTAAGAAGCGTCTTAGATATGGATTTAGATTGTTCAATTTGCAGTTAAAGGATTATCTCCTAGTTAAAGCTTCTTACTAAAGATATTAACTTAGAATACCAAATTAAAAGAATTAATCGATGAATTAAGATATAATATTATGGGTATACTTATAGTAGTGAGGCACGGATTTAGCGAAACAAATAAAAGGAGATTTCTGTCTCATGATATAGAGGGGTATCCGCTAACTAAAGAAGGTAAGGAATACATTTTGAAGGCTTCTAAGGACCTAAAGAAATTAGATAATATAAAAGAGATAATATCAAGTCCAATACTAAGAGCAAGGCAAACTGCAGAAATAATATCAGATGCTACTGGTTTGAAGATAAAAATAGATGAACGACTTGCAGAAAGACAAATGGGTAATTATAATAATAAAAAGATACCAGATGATGAAAAGCAGGATAAAACAGATTATAATTGGCATACAAAAGAGGTACTTAACGGTTATCCAAACGGACTAGAAAAATGGGAAGATATAATGGATAGAACGAATAAATTTCTGGAATCTCTTCCCGCAAATGAAAATTTTATAGTTGTAACACACGGTGATATAATAAAGGCGATTATAGCCAGCGTGCTAGACCTAGATGAATTTGGTGTTTGGGGTATAAGGGCCAATCATGGACATTTTACGGTGATAGACAGAGAACGAAAAAGATTACTCTTAATAGGCTCTCCAATTCTATCCGATAACATTATAGAAAAGATAAAAAATGAATGCACAGTATGAAAAGTAAATATACGGAAAATTATCTTGAAAGTCTATTTGAGAATGGGAAACCTCTAAGAATAACATTAAAAAGCATTAAAAGCTTAAGCGCCACACATGGCAAGATATATTCCGGTGAAGAGTTTATAAAGTTAATTTCGAGTAAAGATAACTATCTTATAACCGTCGGCGATATGGTAACAATAACAGCTATAAACGGTGGTATAAAGCCAAATTTGGCCATATTTGACACGAAAACCAGACGTAAACATATAAATTACAGTGTTATAACTCAAGCTTACAATAGTATCGAAACAGTAAAAAATAAAAAGGGAGAGATAACTCTTGCACTTTATATCACTCTTCTAAGCGGTATTAAAAAAAATGGTACTGCGGTAAGAGTTATAGGAGAAGAAGATCTAGCGGCACCACTGTGTATAGCAATTTCGAAAAAAGGCACACTTATAGCATGGGGTGTGCCCGGAAAAGGAATAAACATTATACAAGTTAATGAGAGGACAAAAAGGCACGCTATTAATATACTTAATGAAATGAAGAGTAATGGTTATTAAATCTGTATATGCCTATGAATATCTTGATTTAAGTTGTTTTTGGATTTATTTTCCAATCCAAGTCGATCTAACATAAAAATCAGTTTTAAGTGATTCTATATGTTGACAACTATCATAGTTTTTATCAATATGTTCCGTTTATATAATCTTTTGAATGAGATTATAATTAGTTTTCTCTACCTTAGTTTGTCTTAATAAAAGTAGCATAAAATTAAAATTTTTTTAGCTAAATCTCTCTCCATCTTGATCTCTTTATAGCAAATGCCATAAGCGAAAGTGAGATTACTATAAGTATTATCCAACTTAAATCAAACGTAAGATTTGATACACTTAAGAATCCTATACTCCCTTGTGCAATCATAGCAGAATAAGTTGTTGGAGATAGATATGCAAGATATCTAAACGGTAAGGGTATATATGTTATAGGGTAGTAAACAGGTGGAAGTGTGGATAATAGAAGGGATACAAGCCCCATAAAAGCCCATCCTTCTATTACATCTCTGCTTATTGTAGATATAAAAAAGCCAAGTGAGATAGAAAACATAAAAGTAAGCAGCATAACGGCTATTATTGTAACAGCTTCGATTGCAGAGATATGTACGAATATAACAGCAAGAACCCCAAGAACAACTATGTCAGGTATTGAAAATACTAATTCTGAGAATGCCATGCCTGTAAGGTATTTTACCATTGTAAGTGGAGAACTTACAAGCATGTCCTGCAGTTTCATGTCATTCTTTAAGTGTGTAAGGTCACCTTGAAGCGAAATTCCGTTTGTAACCATAGTCATTATAAGTGCTCCCATTATCGCAACATTAAGCAAAGTACCATGGCTTACAAAGAAGATTATTAGAAGAAAACCGAATGGTGCCAGTATTGTATTCACCAACATTACAGGAAAGTTTTTCATCGCGTATATCGCGTTCGCCAGTATGGATGCATATAGCTGGCTAAGACTGTTCCTTTTCATTTGATTCCTCCTGATTTATGTCACCGACAAGCATGTAAAAGATATCCTCCAAAGACGTAGGATTTATAGAGAATTTTACTCTGTTTTTTATAAACTCGCTTGCCAGTCTATCAGCTTCTTTCTCGCTTGAAAATATCTGCATAGTTCCATCATCCTTTTTTACCAATTTTCCCTTTATTTTTTTAATTTTATAGTCCTTTGAAAACACTTTTATGGCATATGGATAACCTATCTTCTTTCTAAGGTCCTCTATTGTACCGAATGCAATGAGTTTTCCTCCTTCGATAACAGCTATCTTATCTGAAAGTTCTTCTGCTTCTTGTAGATAATGTGTTGTTAATATTATTAAATGGTCTTTCTTAAGGTTATTCAGCACGGTCCACAGTTCCTTTCTTGAGACGGGATCTAGACCCGTAGTAGGTTCATCTAAAAATATTATATCTGCTTCAGATGACACTGCCAACGCTACCAGTGCTTTTCTCTTCGTCCCACCAGAAAGCTTGTTAGGAAGTTTGTTTATGTATTTTTCAAGTTTAAATTCATTCAGTGCCTTTTTAGCCCTTGAAACCGCTTCTCTGTATCCGAATCCTCTCCATAACAAATATGCCGTTATATTTTGCAATGGCGTCATCCAAGGCACTAATCTGCCTTCTTGAGGTATTACAGCAATTCTTTCCCTTATATCCTTAGGATTCTTTATTACGTTTGTACCGTCTATAAACACGCTTCCGCTTGTAGGCATAAGTTCCGTAGATATTATACGCATCATAGTCGTTTTACCTGCGCCATTTCTACCTATTACTGTAAGTATCCCATTAACATCGGAATCTATTGTTACTTTATTAAGTGCAGGTTTATTCTTTCCGGATTTTTCTTTGTATGTCTTGCTTAGATTTTTTATCTGTACCTTAACCATATAGGAAATAAATCTATAAAGTATTTATTCTTTCTTATGCAGTTTTAGTTCATTGTATATAATTAAGCTTATTAAAGACTCCTTCTTATATTATACAAACCACTATGACAAATGAAGATAAAAGTCACACAAAGAAATCTATGCCTGTCCATGAAAACCACTTAAATTTCGGTATTCTTATAAAATTTTAATAAAAACTAACACGCAATTTAAACGTTAAGCTAAACTTCCCTCCATGAGGATTTCTTTATGGCAAATATCAGAAGTGAAAGTGACACTCCAATAAGGATTACCCAACTCAGATAGAATATAATATTAGATATGCTAAGGATTCCTATGCTTTTCTGCGCGATAATAGCCGAATAGGTTGTAGGAGAGAGATACGCCAGATAACGGAAAGGCAAAGGGATTTCAGTTATTAGATAATAAACCGGAGGAAATGAAGCTAACAAAAGAGACACAATCGACATAAAACCTGAGCCCTCAAGAATATCCTTGCTTACCGTAGACACGAAAAAAGACAGTGAAATCGAAAATACGAAGGTGAGCAGCATGACCGCTACTATAGTAATAGCACTCAATATAGATATATGAACGAAAATGGCGGCAAGAACACCAAGGACTATTAAATCAGGGATCGAGAATACAAGCTCAGATAAAGACATACCTGTAAAATACTTTACCATCGTAAGCGGAGAGCCTACCAGCATATCCTGCATACCAAGATCTCTTCTTAAGTGTGTCAAGTCTCCCTGCAAAGAGATACCATTTTCTAACATCGTCATTATAAGTGAACCCATTATCGCCACGTTAAGTAATGTGCCATGGCTTACAAAAAATATTACTAGAAGAAATCCAAGCGGCTGAAGTATAACACTAAATAGCATCACCGGAAAATTCCTAATCAAATATATCTTGTTTTCCAAGATAGAGGCGTACAACTGACTAAGATTATTCCTTTTCATCTGCAACCTCCTGATTTATATCGCCGATGAGCATGTAAAATATATCTTCCAAAGAAGTACGGTCTATGGAGAAATTTACACTGTTTTTTATGAACTCACTTGTCAGTCTCCCAGCTTCTTTCTGGTCGGTAAATATCTGCATAGTTCCATCATCCTTTTTTACCAATTTTCCCCTTATTTTTTTAATTTTATAGCCCTTTGAAAACACTTTTATGGCATATGGATAACCTATCTTCTTTCTAAGGTCCTCTATTGTACCGAACGCAATGAGTTTTCCTTCATCAAGGACCGCTATCTTATCCGAGAGCTCTTCTGCTTCCTCAAGGTAATGTGTGGTAAGTAT
This sequence comes from Candidatus Parvarchaeota archaeon UBA446, assembly GCA_002503215.1. Lineage (GTDB taxonomy): Archaea > Nanobdellota > Nanobdellia > Parvarchaeales > Parvarchaeaceae > Parvarchaeum > Parvarchaeum acidophilus. The sequence continues at coordinate 7,865 of DARG01000017.1, forward strand.
TATAAGATGGTCCTTCTTGATGCGTTTCAAGATGTCCCAGAGTTCTTTTCTTGAGACGGGATCTAGACCTGTAGTAGGCTCATCTAAAAATATTATATCTGCCTCCGATGATAGAGCCAACCCGACTAAAGTCTTCCTCTCCGTTCCTCCAGAAAGTGCATTGGGAAGCCTATTCATATATTTTTCAATCTTTAATTCTTTGAACACACTTTTAGCTCTTAAAACAGCTTCACTGTAACTGAACCCTCTCCATAAAAGGTAGTTGGTTGCATTCTGCAGCGCCGTCATCCAAGGTACAAGTCTTATTTTTTGAGGTATGACGGCTATCCTTCTACGTATCTTTTCAGGATTCTTTATAATATCTATTCCGTCTATAAATACTCTGCCACTAGTAAGCATTAGCGTAGTCGACATTATACGTACTATAGTCGTTTTACCTGCGCCATTCCTGCCTATTAAAGTAAATATCCCACTTACTTCTAAATCCAGGTTTATCTTATGAAGAGAATAGTTTTTCTTTCCGGCTTTGCCCTTATACGCCTTACTAAGATTTTTTATCAATATCCTAACCATAAAGGAGATAACTCCATGAAGTATTTATTCTTTCTTATGCAGTTTTAGTTCATTGTATGCAGATATGTATGAACATGCGCTCCACAGCTGTTCTTTGCTTCCTGCAGGTTTACCTTCTATAGTATAGAACTCGTAAAATCCTTTAAGTCTTTTCAGTTTTTTGAATTCATCTACAGCAGTTTTCCTGAATCCCATCCTAAGAAGGGCTGACACCGCTGAATAGGACACGAAAGGCCATATAGTGCCGTACTGGTCGCATGATTCAACTTTTAGTCTGTCTATAGGAGTATCATCATAGAATATCATATTTCTTATACCGTATGGAGTTGATGCAGACATTATAGACTCCTTTATTCTGTCATATTTTTCTATTTCAGCGATGTCAAACAAAACCGCAAGCGACTGTCCAAAAACGTCCATGTTATTACTTCCTATACTTGAAATATAATATCTGTCGTTCCAGAATTCCGCGTTTATACTGCTTTTCAACTTTTGTGCACGCTCCTTCATGCCGGCTAGCAGATAAGCAGTATAAAGCAGACATTGATTAGAAAGCAATTTCTTGTCCCTCAACTCAGGCATAAGGTCTCTCCAGTCGTTCCCAACCACAAAACCATGGTTCATTTTGCCATGAATGTAATCAAATGCCTTAAATATGTTTTTACTGTATTTTTCTGTGTATCCATCTTCTCCAGTTATTCTTTCGTAATTGTACGTGGATATTATTTGGGCTATTGTACTGTCAACACTGTTAAACAGAGAATTGAACATAAGGCTTATACCAAACAGATGATTTCTTTTCGGTTTTATTCTGCCGCTCAGTATAAGGTTTTTAAGCCAGGCAGCTTTATTCACGGTATAAAAAATGGGAAAGTTGCCATTTCTTTTCTGTCTATTAGATACACCCGAAATCTGAATTTTTACGTCATTTTTAAAGCCGTAATCCAGCAGCACTGATAAACAGAATGCAAGATCTCTTGTCCAGTACTCATATCTATAAACATCGGAACTGGCGTAGAATCCACTTTTCCTGCAGTCCTTAATAACGGCTAATGCCTCCTCCAGCCGGGTCATAATAACATAATGCATACATAGGATATATTAATTCGGAATAACAAATTATCATATGGAGATAAGTGTAAAGAACGTAGTAAAGACTTTTGATGGCAAGCTGGTGCTGGATTCGATAAGTTTTGATGTCAATGGAACTGGTATAGTAGGATACTTGGGACCGAATGGCGCAGGTAAGACCACTACATTCAAGATACTTACAAACCTTGCAAAGGCTGACAGCGGTGAAGTACGCATAAATGGAATAGACACGAAAGATTATAGGAAGGCGCTTTTGAATGTATCTTCGCTGGTTGGAAACCCCGAGCCGTATGATGACATGACTATAAAAGAATTTCTCGAATTCATTGGTGGGATAAGATCTATGAGCAGGAAGAAAGTAGAAGAGAGGATAAGCGTACTAAAAAAAGACCTGGCTCTTGATGATCTGAATAAAAATTGCGGTGTATTATCAAAAGGAAACAAACAAAGGGTTGTGATAGCCGCAGTACTACTGCCTGATACCGATATACTCTTGCTTGATGAACCTACAAACGGATTGGATCCGGTAGAGGCATATGATATAAAGAGAATACTAAAAAAAATAGGCAAAAAAAAGCTGATACTTCTTAGTTCCCATATAATGGAAGAGGTAAAGGAGCTCTGTAGGGATATAATAGTCATAGATAATGGTAGAATAATAGCATACGGTAAAACAAAATCCATAGAAAGAAAATTCGGCAAGGGAAGAGGACTGGAGAGAGCTTATATAAATCTTGTCATGGGGAAACATGAAAACTAAACCTTTCCTTACTTTCTTTACTGCACAGATGAGACTTCTTAGGAGTCAAATTGTAGCTTTTACTGTGCTTTCTGTGATTCTAGTTGCAGGATTTTCGTTTCTTGCAGTGAAGGGGAATTTTGGCATGAACGAATTCTCCGAGAGCCTAGGTCTAATAATTTGGATAATGATAGGATTGATAGGGTCCAATCTTTCTGCGGAAACGGGAGTGAGCGACTTTTCAGAGAAAACTGGAATGCTCATTCTGTCACAGCCGGTGGATAGAAGGTTAATAATATTATCAAAGATACTCGCATGCTTCGCGGCTATGCTGCTGCCGCTTATCGTAATATATGCCGCCGGACTGACGGCAGGTTTCTTACTTTACGGCCATATCATTTTTAATGCAATTTTATCCTTCGGAATTTCGCTGCTATACACCCTTTCGTTCATAGCTTTCGTAACGGGTATCGGTACAGTATCGAAGAATAAGAGCACGCCATTGAGCGTAGGCCTAACGGTATCTCTGCTTGCCGTTTTTGTTTTCGCGGTTTTTGGAAAGCTCTTAGGAATTGAACCGTGGTTCTTCCTACCCTATGGCGGCCTGGCCATAAGTGGTATTATGACTTCTTCTATTCTGCATATCAATCCCGGAAACTTCTTTTTTTATTATGTACCATATGTTTGGGAAGCGCTTGTCATAATCCTTATATACTTAGCGATATTCCTTGCGGTTTCTGTAATCGCATACTCAAAAAGACAGATTTGATAGAGAAAAGCAATAAGCTTCAATGAAAAGATTCGATAAATTTCTTCAGGTTCCTTACTTTGTTTTTGCCGGCAGCCTTTTCCAGCCTGTTTCTTACCGCGAGATCAAATTTTTTTAATCTCATCTTGCTGATAAGGCCGAAATCTACTTCTTCGATATCAAGTCTCCTAAAAGAACGAAAAAGGTTTTTGGAAATAGATATGGGATTCTCTATACTGCCGAGAGTTATAATTCTTGTTTTGTAGAAAAAATGCGCATAATCCTCAGGTGATATCACTGCGAATTTTAAATTCTTGTGCAGCAGATAATCCGAAGCCGCTTTCATATCTCTGAAATTTTCAAATAAGAAAAGAGGTTTCCTTGGAGAGTAATGCCGATATTTCATACCTGGTGACAGTACTTTGGCTTTATTCACCGTTTTGTTAACCTCTTTTGGAATAATTATATCTCCGAGTACTTTCTCTGCATCACCGATCTCGAACGCTCCTGGCCTTAAAAGTCTGTAGGGTTTTCTGCTCACATCTATTACAGTGGATTCTATCCCGAATTTACTGCGGCCGCCGTCTATTATAACGGAGACTTTTCCGTTAAAATCTTCAATGGCGTGCTTAGCTTCCGTAGCGCTTGGGAATGTAGATATATTCGCACTCGGTGCGGCTATAGGAGTATGGCTTTCCCGTATCAGCGAAAGGGCTATCCTGTTGTTTGGCATCCTAACTGCAACGGTATCCATACCCGCAGTGACTACATCCGGTATTTTCTTTCTCTTTAAAATGAAAGTTATAGGGTTGGGCCATAATCTTCTTATCTTTTCGCGCAGTTCCCCGTCTACGTAGGTTATAGCGTCAAGCTGCTCAAAATCCGATATATGCACTATAAGAGGATTGTCTGCTGCTCTGTTTTTTACCCTGAATATATCTCTGCATGCTTTTGTATTGAACGCATCCGCGCCTATACCGTAGACTGTTTCAGTGGGAAAAACCACCAGCTTTCCCCCTCTTATCTCCCTTGCAGCAAGTTTTATCTTTTCTAAGTCTACATTCTTCTTACTCATCTTCATTATCTCAGTCATACGAGCTCCAAAATCTGTTGTCATTAAATGCAATCGGATTGATTCACATTTCACTTATACTTTATTTTCATGATCTTGAATAAAAATTTCCACTTATACAAAAAAAGCCAGCCTACTGCCAGGTAAGCTATGCCTATAAAACTAGCTCCGTTTGGACCAAAATACCTAGTTAAAAAAATTAATATAAGCAGGAAACCAACCAAAAAGTAGCCAAGTACTACTACCATAATTGTAATTCTCTTGTTTTTTGTTAGAACTTCATCTATCATATTATAGTCAATATCCTATGTATTTTATGCTTTTGTATGTTCAATCTTCTTCTTTTTCTTCATTCTTAGGTTTTTTAGTTTTATCACCTGGAACATTTTTAGGATTGCTTTTTGAGAATAATTCCTTTATACCTTCAACACCTACAGGTGTAGGTATACTAAAACCTTTGCTATCTGTAGGCACAAATACCATAAGATTCTTTCCATTCAAACTTATCTCATACATCATGTTAAGAGAACGAAGTTGCATGGCGAAAAGATCTTTCTTATATTTTTCACTAGCTTCTATCATCTTATCTGCGGCTAATGATTCACTTTCTGCTAATTTTACCCTTGCCTGTTTTTCTCTTTCTGCTACAGCTACTCTTGCCATTGCATCCTGTAAATCTGGAGGTATACTTACATCTCTTATCTCTACAGATATAGTTTCTATACCCCAATCACTTACTCTCTCAACTATAAGATTTTTAACATCTCTACCTATTACGTCCCTGCCTGCCAGCATTTCAGATAGTTCTGCCTTTCCAATTATATCTCTAAGAGCAGTTTGAGCGGCTAGCTGTACGGAATCTCTGTAAAATTGAACATTAAGCACAGCGCTTTCAGAGTTTATTACTTTCCAAAACAATAATGCGTCTACATCTACAGGTACGTTATCTTTAGTAAGTGTTTTTTCTGCTTTGAATACTGTATTCATTACACGTAAATCCAAAGTTATTGGAGTAGTTTGAATAAAAGGTATTATTATATGTATTCCGGGGCCCATTATACCAACATACTTACCAAATGATAAAACTGCTTTTCTGTTCCATTGATTTACTATCCTTAATGCAGCGACTAAAAATATTAGGAACAGTATTACCCCAAAAGCTATACCATAAATTAAATTTACGATAGAAAACAAATAACCTATGACAACAGGTATTACTATTACAAAAACTATCCCTATAGCATCTCCGTTAAAGTTCTTTATCTGCTGGGCCATACCTATCTATGTTGTCTGTATATTTAAATGGATATTAGAAAATAAAACATAAATATACAAACATAAATATCATTGTATGAAGAAAGTATTTCCTTTAAATATAAAAATGGGCCAGATATTAGGTATAATTTCTATATTAAAAACTTATAACGGCGAAATTTCCATGCAGAAGCTTTCAGATGAGTCTTTTTTGCATATAGATGATTTAATAAACATATTAGAAGCATGCAAACTGTTAAAATTAATAGACATAAAAGAAGATGACGTTAAACTTAAACGTATACTAATCAATAAAGGGCAGCATGAGATAATACTCCATTTAAGTAAAACATTAAGAAATTTAGAGCCGTTTTCGTATATAATAAAAAAAATAAAAAAAAGCAAGGAAGTATCAACTACCGAATTATTTCAAGAATTGATTAAAAAAGGGTTAGTAGGTTACAGAGATAATATCTCCGGTTTGGAAAGTTTCAAAAAAGACTTATTAATGATAGGTTTAAGGCTTAAGATATTCTCTTATAATCAGGATAAAGATATCTGGACTCTTTATAAAGAGAAGATCTAATCTGCAAATAATGAATATATCCTATCAACCGTTCGTCTAAAATCTCTGCTGCCTTTGTCTCTAGGTCTTTTAAGATCAACTTTAACTATATGTTTTACGATCGTAGGTTTATTTGAGAGTATTACTATCTTATCTGACATCTCTACTGCTTCTTCTATATTATGGGAAACCATTACAACTGATTCCGGCAATTTTTTCTTGTCTTTTAACACCTCTAAAACTGTGGCCCTAAGGCTATTAGCCGTTAGCTCATCTAGAGAACTAAACGGCTCATCCATTAACAAAAGCTCAGGATTGGAAACTAGTGCTCTTGCAAGTCCGACCCTCTGTTTCATTCCTCCGCTTAGTAAATTAGGGTAAGCATCCTCAAAACCGGTAAGTTCTAGTTTATTTAGCATATCTAAAGCTATTTTTTCTCTTTTTGAATCATCCATATCGATATAAGCAAGTCCAAGCTTTACGTTTTCTAGATTGGAAAGCCAGGGAAGAAGCGCAAAGTCCTGGAATACAAATGAAATATTTTTAGAAGGGCCATCTATATTCTTTCCTTTAAGTAACATTTTACCACTACTTGCATCTATAAGTCCCGCTATAATCCTAAGAAGCGTGCTCTTTCCACAACCAGATGGACCTATCAAGGAAAGAAATTCAAATTTTTCGCAGCTGAATGATATGTTATTAAGTACAGGTATGTTGCTTTTTTGATATGTAAACGAAACTTTGTCAACCTTTAGGAATGCCATATTAAGAATAAACTGAATTTACTCCATTATATAACCTACGCCATATAAAGTAATTTATCAGCATTATCATCAACACCATATTTGCAAGCAATATCACCATAAGAGTGAGGTTATTGTTTTTAAGGGCAAGATTTAGGGCCTTGCCCACCCCTATATTTACAGAAGTTATGACTTTTCCACTACCGACGGAGAAATACTCTGCTATTATACTAGCATTCCATTCTGCAGCTATACCAGTAACAGCACCGGTTATGACACCAGGGATTATAGCTTTAAGATATATCTTTTTCCAAGCAGTTATTCCCTTAAGATGAAAAATCTTTTTTATCTCTGATATATTGGATGGCATATATTTTGTAGTCGCTACTATAGCAAATATTACATCCATAACCCGCTTAAGAAGTAAATTATGAATGCCAGAAGTTCTGAATTGCCATAAACAATATAAGCTATAGCAGGAAGAAGTATAGTGGCAGGTATAGACGCTATTATCTGAAAAGTAAGCATGTAACTTTTCGTTCTTTTAGATAAAAATACCACATAGACACTCAAAGGTACTGAAACAGCTAATATGGCTAGAAATGCACCCCATACTCTTATAAAAGAAAAGGCCAATGAAAGGAGCGAATATTCTTCATATCCTGCTAGTTTATAAAGCATTGAAAAGTTTACGATTAAAACTAGCTTATAAATTATATAAGCTGACACAAATGCAAAAATTGCATAAGATACGTGTTTTATCGTCTTTTTTACTCTATTTTTGTATAAAGTATTTTTTATTCTTCCAGTTAATGTTATAAAATTTTTATTTAAATTAGATTTGAAAATTACTCTTTCTAGTTTTCTCTTTTTATAAGATTTTAAATAAAATCTATTTGCCATTTTTTCAAAGTTTTCGAAAAAAAGAAGACGTGTAGCTATAACAAACAAAACAAAAATAACTATGGAATATATGTATAAAGTAACATTTCCGGTCGCAGCTGCATGTACGAATTCTACGCCTATCCCATGTTTTACAGCATAGTCTTTTGTTCCCACTGAAAATATTTCACTTGTGACTAAGTAAAAAAGCCCTATGGCCCATGATAAACTCATCTGCTCCGAAATTCTCGGAAGGGCTGCGGGTATAAATATCTTCTTCAGTCTTTGGTACAAGTTTAAATCATATATTTTTGATAAGTCAATATATTCTTGGGGTAATGCCACAATCGCTTGATACGCACCGAATATTATATTCCAAAGCATACTTGTTATTATCAGAAATATAACTGCGGCGTTTATACCTATTGAACCAGGTATATAAAAAACGAAGAGATATACGGCAAAAGGAAAGAATGCTAATATTGGAAGTGTCTGAAGTACATCTATAACTGGCATAAAAATTTTGTTTAATATTTTTGAACGTGCTATTGCAATTCCTGTAAAAAGTCCAATAATGATGGAAACAAATAATGCTATAAACATTCTTGTCCATGAATATGCAGTATCTACAAACACCGAAAATATTAGCATATTCATTGAATAATAAACTAATCATTAATTAAATTCTTATTATTAATGGCCCATTGTCTCTCATATACTTTATACCATAACTAGATTCAAAATATTGTTTATGAGGATCTATAAATTCTGCTACATCTGATATCCTATCTAAGAAAAACCTCTTGCCATTACGGTTTTCTAGCTCTATCCAACAGTGCCCAGCCTTCTCGTTATCTTTTTCTACATAACCCATAACATAAAAAGGCTTAAAGTGTGTATTGTTTATTTCTTTATTAAGTACACAATACAGGGTAAGTGCAAATTCATGGCACAGAAATGGTCCTTCTTCTATAGCTGCCTCCACACTGAATACTTTCCCGTCTCGGTTATTATTTTCATTTAAATAATCTAAGTCTAATGGAGTTAGTATCCCTTTCGCTTTACTGTAAGAGTCTGAATATTCCATCATACGAAAAAAAAGTTGGTGATATACTGAGTTTGACAATGAGATTATTCTGTCAACGCCTTTTTTATTGCCAGAATAATTAACCGCATTTTTGTAAATATCCGAAAGATTGGACCTTTCATTTTCTTTGTCTATCCTAATTCCATAAATTTCTTTCATAAAAGAAGGTTTTATTTTTCCATTGTATATCCCTTTTAATATATCGGATGACGTACCTGCGTTAATAACGATATCTCCTGGGAATATGTTATTGGACATGCTAAAAGATAAAGAGTAATCGTTAGAAAGTAAATCTTCTAAATAAAATATACCTTTGTTTCTTTCTAGATACTGTGGCTTTATAAAAACCATAGTAATCTTATAGAACATATTAAATATATAAATTATACTTTATTACCAAAGTCTATTATACTATCCCCATTGCTATAAGCTCTATTAAATACAAATATCGAAGATATTGTAAATATTATACTTAATATAAACGTTAATATATAGCCCGAATAAAATGAAATAAATCCAGACGAAATGGAGCCCAATACTCCAGATAACACTACTATGGCAGACCATATGCCTATATAATGTGCTTCTAATTTACCTGATATATTAACATATATTATTACTGATGCAGATATATTCCACATTGCATATCCAAGCCCGGCTACAAAATATGAAAACATATTAAAGTAAAGTATACCTGCAAGAAAAATTGGGGATATAATGGCTATAAAGTAACTGCTTGATCGTATTAATGTCGATATTCTGTAGTACTTTCTTAACTTTCCTTTTGCCCAACCTGTCATGAAAAATAAGTATATTACCGCTTGTCCAATTCCATTAATAACGTTTACTAAAAATATATCGGAGAATGAAAGTTTAAATGAGTAAAGAAAAGGTATATAAGAGGTATTAAATAGATAAATTCCAAAATTTACAAGTGCTATCGCAGCAAACATAGTAAATATTCTTACTGTTCTTTTTCTTTTTCGTATATCTGCAAGTTTTAGTATAAGTTCATGTCCAGTAAGTATCTGAGGCAGTCTGCTTATTGAGTTTAATATCGGAAACATCTTGCTAATATGTTTCGTTTTATTTCGAATACTTTTTTTGTCTTTATAATTTTTTATAAGTAAGAAAGTAAGCAATATAGAAATAGTATTAAATGAAATTAAGATAATAAGATATCTTGCTATTACATCACTAAAAAGAAGTATACCCGGAATGTAACCAACTATATTACCTAATATGTTTAAAAGACCATATATTCCATAATAAGATCTTAGTACAGTATCCTTTCTTCTGTTCATTATAAGAACATTTATAGCAGGGGAAGATGCCGTAAAAATAAACGCATATGCCGCGTAGATTATTATAGCGGCTATTATACTGTGCAATAAATATAGCAATACTATGAGCGGAAGTGTTCCTATTACAGAAAGCAATATAAAAAAACGTAATTTATTAAACTTTTGGGTGGCTTCTCCCCAAATAAGGGAAGCAGGTATAACAACTAATTCATATGCAGTAGTTGCAAGTCCAACATCTACTACATTACCGTGAAGACTTAATATATATAGTGGTATTATTACGCCAAATCCAGATGATACCGAAGCAATGGGAAATATTATAGCTAACCAGTATCTTCCTTTAGACATATGAAATAATATAATATTTTAAAGATTAATATAATAGTATGTGTTATATTTTATTATGTCGGAATGGATAAAAATTCTTCTATGGTAAAACTGGAAGAAGCGCTGACAGATGATAGGATAGAAAATATAAAAAAGGTTACTAAAGAAGTTAAGAGGCATTTTATACCATATAATGACCTTGTTAAGACCGCAGCATCTACAAAATATCCGGCATATAATCTTATGTGGAATAGGGACAGTGCCTATTCTGCAATATACCTTAATATATTCATAAACAACAGCAGAAACAGCGATTTATATGATATAATCAAAGAAGATTTAATAGAATTAGATGAACTTAATTCAAGACTTATAAATACCCTCTGGGAAGCATTAGATTTTGAAGTAAAAAAGATACAAATGGGGGGCTATGATAGAGACATAAGCGGGAATAGATCAAAAATCGGTATAAACCATATATTATCAAGATTCGATGTAGATAATGAAGGAGTAAAAAGAGCTCCAAACGACGTTAATGAAGCTATTACTACAAGAAGCTGGACTATGCAGTATGACTCAGCTCCGCTGATATTACTAGCAACCGAGGAATATTTAAAAAATCATGATGCCAACAAAATAGAAAAATCTATAGATATAATAAAAAAAGACCTTGATTTTATCGTACAGTACATTTATAATTTTCATAAGACTCCATGTGCAGATGCATGGGAACAGTACTATTACTATCAAAAAGAAAATACGGTTAATGGGCCACTTTACGTTGGAAAAACAATAGATTCTTATACAGTTTCGTCTGTTTACAGAGGTATAAAAAGTAGTAAAGAAATCGCTAAAATGCTTAAAATAGAGATAAAAGATGTGGATGAAAATCAGGTAATAGACTTTCTTAGATCTAATTTCGTATTCAGCGATGAAAAGAGAGGAACTTTCTTGGCTAAATCTAAGATAGAATTTGGAGAAGTAATGCCCAGTATAGGCGCAGAGGAAATAGAAATATTTAGTACTTTCATACCGCAGGATTTAGAAGAATACAGAAAAAACACGTTAAAAGTCATTGAAAACGAGCTTTTTGATGGAGAATTTTTGCCCATTAGATATAGATTTTTTGGAAAGTACAGAAATATATTAGACAGGTATTTCGGAAGGGGACAATGGTTCCATCTAGGATTGCAATATGCGATGTATTTAAAGGAGAATGGGAATTATGAAGAGGCTGATAATATAATAAAATACATAGAAAGCAAAATCGGAGCAGATGGCACTATACCAGAACAAGAAGTAATAACAAGAAAATTAGTTGACGATCCCGATAAATTCTTTGAAAAAAATGGGAATAAAACCATAGAATGTCTTTTTTGGGCAGAAACTGCATATTTAGCGGCAGCAAGCAAACTAAGAGTTTAAAATTATTAGAAGTAACTTTCTATCAGGACAACTTTATACTGTGAGATTAAGGTAAATATTCCCACATAATATAATCTTTATTGTTAAATAAACGCCTTATCTTACCGATTTTTCTGAAACCAATTTTTTTTAGAAATTTTTTGGCTTCTTTGTTTGAAATCTCGGAAAGAACTAGTATATTATGTATTTTTTCAATGCTTGCATAGTCAATAACGTTCCTAATGAGTGCTGTTCCCACCCCTTCCCTTCTAAATTCTTTTAGGACAGAAAGATTATAACAAAGGATTAGTCCACGGCTGTAACTCACTATAGAACATGCACCTATTATACCTTTTTCCCCCTTGGCATAAAATACGTTATCCCCATACTTGCTGTCGCTCCCTGATTCAATTGAGATACCTCCTAGATTTATTCTATTACTATGTTTACGCAAGAATTCTATAAGTTTTCTGTCTCTTCTTGGATCTACAGTGCGCTTTATCTTGAAAATGGGTCTTTCTCTGAGCCTAAATTCCATAAAATATAATAGTACAGAAAGGCAATATAAAACATGTGTTTTAAGATAAAAACACAGAAGTCGTAAAATCTATATTTTTAATAATTTACTATTATTTAGTAATCGAAAAGTATTTATATTATAAAAGCTCAAAATAAAATATGTATAATAAAGGTTATTATTCTAAGAAGAACGGAGGTAGTATGGTTTACTCCTATAATTTTGATAAAATAATGGATAAGGCCATGACTAGATTCGAGAAAAAGACCAGAAATAGCGGTTACGCATACACAGATGCACACATGAACGTTAAAGCCGGATTTGAAGTGATTTTTGGAGATTACAACGACAAAAACGAATATTTCAGGCTTAGCGTGTCAAATCCAAAGTATATTTCTTCGATAGAAAATAAAAAGTTCCGTAGTGCATTAAAAAGCGACATAAAACTCGAGAGACTTCTTAATTTTGACGAAAACACTTCTGAATATGAGAAAGGAGAGAACATATTTACAGAAAAAGATGTATATGGGTCCTTATCAAGATATGACCGGAAAATTGTAGATATGTATAATACAAACAAGACTAAAGATATGCCAAAGATAAGAAACTACGATTTAAGAAAGATAATGCTTTATTCGATCGCTACTGCGTGGGGCGCTACTGCCGTTTCAGCAGTAGACAACACGCAGCTGGTAAATAGTGCGTATTATGGTTTCCTGCATCTAGGTATGTTATTTGCACCGTTTCTTCCACTGCAACTTAGCAAGAAAACCCGTTCAATTTCGCAATTGATAAGTCTTGCGTTAGTTTCATGGACAGCAAACAGCATATCATATTATCCTGTAGGAATGCTTATGGGACATACGGCAAATAATCTGGGAGATATGCTGAATTGGTATAAATTCCAATTTGGAATGGGTAGTGGTGGTTATATTGATAGATATGGGCCAATTTCAATAAGTCTAACCTCAAAAGCAAAGGCTTTGTCTTACGCAGGTAGATTAGGATTAGCAGGGATATTATCTCAATTTGACAAAATATCCGGCAAAATAAAAAAATTGGGAGGTTTCGAAAAGTATGGAAAAGATAAGTAAACTTGAAAATCTTGTGGAGGGAAGGAAACGAATTAATTTTGAAGAGTTGCCAGATTTAGGATATTTGAAAGAAAACGGTTATAATTTCATTGATGAAAAGGCTTACTTAATTGAAAAAGCTGCATATCTATCCGGAATTAATAACATAGACTTTATGTTAGCTATAAATTATATACCTAGAAGGAATTTTATTGAAGAATACGACCATTTAACTAAAATAAATGAGGCTATACCAAAAAACTCTGTAAAACCTCTTGTATTAGTATATGATAATTCGATTAAAAAAGATTATATTAGAGGTTACATAACGAAAACCAGTAGTGAAACTACAAACTTAAAAAAATATCTTCAGGAAGGATTACATGGAAAAATACATCTTGATATTGAAATGATAATGAGCTTAGAGAGGCAACTGGAACATGTTTCCAATAAACTTAAAAAGGAAGATATTTACGACAGTATGCCCAATACTGCTTTTGACATTGAAAATATTGACGTAGATAAAAATAATTGCATAGTACTTATGAATATGAACCATTATTTGAGTTTTAATAAAGGTAACGGAAAAACTAATGATAAAGAGCTAAAGAAAACCATAAATTACCTAAATAAAATAAAGAACAGAAATTGGGATTACTTGCATGAATCTAGAAGAAGTAATCCACTACATTACTAAATTGCATTCGTTTATATCTCAGGTTATTTTGAGTGAACTACACTAGCTTCTGCGAAATATGTCTTATTTTCATTTAGTGTATAATATTAACCTAAGTTTATTTTTAATCTATTTCTTATAAGAAGTCCTTCTCCAACAAATAGACCCGCACTAAATGCGAGAAGTACTGCGGTTACTCCCTCTAATAAGAGATTTTCAGGTGAAAAAAATTCTATTCCTATCCTTACAATAAAAAGCGCAACCCAGATTACTGTTATGATAATAGAACTTTTATAATATTGCTCCTTTTCTTTTTTGAATATTTTTGTTTCTTTAGCCAATAAGTAACCTGGTATTATTGCCGTCAAGTATAGCACTATAGATAGTACAATAAATAAAATGCCAACATCATACAAGAAAAATGCCGTTAATACTGTGTAAATTAGAGGCAGCCGTATCAGAGACTTATTTGAAAGCTTTCTGCCTTTCATAATAATATTAGCTCGTCTGTACATTATTACTATGAATATAACCAGTATAACCCCAAAATAAATTACTTGAGTATGCCCGCCAAGTGAATTAGTTTGCATTGAAATGCGTATAGTTATTTATTTATAAATATTTACAGATTATACGGTAATGTTATGAATAGAGCAAGAATCTGGAGCACATCTGATAATAAAGTTATTACACTTCTTGATATAGAAAATGATGAAAGTGTAATAGATATCGGTGGCAGAGATGGATTTTATTCTAAACATATGTTAACATTAACCAATAATATTACCGTATTAGACGTAAATGATGCGTACTTTGAGGAACTGCAAAATGAAGGAATGAAGACAATTAAAGCAGACATATGCGAATATTCAAATGGAGTTTATGACATTGTTTTTATGGCCAACGTTTATCATGATCTTGTTAATGAATGTGGCTTAAAAGCACTTCAAAATATACAAAAAATTGTAAGAAAAAAGATAGCTATTCTTGATTTTAAACCGGAAGTCAGCGAATTCGGGCCACCACTTGCCATAAGGCTCGACAAAAAAAGGGTTATAAATGACATGGAAAAATTTAATTTTAAATTAGTGAAGGAAGAAGACTTCATTAGCCATTATTTTCTTATTTTTGAAAGGAATAAATAAGTATTAATAAAACTTTAATTCTTCTATAGTTATGGTTTTAAGCCAAGCTTCGATAGTTAAAGAGGGTAATCTAATAAAAATTTTAAAGAAATACAATGGTATAAAATCAAGTAAATGGACCCTTTTTTCGTTTATGCGAATATTTTACCCTTTTGCAACGTTTTCAAAGGGTAGACTTGAAAGGGAATTGGATTTCCTGCAGGCCGAGAACGATATAAAAAAACCAAAGATTTACAACTTTGATATTGAGAATAGAAAAATTTATAAAGAGTATATAGATGGAGAAATAGATAACTGTGATGGAAGCAGTATAGGTCGGACAATGTCGGATATACACAGAAATGGATATACTCTTGGTGATTCAAAGTTAGGAAATTTTATATGCCGGGATTCAAATGCGTATGTTATAGATGCAGAACAGGCTAGGTATGGTGGTGAAAAGAAATATATGTACTGGGATGTATCCCTACTAATATTGTCTGCTGCTTATAGAAATTATTCAGATACAAAAAGTTTTAAATCTTTTATTACAGGTTTCTCAAAGAATTACGCATATTGGGATGAGTATAAAAAGAGTGCGTTGAAGGGAGTCTCTTCACTGCTTTTTTTGCTTATGCCTGTACAACACATTAAAACAATTAAAGAAGAGATATATAAGAATAGATCGTAGTCCTAGAAATTTTTACTTGTTAAATAATTAATCTATTTTCCCTAAACTATTTAAATTTATACGTAGCTACAGTGATTAAAGATAATTTTTATGTTTTTTTATTGAGTCTTATAGACCATTCGGCAAGTTTTTCGACTAGAGTTTTTATAAGTGTTACGGTGTCATCATCTACGAAAAAACCGTTTTCAACTTTATCGCTAGCGCCTCCGATAAAGACTTGTGGTCTCTCTAGCGGGTGCGCATTGAGAAATGAAAATATTTGCCTTAAATGATACTGAGCAACGGCTGTCCCTATTATAGCACCGCCGCTGGCACCTATTGTTGCTACCGCTTTATCATCAAATGAATTGTCACCGTATGGTCTAGATGCCCAATCAATTGCGTTTTTGAGCACCCCTGGGATGGATCTATTATATTCAGGAGTAGCTATAAGAACCGCATCGGCTTCCTTTATTTCTTTCTTAAAATTCCTAACGCTTTCAGGCATATTTTTTTCGTCATCTTCGTTGTAAAGAGGTATACCGTTTAAATCCAATAAATGTATATCAATATTTTCAGGGGCGTATTTCTTTGCGGTGTTTATTATCGCAAAATTAAATGAATCTTTCCTGAGGCTCCCAGCAAAGGCTGCTATTACTATTTTTTCCATCTTTAAAGTAAATTATCGATAATATTTAAACGTTTGGTATATCGTATTTACGATATCTAATATTTTTATGTAATTTATTTCTTCTTATCGGTAATGTTTTTATATGTAAGTTTTATTTACTTTATTTCTATTAAAACATCTTAAATATAAGTATTTGTAAAAATTATTGAGTATATGACTAAAAATAAAGATATTAATTCAACTTTTAAGTTTTTTTTGATATCTAGAGCAATGAGAAGTGTTTCACTCGTATTCGTTACTCTTGCATTACCCCTCTACCTGTTTATACTTCATTACAATGTAATATCAATAGGTATAATCTATCTTGTTATAATTTCGTTTAATGCGCTTTTATCAGTTTTTCTTGGAGCACTCGGAGACAGATTAGGTTATAAAAAATCTCTTATAATAGGTGAAATCTTTCCGATAATTGCACTAATAATGTTATCTTCTTCGACTAATTTCTTTATTATTGTAATAGCTGCTGTATTGGGAGGTATAACTGGAGTTGCAGGAGGTATGAGAGGAGTTTTCTCACCTGGTTCTACCGCTCTTATAGTTAGTAATTGGAAGGACCAGAAAGAAAGAGTTAAAAGACTTGCAGAAACAAGTTATGTCGGTTCTGCATTCGCTATAGGAGGGAGTATGCTTCTTTATGCAATAGGATTTATTTCGGGATATGTAGGTTCTATTGGTAGTTTTCGTATTTTCTTTGCTATTTCGGCATTATTAATTATAATATCAATGATATCTCTACTTTTCGTAGAAGAAGTAAGAAGGCCTAAAAAGACTACAAGAATAATGAAAAAGAGCAGTGCAAAGTATTCCATAAAGATAATAGTAGCTAATCTCTTCAATGGATTTGGATTAGGAATAGCATTACCTTTACTACCACTGTGGTTCGAGCTTCGTTTCGGGGTTTCAATTTCTAATATAAGTATATTATATACCGTGTCTTACGCGGCTACGGCTATAGCATCTTACCTTGCGGCCAAGCGCGCATATCACAGTAGATTTTCCACACTTTTCACCGCTTCATACACTAGGACATTACAAGGAGTTATGCTTATTGTAATGGCTTTTTCTCCGCTGTTTATACTATCCATATTTTTCTTTACTATCCGTTCTTTTATAGCGGGTTTTGGTTCACCATCTAGAAGTGCAGTCAATATGAATGGAGTAAATTCACAGGATTATGGTACTGCTTCCAGTATAATGGGTCTTTCTAATAGACTTTCCCAGACTAGTTCCGGTTTATCCGGATATATGATGGATGTATATCTTCCTTTTCCAGTATTAATGGGAGGAATACTGCAAACATTTGGAGGATTTATCTATTATAAGGTGCTTTTGCCGAGAAAAAAGCGGTCTTATAAATGATCAGGTTTTATAAGTGTGATGGGGTTGGAGTCCTTGCTGGAACAAACAAAAGCTAACAAACCAAAGAAAGGCTTCAAATCTTACCTGTATAAAGTATACTATGGCATAAAAAATTTTTACACGACGAATTTATCGGTAAAATTTAAACTATTATATGAAACCGCTGCTATGTTTTCCGACAGGATGCTCACGTTTTTCGGTATAAAATATCAAGGAGGCGAAGAAGCAAACCCTATATCCTCATACCTATTTAAATATTTTGGAATCGTACCAGCAGAAATCGGTTCGTATTTTATACTAAACGTTATGTTATATGTATTCTCGAATAAAATTCATAAGAAAGCTGGAATGGACGAGAGAGAGCTGCTTGGAAGTGCATATCTTGGAATAGGAGGGGCAGAATCCCTTGTTTCACTACATAATTATCTCAGTCTGAACAATTATAGCAATTTTATATCCAACATGACATATACACAGGCATTATTACCTCTAAGCGTCATAGTCGCCGCACCGTTCCTGTATAATTTTATAAAGAACCATTACAAGAAAGCTGAAAAAGGAGGGAAGGATGCCGACTAAAGCTCGAAATCAAGACTGAATATATCCATCCTCTCATTTTTTTCTACTGGTTTTAACTTTGGTATATATTTTTTGACTACTTTGGCTCGAGGTTCAATATCTCCATCTACGATGGCTAGGTAACCTTCCTTATTTGTTACCTGCTGTGACGTTGAGTTTCCACATGATGATAATATTTGTAAGTCTATATCCCTAATACCTATCTTCTTTAATATACCTGCATCTGCGCATATCTCTACCGCGGTTTTCAATCCGTATACTTCTATTATTGGCGAATCTCCAAAGGACTTTGAGTAATCCTCTGAACTTGAAGTCTGTGAAGGATAAAGTTTGAGCATATTATCTAGGTTGAATCTAGATCCAAGCCCGTCATTAAACTTATAGATATTTTTTATTACTCTGCCAGCCTTTATCACAGGCATATGATTATACAGAATCTTATTGCTGTCATAGAACATCCCCGTTCCGGGGTATATTACCATATCAGAATCTCTGCTCTCTCTTAGAAGTGACTTTATTATTTTGTCATATTCTCTCTTTGAGTGGGGAACATAAATTGTATCATCAAATTTTTCTACCCCTGAATTCATCGCTTCTGCAAGTATATCCCTCGCATCTCTCGGTGCATATTCAATATAATCAGGAGCGTTGAACATGGTATTGACTATTCTTTTCGCATCCTCTCTTCTTAACATACTGTTTGTAAATATGCCTGGAGAACAAGTCAGACTCCATTCTGGCCCTATAAGTACATTGATACCTTTCTCATTCGCATAGCGTATATTATCTATGACCTCGTATGGGCTTCCGTACTTACTAGTTTCTATGTTTTTCATTGCTCCTAGCAATAGTTCTAACTTCATTTTACCTATTAGAAAGTAAATAATATTAATACTTTTATATTTATAGACTACTTCAAAATTATCCTAGTCTTTTAAGGAGGTGCTGCGAGGTGCGAAGGAATTGCCGCAGCGCCAGTGAATGCCGCAAGAACGGCACCTATAGTTATAAAAATAATGAAAAGCACTATCCAAATAAGCCACTTATTACTTAGAGGTTTATTGCTGCCATTTTCCTTATATTTGTCAAGTATTAATGCAGTAGGGTATGCAAATATACCTGCTAGTCCAAATGAAACATATAATCCAAGCAAATCTAAAGGCGCGCTAGTATAACCAAGATTATAACCCGCAACCCCATACTCTATCAATACAAGACCAGCGAAAAGTGCAACAAGACCAACATACTGTAGTTTCTGCTTATATTTTACTGATAATACAAATCCTAAGAGAATTATCCCAAGTAGGATGAAAGGATCATAGAATAAAAGGTCATAAGCACCAGGCAAGTTCCATGTCATTTCTCCGTAAAAACCCATTACCAGTATGAAAAGAGCTAAAGCGGCAAACATAAATATAGAATCGCCTAAACGAGACTCTATACTTACCTTAGAATTAGATTTTGAGATATATCTCGCTCTGTAATCTTTATACATACCTAGAATGACATAATCCATAAGGAAACCTACAAAAGCTACTACGAACAATTCTAGAGCCAATTCATCAACGAATCCCATAGCTTTACTATACATTTGCTATTTAAATATGGATACTATCGTAATAGTTACGACTATCTAATTTCATTTTTTAGTCTTTCGCATTTCTGAATTGGTATGTTTATTCCAGAAAAGTTTATACAGTTTAAGTTTATCGGGTATGTCTCTTACCCATGGTATGAATGGAAGCAGCATCAATATAAGTAGAGCTATAACCGCTATTAGACCATTTTCGAGGTCGTTCCACCAAGGTATACCAGATGTAGTTATTTCCAGTGCATCGTAAGGTATAAGCCAATACTGTATGGACCAGGGGGGCGCTCCAACCTTTAACATACCCCATTGAGCAGTTCTAAGCCCAAACGTAGTTGCGTCTTTAGAAAGAGCACCCGTATCATAAAGAAAGCGTATAATATAAGTCTCATCTAATCCGCTTGAACTTTCGTTCTGTACTACAAACTGATATTCTCCAGACTTAGCCATTTGGGTCAGCTGCGCAGTAGCAACCATTAAAGGATTGCTGGATTTCAAAGCATTTGAAATGGAACCATTATTGCTGAAGTAATGATATGCCTCTGCAAAATCTGCATTCTGCTGCGACTGGTTTTCTGAATTGAAAATTGACATTTCATTTGTCTTATTGGAAAATCTAATGTAAGCAGAATAAGGAACCGTAAAGTAAACTGCTCTTGTACTGAAAGTGTATGGATCTATTGTATCCAAATAAGTCGCGGTACTGGAAGAAAAGTTATATTCCTGTAGTAGCGTAGTACCAATATTAGAAGGATTAGATGTCGCTGCTTGGCTTATTGTAAGTGGTGCTATGTACGGAGAACTGAATATGAAAGCGAATATAATTATTATTACGAATATGTATATCATTCTCCTATACATCTTTTTATGGTCAGCTTCCACCATTTTGTAAGGTATATCCTTTCTGTAAGGTGTGCTTAAGCCGTCTCTTTTTACCATTGAATAATGCAGGAATATAAGCGCCAATAACAGAAGTGGAATGATTGCCACGTGCCAACCCAATACAGCACCCAGATTCATCGGATTTATCCAAAACCCTAGACCCATGCCATTCCAAAGGTCTGCACCTGCCTTAGCATTCCACTGTGAAAGTAGGCCTCCCTGTACACCTATCCCAAAAGCGAATTCTAACAGCACTAGCATAAGTATTATACTTCCAATAATCCAGACAAGTTTCTTTTTCTTAAAAGCGGAAGTAGAAAAGTTCACAAAAACATGCAGGAACATTAGTGTAACGAAGGCTTCTGCGGCCCATAGGTGTATACTCCTAAAAAGCGTTCCTATTGCGGTAGTGTTCCACCAATAAGGCCCGAATATGAGCATTACCATCCCAGTAACTGCAAGTATGACAAAAAGCTCCAATAGATAAATGCCTATAGTGAAGAAAAAGCTGTTTCCATAGGAAGGGACGTATTTTATATACTGCTCATGAAGGACACCAAATAGCGGGTCCAAAAGCCCTTTTAAACCTTTTTGGTCAGTATCAGGAACATTATTATGACTATTATCGGTATTACTTAGATTAGTGTTTATATCACTTTTTTGACTAGCCATGCCAATTACTATATAATTTAATCAATTAAATAGGCTCACTAACCTTTTGGTTAGTATCTGACACTTGATTGGGCCCTAATTCGCATTCTCCACAGTTCTTTACAGGATTACCGTTATTTAGACAGTTGGCCTGCTTAAAATATTCAAATGATATAAGTAGCTCTTTACCTTTTAAGGTAACAAGATATCTGCTGCGTTTCATCCTATTTTGATAGTATATCTCTTTAGTTATCAAACCTATTCCTACTAAATCCTTGAGTGCCTTGTTGAGTGTCTTAGGGTAAATCTTTGCATTTAAGGATAAAAGCTTGTCGAAATTTATGTCATTTCCCTGTTTTATTTCTTCAAGGATAGTAGCATCCCACTTCTTTCCTAGAATATTCAATAATTCTATTGTGCTGCATGCCATAACAATCATTATTCTCTTTGTTTTAATGTTATTTTAATCCGTCTTTTCTTCCCTGAAATTATAGCGGTTTATTGTGTCTTCTTTCTTCTTATGACCCTTGGATATTGGTTCCGTATAATATTTTTCCTCCAGCCCCGAAAGAAATGAGATATCCTCATCATTAAGTTTTATGTCTGCTGAAGCTATGTCTTCTTTCATATGCTCAGTATTACTTGCTTTCGGTATTGGAAAAGTATTATCTCTGTGGAGTAACCAGCTGAGAGCTATCTGCGCAGGTTGCTTGCCGTATTTTTTTCCAATCGATAAAAGGTCTTCCATAAGTTTAGCATTTCCAAATAGCTTTCCATGTGAAAGTGGACTGTAAGCTATTATTGCAATACTATTTTCTCTGCAATAATCAAAAAGACCGCTCTTTTCTATATCTCGAGTAACAATACTATATTCTACTTGATTAGAGGCTATCTCATACTTTGACATTGCATTCTGCGCATCCTTCATTTCACTAAGTGAAAAATTACTTATACCTATACTCTTTATTTTGCCGTCGCTGACAAGTTTTTCCATTGCCCTCATGGTTTCTTTGATATCAATTGCCTTATTTGGCCAATGTAGTTGGTATAGATCCAAGTATTTAGTTCCAAGCTTTTCCAGACTACCCTCACACGCCTTTATCACATCATCATAACCAAAGTGTGTAGGCCAGACTTTGCTTGCTATGAAAAGTTTTTCTCTATCATAATCTTTTATAGCCTGCGCCACAACGTTTTCAGTGTTGTACATCTCTGCAGTATCTATGAAATTAATTCCGTTATCTAGGGCATACTTTATAGCCTTAACATTTTCATTTATATCGCTGCTTAGTTCCCATGTGCCTACCCCAAGAACAGAAAGTTGCCTTTTGGTTTTGTTAAATTCTTTTGTTTCCATGTATTAGTTAGGAGTTTGTTATATTTATAACCACTAGTATTTCTGCGACTATAATAAAATTTATGTCTTTCTTACCTGTATTTGCCTGCAATTTATAAATTCTTTATTATCTCATCTGTGCTTAAAACATCAAACATTTTTCTCATATTAAGTATGGATCTGTCATTTGCGTCCTTGTCACTGGAGGACGATGAATCCGAGCAGACAATAGTATAGAACCCTCTGTTGGCGGCATCCCTTGCAGTGGACTCAACCCCTATCTCTGTAGCTATACCTGCGATTATAATTGTTTCTATACCGGAATTTCTGGCCATAAGCTCAAAATTTGTTCCTATGAATATACTAGCGGTGTTCTTGCTCAGGACTATCTCATTTTCTCTTGGATCTATAACCAAATCAAACATCTCTTTTGGAATTTGCGACATATTAAAACCAGTTTTCCCATAGGAGTATTTTCTGGCAGGAGATTCGAACCTAGTCGGTAGGGGAGTTATCTTTGTAAAAAATACAGGCATATTCCGTTCTCTTGCCTTGTTTATCAACTTGTCTATATTTACTGTGAATTCTTCCTTATTGTATATTCTGTCAACCAGCATCTTCTGAACATCCCACACAACGAGTGCAGTGTGCTCTGGAGCTATTATATCCTTCAATTCACTATAAACTTTTCTTTCCATTTTATTTTTATTCGATGATTCTATAAAAAAGTACTGTTTTACTTTATACTAACAAATCCAAAATTTTTATAATACTCTTGCCATTGATATCTATGGATCTTGCAATAAACATACTTATAAAAGCTAATCCAGGTACAGGGAAAACAACGGCACTTGCAGATAGAGTGGTAGAACTTGTTAAAAATGGGGTAAACGAAAATGAGATAGTATGCCTTACTTTCACAAACAAAGCAGTTGATGAGATGTTCGATAAGATAACCAACAAGTTCAAGGAGAACGAGATAGAACCGGCGAGGATAAACGGACTTACTATTGCAACTTTTCATAGTTTCTGCAACGCTTATTTTTCTGGAGATGGAAAGGAATTAGAACTAGTAAACAACAACTTCATAAGGTTCTCTATATACAAAAGCCTTGAGAGCAACAATGCTTTCAACTATGAAAAGGATTACATTATCCAAGAATTGATACCAAAGATAGAAAACTCAATAAGATACATAAAAAGTTTTGGGATATTGCCAGATAGTGTGGATATAAAAAGTACTAAGGAAGATCTTATGGGAAGTTCATTCCTGGAGAACATGAGTGAAGTACGGGTTGATGAGATTTTGGCATTTCTTGACTATTTTATAACAGCCTTCCGTGACTACGAGAAATCAAAGGGAGACGACAAAATAGATTACAATGATCTTTTGAGCCGGTTTTTGATGGAATATGACCCACTTAAAAAACACTATAAGTATGTGCTGGTGGACGAGCTGCAAGACCTCAATGAAGTAGAAGCGAATATAGCTAGGCTATTAGGAGATTATATGTTCCTAGTAGGAGACAGAAAACAGTCAATATTCGGATTTCAAGGTGGTAGCCTAAAGAATTTCATCGAATTTGAGAAGATGCCTGGCGCAGATATAAGCACCAAAGTCCTCAATTATAGGAGCTACAACAGCATACTTAATTATTCCAAACAGTATTTTCTGAAAAATACAAAAGACCCAACTTATGCAAACGAACTTAAGGATTTCACAGGAAAACTTGGAGACGGCGGAGAAGTAATACAGATAGTTGGAAATAATGTTAACAACATTGCCGTGAAGCACGCGATAGAACTTCTGTCAAATGGAAAGAAAGTGGCTATAATAACTAGGACCAACGAGCAGATAGTTGAAATATCAAGGATGCTAGATGCCAAGAACCTAAGGTATGCCACTACCGCAAGTGCCTCTGTTTCCAAGCGTGCCAAAAACGCTATAATAGATTATGTAAAAGGGCTTTTTTACAGAGATGAACGGGATGTAATAAAAGCGTTATTCACTCCTTTTTCGGGAATACCATTAAGAAAGGCTTTTCAAATAGAGGAAAAATATCGGAAGAGGGAGATAACTTTCGAGGAATTAAAGAGGCTTGCGAAACCGTTTTTCGAGAATATTGAAAAAGCATTTGATGTGTACGGCTTGAACAAGATATTTAACGACGTTGTACTTCCCATATCCGTTTCGCTTGACAATGATTATTATATAAGCGCTGCGGCAGTACTGGAAAATATTAATGACTATTTCCAGAACACCGAAATACCCAACCTTGATGATTTATTTGTATATTTATATGCAGCCGAAGACAACTATGACTCGAATAATGCGGATGAAAATTTTATACTGACAACAGTACACAAAGCTAAAGGTAGAGAATTTGACAATGTTATATATTTACCAAAACGACAGAACAATAAAACCAGTTTCATTGACTTAGTAACAAATTCCATAATAAAGCAGACTAAAAATATTGATGTGAAGGAGGAACTATCTGAAGAGAGTGTGCGCGTAGATTTTGTTGCATTTACACGGGCAAAAGAAGGACTTTACATAGTAACAAATCCAAACATAGCCGAGGAATACTACATAGAAGGATTTATAGACAAAAGGATTGAAGAAGTGGAAGATGAACCAGCTCCATACAAAAAAAGATATGAGGAGGCGTATTCACTGTTCGTTAACAAGAACTATGAAGATGCAAAGAAAATACTTAATGATGATAGCAACTGGCTTTTGGACCGCATATATAACTACTTCAGAAATGGACCGAAGACAATCTCCTTCTCTCTCATTGACTCTGTGCAAAACCCAGTGAATTTCGTAAAAGGGAACATTCTGGGTATACGGGAGAAGACGGCAAGTATAGAATTCGGATCAAAGGCACACCGCATAGCAGAGGAGATGTTTAAGAAAACTTTAAATGAGGATGAACTTAATACAAACGAGATTAGAATACTTGAAAACATAAGGAAAATAGTACGGGAAATAAGCGAAAAATACGGGGCAGAACAGGTAGATGCGGAAAAATCCGTGGAGCTTCCGCTTGAAGCGGTATTTCCTGGAATGGAAAGAGAAATTAAGATAGTAGGAAAGATAGACGCAGTGTTTCTAAATAAAGAAAAGAACAGATTTCTTATAATAGACTTCAAGACCGACAGATCGGAGGAGGAAGGTTCCAAACATAGAAGGCAACTTTCTCTTTATAGGCGGATGCTAGCGGCAGAGAAAGGAGTGAAAGAAAAGGATATAGACACCGCGATAGCATACATAAATCTTACGGGAAAAATAAACACTGGAAAGTTCGATTACAAACTAGATACACAGAAAATAAAGGACTCACAAATCGAGACGGTAAAAAAGCATGTTCTGCAGTTATTCGAGTATATGGACGACCCAAATAAATTCATAGAACGGATGATCGATAAACATTATTACTTTGACGGACTCGGTGAGGAGATATTTGAGAAAGTGTACTCCGAATACAAAAACTCTAAAGTAGTATGATAAATCAAGAGGATTATTTTTATGCCTTCTTCTCTGGTATTATATCATTTCTGGCGGGATTTTTGCTTGTATTTCTGATATACCCCGAATACTTTCAGAATAAACCGTCAATTCTAGCTATAGGCATTGTTGTTACAATGGAAATAGTAATATTCTTCCTTCTATTTTTTCTAATGAGACATAAAAAAGCTAATATTTAAATTATTTTAAATGATTATTTTTTATATATGTTCCGGCGTTCTCATTCCCTCTTGTAAGGGATAAAAGCGCTGCTATAACTAACATAGCTATCAAAAATAAAAACGAAATGTGCATTCCGTTTATGAACCCTTTCTCAATTCCACCTATAAGCTTTGATGTTCCCACAAATATTTCAAATGCAAGATATCTTGGGATAGCTAAAGTGGCAGCTACTATAACTATTATGAAACTACCCATTATTCCCAGGCTTCCAAATAAACGTAATACCCCAGATGCCGTTCCAAATCTGCCTTCCTCACTGCTCTTCATTACAGCACTATTGTTAGCAGGCCAGAACATTGCGCCTCCTAAACCGGTTATAGCAGATCCCAAAAGAACAATGTAAATAGTGGAATTGACTTGAAGTAATAAATATACTGAAATACCCGCCATCATTATAACGAGACCGATAGTTGCTAGAAGTCTTGCTCCATATTTGTCTGAAAATCTGCCCATAAAAGGAGATAACACACCACTTAATACATATCCTGGTAAAAGCAATAGGGATGCATAAAATGGTGAGAAGCCTCTTACTCCTTGTAAATACATTATAAGCATGAAAGCAACTCCCATAAAACCAAGTCCCTGAAACATTGACGCTAATACCGAATTTCTAAATATCTTATTTTTAAACATTGAAAACTTTATCACTGGACTGGTAAACAGTTTCTCCCTGAAATAAAATGGAACTAGAACTAAAAATCCTATAAAAAGGGTAATTAAGTTTATTAAATTTAGTCCAACAGATGCTATTCTTACACCTGCATATAATATCATTGATACAGAAACCGCAAGTAAAATCATTCCAAGAATATCTAGACGCTGTCGTTCTCTTGCGTTATCACGCACATATTTCATTGCAAGAATAAAGAGTATTATACCTATTGGCACATTTATGAAAAATATGTACCTATACCCAATAAATGTAGTTATTATACCTCCTAAAACTATACCAAGCATGGCTCCCAAGTTCCAACCCATACCAGTGAACCCATATGCCCTGCCTAGTTTTTCCCGCCTGAATGTATCTGCTATTATAGCACCACTATTTGATGCCATCATTGCTCCTCCAATAGCCTGAAAAACCCTAAAAATTATAAGTGTTATAGCTGTAGGTGCTATACCACACATAAAGGAAAAAATTGTGAACATTGCTATTCCGGAATTAAATATTCTAGACCTTCCGAAAATGTCCCCTATTCGGCCAAACTGTGTGGATGCTACCGCAGTAACTAGAAGATAAACCAATATAACCCATATTATGGTTGATAAATCTGAATGAAGTGCCTGCGTCATCGCTGGAAATGCAAGCAAAACTATTGTGGAGTCTATTGACGCCATTAAAATACCGACTACTAATATCGTAAGTATGACCTTCTCTTTTAATTCGACATTGTTTTTAGATTTTACCATTTTAATAGTGGATAAATTTATAACTTATTGTCGTTTAAATATTTTTAATTTAGGATATTCCTTAAATTATCTATAGTCTGTTTTACTATATCATTTACTGCTTGTTCGATGGTTTCATTACCAAATAATTTTAACATTTTTCCAAGTTCTATATTTGCCTTCCAGTTCACATTGGTATTATCAGATACGCTATTTATATCTAGATATATTAAAAGCGAGAATTTTAGACCGATAGTTGAACCAGTACCGGAAATTAATACATGCTTTTTTTCCTGTTTTTCCTGCATATTAGCCGAAAACTTAATGTTTAGATTTGACAGATAACTTGCTCCTATAAATTTAGAAGTGTATTTTTTTGCGTCGACTTTGAAATGCAGTTCAAAAGAATCACCAGTTACTTCTGTAGAAATTACATTTGGCAGACATTTTGAGAATTTATTTGGGTCAGAAATTATACCCCAAACTTTATCAATATTTGAATTAACTTCAAAATTTCCAGTCATTTCCATATTAGTTAAAAAGCATCCTTGAATATAAAAAATCCTTTACTCCAGAATACATGTCAGAATAAGTTCTTCCTGAAGACTCATTTATTATTTCAATTAAAAGACCTTTATCTATAGAAAGCGATTTAGCCATTTCATCAACTGTTTCTGCCGTTATTGAAGGCCAATACAATTTTATATTTTCAGTATTAGATTTTGTGTTCATATTAAATTTATCATTTACAAAATCTACTATATTCTTTGCCATTATCCTGGATGTACTGAGTTTACCTCCAACTATACTTATTATTCCATTTATGTTGTCAGTCTTACTATGATCAAATATTCTGAAATCCCTACTAGCCTTCCTAGAATCTTCATTCTCCGTTGCTACCAAAGGTCTTACACCTGCGTAGTATCTTTGCACGGGGTAAGTGGCTAAGGCAGGAATCATCTCACTTCCAGCTTTCTGAAGAAAACTTATATCATCTCTATCTATATCAAATTTATCCGGATCATCAACAATAAATGCAGTAGTACCTATTATTGAATCATTAAAAAAAGGAACCACTATATCTCCATCAGATGGTTCTCTTAATCTGTTTATAATACGTTTTGTAAACCTACGATTTATAACGGCCATAGTACCTGCTGAAAGTATCATTTCTATACTTGTTATTCCAAGCTTGTTGTTTATTAAATTTGATGCCCAAGCTCCACTCGAATTTATTACTAAATCTGCAGCAATGTCTTTAATTTCTCCATTTTGGCTTTTTACTCTTACACCTTTAACGGTATTACCCTCTTTTATAAAGTCCACTACCTCTGTATTCAGATAGACTTTTGCAGATTCTCTCTTTGCGGTTAATAGAAGGCTAGTTATAAATCTAAAAGAATTAATTGTCTTATCTGGTACGAGGTAAGCTGCTTTTATTTTCTTATTTAAAAAAGGTTCTTCATCTAATATTTTATTTGGTTCTATATTTTCTATAGGTATTCCTGCGGATTTGCAACCATTTTCAAATTTTTCCTGAAATGATAAATCTTCATCATTTAAAGCTACAAATAAACCTTCTGTATTCTCTATGCAAAATGGAGCTATATCAGATATGACTTTATTATCGAGTATACTCTCTTTTGCCGCTGCTGTATCTGTCATCGCATATCTCGCTCCACTGTGAAGCATACCATGAAATTTTCCACTTGTTCCTCCTATAATATTGCCTCTCTCTATTACAGTAACGTCAAAACCTCTGCTTGCCAGATCATGAGTTATAAAAGAACCCGTAGAACCTGCACCTATTACGACTATTTTTGTAGATGACATTTTAATCTAAAGCAACACTTAGTTAAATACATATTATATAGAAAGCCAACATTAAATACTGATATAAAATGAGAAAAAACTAATAATATAAAAAATAATTAAACTATTATACCTCGTAAATATTTAATTTTTCCAAAATTTAAATTCTCTCCTTCAGATATACATATTGCATTTAGTTCGTTTACATCACAAAATTCTCTAAGAAATGGTGATAACAAATCCTTTTTTTCCGTATCATTTATATCTGTACCTGTAGCAAATATACTTGCAGCTGGTATAACTAATATCTTCTTTTTATTATATGTTTCCCCCCACAAAAATGACTTCAATTTCTGTTTTGAACCATTTTGCCTGTATATAACTATACTAGGGTGTTCATGCCCTATTATGTAAGTATCAGCCTCGATTAAAGGTAATTCGTCTCCGTGTGAAATATAAAAATTGTCTTCTTCGATATATTCCTTAATTATATCTATATCATACATATTTTTTATTCTGTCCAAATAATTATCATGGTTTCCTTTTATCATAGAAATTTTTAAATTTCTGGAACTGCAAAATTCTATTAATTCTAAGATTTCACGTTTTTCATAGTATTCCAAATCAGAAAAAGTATTTTTTAAATCACCGGTTATTATAAGCCTTTTTGCACTTGTATGCATTACACCGTATTCGATCATGTCTTTTATAAATGATAGATTTCTTGAAGGTATAAGTGTACCAGAGGAGGACATCTGTCCTTCATAACCTAAATGAGTATCAGATATTATCAAAGCCGATAGCGGCTTCAGATACACCATTGGTATACCTTCTAAGAGTTCTATTGATTCATTTATTATCATCTTTTCTCCTTTCTATTTTTTCCATAACTAACTTGTGAAGTTTTCTTATATACTCTTTTTTATTCTTTGTAGCTACTACATCAAGTTCTCCCATCGTAACCAAACTGTGGGAAAAAGGAGATGGAACATTTGTTTCTATTATTTTATATTTTATTTTACTGTTTTTTATTTTGTTTAGTATTTCAGACGCATGTAATATGTCCATAACATCGTTCTCTATCTCTCTATAAGCCTCTTTTAATATGGGAAAATTCTCATCCATATCCATTATTATTCTTAGAAGAGCCTGTGCATTTATCTGCTGCCTTTCTACTCTTATTCTATGTCCTTTATACTTTCTTAATATCATTAGCCCTCTGGCTGCAGCATGCCTAAAACGTCTACGAAGTATTTCTGTTCTCTTTATATTTTCATCTATAACTCTTTTTAAGTCTAAATTTATGGCTTCAGTTATTATACTTTTTATTTCATTATCTGAAAATTCCTTACTTAATGTAATACCAAAACCGTTATCATTTATTACCAAACCAACTTCTTCATTAATCCTGTCACTAAATATAAATGCAAAAAGCCTAGAAAGGGCATCATTCACTCTTCTTCCAAAAAGAGAATGAAATATGATGTATTTTCTATCATTGTATATAGTTTTTTCTATAAGTATCATATTATTCGAAGGAACAAAACCAGCAAAGTATTTTTGTTCCATTATATATTCATATAAAGACGCTTTAGAATTTTCATCAATTGGAAATTCCGAAAGGTATTTCTTAACAGGTAGTGGAATTTCTTTTATACTCTTACGATATAAAAAACTACCTTTATTTTTTTCATTTAATATAGAGGAGAACTTTTTTCTAAATGCACCTATATCCAAAGCTAGTTCATAACTTAATGGCAATTGCTCTGAAAACCACGGAGGTATGTTTGGTTTAAGGCCATTTGCTGGAAGCACATAACAATCGGCGGCGCTAGCTCTCTGAAATTTGTATACTTTACCTCCAAGAACGAATACGTCTCCTTTTTTTAATTTCTCTAGAAATTCCTCCTCTATGTTTCCTATTTTTCTTTTACTACCTAACAAATAAACATTTATAGCTACTTCGTCCGGTATAGTACCAATATTTGTATAATATATTAATCTTGTAAGCCTGCCTCTTTTACCAAATTTTTGGGTATCATTATCAAACCAAATCTTCCCATAAACTGATCTTTCACGTAATGGAACATATTCTCCGGCAAGGTATTTTATAAGTGCTATAAAATCTTTTTTATCTAGGTTTCTGAATGGATAAGCCTTCTTTACCATCTTATAGGCTAGATCTAAATCCCATATCTTATTTAACGCCATACCTACAATATGCTGTGCTAAAACATCTAGAGGAGCATCTGGCATAGTAAATGCATCTAGTTTTCTTCTTAAACCATCATATAACATGACTGTACACTCTACTAAATCATCCCTATTATTTACTATAATCTCCCCTTTTGCTATATCTTTAAAGCTGTGTCCACTTCTTCCTATTCTCTGAAGGGAACGTGTTATGCTTTTTGGAGAGTTTATCTGTATAACATTATCTATGCTTCCGATATCAATGCCTAGCTCAAGGCTTGTTGAGGATACAACACATTTCAAAGAACCTTTTTTTAGATTTTCTTCAACTTCAAACCTTTCTTCTCTAGATAATGAACCATGGTGAGCAGATATTTCATAATCTTTGTAACCAAATCGTGTCTTAAGATTGGATACTAAACGTTCTGTACCACTTCTGGTATTGGTAAATATAAGTGTGGTTCTGTTCTTTTTTATAGTGTTATTTATCATTTTATACATGCTGTTATCCAATTTACGTTCATCGGTATATATCAAATCGTTGGATGGTGAGAAGACCTCTGCATTTATTTTTTTACTCCATGACGCGTCTACGGCTACACAATCCCTATCTGTACCTACTAAAAAATTAGCCGCTTTATCTAATGGGTAAATTGTAGCACTTAGGCCTATCCTGATAAAATCATGTCCTACTGAATCTACAAGTCTTTCAAGTGAGATAGCTAAATGAGACCCTCTTTTACTGTTTGCTATCTCATGCAATTCATCTACGATTACATATTTAAGGTTTTTAAATTTTTGTATAAATTTTGGGGAGTTTAGCATTATAGCTAGTGACTCTGGTGTTGTTACAAATATATTTGGAGGATGAACAAATTGCTTTCTTCTATCACTCTGAGGTGTATCTCCAGTTCTTACGCCAATTGTTATCTTCTTCTTGTCAATCAAATCTTCTATAGAGTATAAATCATTTATGGGAGAGATCAGATTTTTATATATGTCGTTGTTAAGTGCTCTCAATGGAGATATATATAGACAGTATATCTCTTCCTTTAATTCTCCAGAATCTGCAAGGTTTAGGAGGTTACTTATTATAGGTATAAAAGCCGATAGAGTCTTACCACTTCCAGTAGGTGCAGTTATAAGGACATTTTTCCCAGAGTTTATCAATTTAAAAGAGAATTTTTGTGGAGGAGTAACCTCTTTGAACCTGGATACGAACCATTTTCTAATAATTGGATTTAAAGCCATTAGACTTTTATCATCAGAAAAAGGTTTATTTAAGACCTTTATCATTGCTTTAATATTATTTTTTAGTATTTAATTTTATTTCTTTTTTATTGATTTAAATATTATAGTCGGACCTAAACGATTCACAAGTGCCATTCTATAACCTACTCCCCAGATCTTATCGGGTTTTTCTATAGGTTCTAACACATTTTCAAGCGAAAAACCGGATGACACTAGAAAATTTATAATAGTGGATAATTTTCTATGAAAGTATATATACTCTCCAGTATCACTCTTATCCTTCTTTAAACCTTCTAAAGAGTATTTTTCAGTAAGTTTCAGATTATTTGGGTTAATTGACAGATAAAATGGGTGTTCTAGACTAAATATGAACAACCCGTTTGCATTTAATAAATTATTGACATCAGCAAAAAGCTTTTTAAGGTTGTAGCAGTACTGTAGGGCCATAACCGAGATAACTATATCGAATTTTGTTTTTAAAAGCTTTTTAATAGATGAAAAGGGCATTATTACAAAATTTACATTCACACCTTCTGATTTTGCATTTTTTATTGCTTTTGCAATTTGTTTCTCAGATATATCTATTCCAGTACATACCCCTCCTTCTTTTGCGAGTGCTATAGATACTTGCCCAGCTCCACAGCCTAGTTCTAGTATTCTCTTTTTCTTTATATCTCCGAGTAAATGTAGTTTTTTCTCGCTAGATCCAAATGGGCCATAGTGTACGTCATCCATTTTATCTTTGGAAATCTCTATCTGGTAATATTCAGAAGCCAAGTTCCACCATTTTTTAATTTCTTTTTCCGGATTTTTCATATATTTTTAAGTAACTTTAATAATTAAGTCATTTATAGCTAAATAAACATGGAATTATATAGAGGAGTCTATTTATATCATAATACGATATAGAGATAATATAATATGTTTGATTCAATGAATATAAAGAAAGAGATTGTTGATTCCCTTAATGCAATGGGTTTTAAAGAGCCTACAGAAGTTCAGAAACAGGCTATCCCACCAGGATTAGAAGGTAGAGATGTTATTGTAAAATCCAAAACCGGTAGTGGTAAAACAGCTGCATTTCTCATACCTATAATAAATAACTTGAAAAAATCACATTACCCCTCGGCTATGGTAATAGTTCCAACTAGAGAACTTGCAATGCAGGTTACAGATGTGGCTAAACAGATAGGACATAACATTGGTATAAGGACATTTACAGTATATGGCGGTGCATCGATAAATATACAAATAGAAGCTATAAGAGCAGGTGTAAATATAATAGTAGGAACACCTGGCAGAGTAATAGACCTTATTAAAAGAGGAGAACTTCCCACAGACCAAATAAAATTCCTTGTTTTAGATGAATTCGATATAATGTTAGATATGGGCTTTATTGATGATGTAAAATATATATTATCAAAAATACCCCAAGAAAAACAAACTATGTTCTTTTCTGCTACTATACCCAGTGAAATAAGAGCGGTCACTAACAAATACACAAAAAATCCTATAATCATAAATATAGATTCTAAAGAGGTTACTGTGGACACTATAGAACATTATTATTCTATTGCTAGAGTAGCGGATAAATTTCTTACCTTACTCGCCTATATAGATACTAAGAAACCTAAAAAATCTATAGTTTTCTGCAGAACCCAGATAAACGCGGAGAGAATACATACAATACTTAGAAAAGTGGGTATACCTGCTGTATTAATGCATGGTGGACTAAGTCAGAGCAGAAGAGAACATTCCTTGAGTCTTTTTAAGAGTGGAACAGAAATGCTTATAGCTACGAATGTTGCATCTAGAGGCTTAGATATTGATAATGTATCAGATATAATAAATTTTGACGCAGAAGAAGATCCAAAAGCTTATGTACATAGAGTTGGAAGAACAGCAAGAATGGGAAAAAGCGGAAGAGCTTTTACAATATTAACACCAAGAGAAAGATACTTAGTATATGACATAGAGTCTTATGCTAAAATAAAAATGAACTTGCTTGAATTTGATTTATCTTCTTATAAAGAAAAAATGAAAGGAATATCAGAACAGACAAATGATTTTGGAGATATGGCAATGCGGAGAAATAGTGGTTTTGGAGGGGATAGACGAAATAGTGATAAAAGGCCATTTAATAGAAGATTCGGGAATAATGGGAATAGAAATTTTCATCATTCTAAAAGAAGAGAGTTTGGAAATAAGTACTCCAACCAGGATTAACGTTTGTTTTTAAGAAACCTTATATAACTTAAAAATCGACTTGGATGGTCTATACTTGTAAAAGCAACGAAGAAACAAGCCAGACTAATAATTGCTACAGTACCACTAACTTCCCATATAATTAAAGGATTAAAGAAAAATACGGCTATAAATGATGCTATGAATCCTATTGACAGAGAAACAGCCGATATCACTATAAATATAAAAGCAAACACATATCTAATTGGGTTATTTAACATATAACTTCCAAAGAATTTATTTGCTTCAGTTTTAGAGCCATATTTATATGCTGTTATTATAAAATAAATAAAACCTATAGTAGAAACAAATATAACGACCCCTGATATTATTCCTACTAAACCTAAGATTTCATTTAATATCATAAAAACCTCTTAAACCTAGTATACCAAAATTTAATATCTAGTACTATAAAAAAGGCTGTTAACACAGCAAAAATGAACCCGGAAAAAAATGTAGTATACTGAAGTGGAGTTATTGGAGTAAATCCTCCATCTATATAGTCTAGCATCAAAATTAACCCCGTTAAGAAGCCAAATATACCTGCATATATGAAATAAGGGACGCTTGCCTGCTCTGGATTTAGAAAATAACTCGTTAGCGGTGCCTTATCCTTTCTATGCTTTACAAGTACTCTGACTATTATAGCAGAGTAATATATAGCGAACACTCCTAAAATACTTAAAAGACCGAATAAGAACGCTTCTATAAATTTTATGGTTATCATATATATATTTAAATGTAATTGGTAGTTAATAAATCGATTTTTAATGATTTCTATCTGCACATTTTAAAAATAAGTAGTAGATATTACATCATTTTTATTATATTATATAGTTCTCCTATTGAAGAAACCGATTCGGTAGGGTAGTAATTAACCGGGTTTGTGCGTTTACCTCCTGTTATCCATATAGAAGATATATCATTTTCCACAGCCATTTTTATGTCAGTGTTTATCCTATCTCCTATAATAAGCATATTACCCCTATTACAACCATATTTTTTTATTATGTAATTAATAGTTGACTTATAGGGCTTTCCAAATTTATTGGAAGGTGTTTTTTTAGTAGCCTCTGAAACCATATTAACCATCAAACCTGCATCTGGTATTTCCTGTTTATTTTTATAAGGACATAAAGGATCTGAATGTGTAAGTATGAATTTTACACCGTTATTTATATGGGTTATAACTCTTATTAATTTCTTATAATTTAAATCAACATCAAAACCTATGATTATAATTTCCGGTCTCTTTATATCTGCTATGAAACCTTTTTTACTTAATTCTTTTTTTAAGTCTTCTGAAATCAAGCCATCAAATCGTTTAATGTGTTTTTTAAGCATAAAATCTTCAATTATATCGTTTGGAAGTAAAAGTTGATTTTCTTCAAATTTTATGCCCAGCTCTTTACTAAGCAATTTTAATCGATTTTCCTTACTTTGCGAATCATTATTACTAAGTATTATAAAGTTCTTTTTTAATTCTTTGAGCTTTTTTATAAATAAATTAGAACCGTTATAGGCTTTATCCCATAAATATAGAGTACCGTCTCCATCCAATAAAAATAAATCTTTTGAGGCAACTAACTCCATTATTCTTTTTCTGTCTTTATAAGCCATAATATTATATGTACCAGCAGAATTAATCTTTTAAAATAAAATTTAATTTCCTTTTTTAATAAGAAACACTGGAACTGCTATTGAAAGAGAGACCGCACCGAATAAGAAGAGTATAAGCAGGGATGGCCATACCGCAGATATCGAAGCATTAAAAACTATTACTTGCCTAAAAGCAGAAACTCCATAAGTGAGAGGTAAAAACCTTGCTATATCTGCTATAAACTTCGGTAATTCCTGTAAGGGATATAATACCCCGCTTAAGAATAACATTGGGAAAAATACTAAATTAAGAAGAAGCTGTGAAGTTTCTTGGTCTTTTGTAAGTGCTGTGACTAAAAGTCCCAATCCTAAAAATCCAAATATACCTAATATAAGTATCAAAGCTGTAAGAAGTATATTTCCTCTAAAACTCATATGAAATAGGAGTATTACTAATATTATTACTACTCCTGCCTGTATTAAACTTCTTACGAGTTGAGATAACATTTTTCCGCTAAGAAACGAACCAGTTCTTATAGGTGATAACATCACTGCAGTTATGGTTCCTTCCTCTTTTTCCCTGCTTAATGCGGAACCCAGAGCCGTTAAACCTGCCATCATACTTAACAGCATTATAAGCCCTGGGCCTATAAAATCAAAATAATTCCCAGGGATCAATGGCGTTGAGTTAACTACCAAAGGTGAGACTATAAATTGTGGATCTAATTTTGGTAAATTTACAAGTTCTGAATTCAGTTTTGCAACTGTACCATTTAATATTTCTGCTGACAATATACTTGAAGCAAATGAAACCTTCTCGTCGGTGTACTCCTGAAGTGTTGGTGAGGTGGGATTTGTAACTAAAGTGATGCTGGCTGGCTTGCCAGCTATTACAGAACTACTAAAATTCGGAGGAATATACACTACAGAGTCTATAGTCCCGTCTTTTAATGCTAACTCTGCTGAGTTTAGAGAGGTATAATTTACCAGTGATATACTTGAATTATATTTTATAAGAGGTATAAATGAACTACTAAGATAAGTAACTTGTCCATTTAAAGTGAAACCGCTGTCATTATTAACAATCCCGATATGAACACCATTGAAACTGGATGTCGAAGGGAACATAAAACCAAAAAGCATTATTATTAGGATAGGAAATACAAACATCATTGCCAGTCTTAGAGGTGTTCTGTATAGCTCTATTAAATCCCTCTTTGCTACTATAAATGCATCCATTATACTTTTTGCTATCATTACATACCTCTTCTTGGAGCCATTTCCATTTTTTGAGTTTCGTCTCTCAGTTGTTCTCCTGCATAATGTATAAAAACATCCTCTAAAGTAGCATGTTTTCCAAGTTTTCTCTTTAATTTACTTTGAACATCGCATGCCATAAGGTTGCCATGATCTATTAAAGCAACTCTATCTGAAAGTTCGTCGGCATCTTGCATTATATGGGTTGTAAGTATAATTGTTTTTCCTCTCTTATTTATTTCTTTTATTCTTTTCTTTATGAAAGCTACTGTTATCGGATCTAAACCGACAGTAGGTTCATCTAAGAAGAACACTTGCGGATCATTTAGCAATACTCTTACGATGTCTAATCTCCTTTTCATTCCAAGCGAAAATGTTCCTACTTGCCTATTCCTAAATTTAGTAAGCTGAAATTCCTCCAAACCAGCCGTGATCCTTTTCTTTAGTTCTGCTTTTTCTATACCGTATAATCTTCCAAAAAACATAAGGTTTTCTTCGGCCGTTAAAGGCGGGTACATTGTTACCTTCTCAGTTATCACACCAATCATTTTTCGGACCGCGAGTTGATCTTTTATGACGTCTTTTCCCATTAATTTAGCACTACCACTAGTGGGTTTTAAAAGAGTAGTGAGCATACTTATAAGCGTAGTTTTTCCGGCGCCATTTGGGCCCAATATACCAAATATCTCTCCTTTTTTTACCTTAAGGGAAATAGCGTTATCAGCTACAAAATCACCGAATTTCTTTGTTAATTTATCTGCTATTATAGCGTATTCTACCATTTTTTCACCGCTTTAAAATCTTCTGGAGTCTCTCTTCTATTCTTTTTATTGCTTTTTTATCGTCTACACTCAAAACTTTGTACTTCTCTAATAAAAATTCAGATAAATTATCTACCATTTCTACAGTATCACTGACTCCAACTTCTTTATGTCCATTTGTAAAACCAGATATGGATCTCCAGGGAAACCAAGAACTATCTAAGTACTCCTTTCCTTTTTCGGTTATAAAATAATACTTCTTGTTATCCTTTTCATTAACTTTTACGAACTTATTTTCAAGTAGATACTTCAAAATAGTATATATACTACCAGGAGAAGGTTTCCAGAAACCAAAGCTCATCTCATACATTTTATCTATCATTTGAGCGCCGGTAAGTTTTTCTTTTGAGATAAGCATAAGAATCCAGTATTTTATCCCAAAACCTCTGCCAGAATCATGAAAAGAATGAACAAATTTGTTTATAACATTTTGATTAAAAGAAAATCCAGAATCGTTCAATTCAAAATCATTTTCAGTCCTTTTTGCCATATTGAAATTATAATATCGAAAAGCGATATCAATTAACAATAATAGTTAATGATATTTAAATACTTTTTCTTTTGGCAAATTTACAAATAAAAAGAAAATATTATATATAAAGAGATACTAAATAGATTAGGTGATAAATATGGGAAATTACGATGATCAATACGAAATACAAAAAATAGATTATAAAACATTGAATGGGTTTTCAGAAAAACAAATAAGTTTTCATCACGACATACATTATGCCGGCTATGTAAAGAAAAGAAACGAAGTTCACAGCAAGCTAAAAGCCGTTGATAAGGCCGCGGCTAATGCAAACTACAGCGAATTTAGATCACTAAAAAAGGAAGAAACATTCAATGCGAGCGGACAGCTGCTCCATGAACTATATTTTGAGATGTTCGGTGGAAATGGTAAATATACCGATGATATGGAACTGATTAAAAAGATAAATGAGGATTTCGGTAGTTTTGACAACTTCAAGCTTGATATGATGGCGACTGCAAAAGCAGCAAGAGGTTGGGCATTACTGGCTATAGACCCAACAGACAACAAACTTAGAGTATTTCTTGCAGATTCACACAATGACGGCGCTGTTTGGGGGTCCATACCTATAATAGCACTGGATGTTTACGAACACGCATTTTATGTTGATTACGGCCCTGATAAGGCAAAATATCTTGAGCCTTTCTTTAATAATCTTGATTGGGAAAAACTAAAT
Organism: Candidatus Parvarchaeota archaeon UBA446; assembly: GCA_002503215.1. Lineage (GTDB taxonomy): Archaea > Nanobdellota > Nanobdellia > Parvarchaeales > Parvarchaeaceae > Parvarchaeum > Parvarchaeum acidophilus. The sequence goes on from DARG01000017.1 coordinate 48,329, forward strand.
AAACGGTTCATGACATTTAAGAATGTATACAATAAATAAATTTTAAAGATGAAGGCTTTACAGCTCTTCTATCTTTTTTATTCTGTAGGCAATACCGAAGCCCATCTTTTTTGCCGCACTCTTAATATTTTCGGACATTTCATACTTGTTTTTCATTGTGTAAAATCTGAGTTCAATAACACTCCTTTCCGGCATGAACTTAATATTGAAATAGTTAAGAATACCTTCTTTTGAGAAATAATCTCTGACATCTTCTGCTTTTGTCAAACTGTCTAAATTGCAATCACCGAATAAGACAAGACTGCAGTCAAGCAGTTTTTCATCAAGATTCTCAATACTTTTCTTTACTTTCATTTTTAAGTAGATGGTACACGTGAGCTATAGAATAACCGCATATCCCGATTTTTACTTGTTCACTATCACTGAAGTCTATATCGAAATTCGAATAGTCCACCTTATCAAGGCTTTTGCTCAATGCGTAATCCAGGTATCTTGGTGTCTTTTCATTCATTTCAAGCATATGTAATTTATAATTGTAATAGATAAACTCCTTTTTTCCACTCTCTATTATATACGAAAGGTCCCTTAAGATCCTGTCATACTCTCCATCCAAGACTTTCTTGACTATTTTACTATCAGATACACCACAGAGCTCTTCGAGCGCAGAAAAAGCTCTATCCTTCTTAGAAAGTGTTGCTTTTTTGTTTTCCATAAAGAATATTTTATTGATATTTTATCTTATAAATACCTTTTGTATGGCTTATAGTAATATTGTCGTGTATCTATCTAAAATCAGGATATATTTGTTTGCACAAATCGGAATACCTCTTTATATAGAATTTCTCCTTAGATTCGGCTATCTTTAGGGCTCTGCTTATACTATTTAATTTATGTCTATCCGAGGCTAGAAATGAATGCTTTGCGTCCATATCATTGAGAGGATCTGTAAGGCCTATCTCAACTTCCTTGTTATTGTTCCAATAAACTACCACGTTTTCCATAGTGATATTATTGTGATTAAGTCCGCTAGAATTCATATCAGTGACTAGTTTATTAAGATTCTCCCTTATTCTAGTTAACTCTTCCAGCCTATTTTCATGGACCTTCTTCGTAACGAGATATTGTTTTAACCTTGCTTCACCCTTTGCTAACCTTTTTACTCCCTTTCTTGCTATGAAATCGTTTAGCTCGTCTCTGGAGATAAGATCATGCAAAGAACTTACTCTAGCAAGCTTCTCTGATATATATTTCTTGTCCCACCTAGAATAATCATTAAGATAACCACCAAGACTTGTTTTCTTCGGTATATAATCCCTTATGTTTGTCCCTATGAAAGTAGTATTTATATAGCCAGTCCTGTTCCCAGAATCGTCAACTATGACTGCAACCGGTTTACCGAAGTTTTCCGGCTTAAAATCATAAAGAGATTTTAGTATCTTATACTGTCTTGCGAAGTACTCATCAAAGAAGCCAGTATTATAAAGATTATTAAATTGATTATACTCTATCGCTCTTGTTTTAGGGTATCTGTCTTTGAAGTGCCTCTCATGAACTTCTAAACTACTTCCTTCAAAATAACCCGATTTTCTGACGAAATCCCTTTTAATGGAAGGATTGCCATCTTTATCCTGTTTGTAAGGTAGATTTTTTAGCAATTTTTCCATTTCAGATATATTTTTTGCCATATAATTATTTTTATTACTAGACAATTAGAAATTATCTTATATAAATACTTTCGGATTCGTCGGTGTACTTGCATAATTACCGCAAGAAGTAGGGATAAGTAATAACAAAGTAAGTCATTGCAGAACTAATTAATAATATAAAAACAGTCAGATTAATTTAGTTTACATCGCCAAGATTTATTCTGAAGATAGTACCATTGTCATAGCCACCTCCTGAAGACGTCATTCCATATAAAGTGTTACCAGAGAGTGTAAGAGAACCATAGGGAGTTGAACCGCTTGTTGAGTTACCTGCAAAAATGTATAAATCTTTATACCCACT
>DARG01000015.1 GCA_002503215.1 Candidatus Parvarchaeota archaeon UBA446
AGCCATAGAGAAAAGTTTAAATATTCTCTTCTTCATATTTTAGAATGCAAGGTCTAGTGAATGTAGCGAGTAATGTTAAACAGGGCTTACTCGTACTTATGCTTTCATGGGCCGAATCATTTAATCACCCTGTATCTTCTTATAAAATTATTATAAAGACAAGGTAATCTGCCCAAACGTTTTTGCGGGTTTCTGAAAAATAACTTCATACGTTTGGGCTTTTAATTCAAAATAAAAATATTTTTGTTTTTACTCTAAATTATCAAAATAAATAAAAAAATGGAAGAAATTGAAGTTGCGTTTGTAAAGGATAGGAAAGTAACCGAGAAGAAAGGTTTTAAGGCTTTTTCGGATCGTTTGAGGTTTGAAACAGTAAACTTGGAACTTTTTATATGTACGGTTTTAGCCAGCGTTTTGGAAAGCTTTGCAGAAAATAAGCTTACATTTACAGTAAGCGGTCTGTCATTTTTCATGCTTTCTATATTCGTAAACATCCTACTTATAGAGGCAGTCTTCCGTTTCATGAAGGTGGTTAAAAATGGGAAAATTGGAAAATCTTGAGGAAGAGTTAGGAGCAGAGAATTCTTTAAACGAAAGAGTCAAGCTGGCTTTTGAAAGTATTCCAAGTGAAGTATGGATGCCTTTAAAAGGAGAGCCAAAAACTTTCAATGTAAATGTGGTTAAAAAGAATAGTTTGGACACTAAATTAGTTATAAGGTACGAAATAGTGGATAATCTACCTCAGCAATATAAACTGGAAAATTCCGATGTAAAGTATAAACTTTACAAAGAAGTCTATCAGCGCTTTTTTGAAGTAGATGGAGAATATATTATGTTCTTGGCTAGAAAAACAAAGGATTCTTACCAGAACGTGGCTAGAATAAATTATTATAAAAAATCCGTGTCTTTTGACCGTAACATAGTGAAATCAATTAGCTCTGAACAGCTGAGAAGGTTCGCATACGCAACAAACATGTGTTTATCAACTTCTATCACATAACCTGCTTAATAGCAAATTACAGATTAATGATAAATACTATAAATGATTTCAGGTTACTGTATGGTAAAATCTCTTAAAAATAATCATAAAAAAGAAAAGTACATTGGGTTTTCAACAACCTACATGGATACATCAAAAGATCCTTTTGAGGATTTTTATAATTATGCCACTGGAAAATGGAGGGCAACCCACCCAGTTCCAAAAGAAGAAGGCAGATACGACTCATTCATACAGCTTTCATCTGAAAATTTTAAGATTCTTAAGAAGATAGCCGAAAGGTATGCAAATGGTAAGACAGTAACCGACAACGAGAAAAAAATCGCAGATTTTTTTAATTCGTTTCTAAATACAAAGATATTAAATGCTAGAAAGTTTTCTCCCATAGAACCTATAATAAATGAGATAGATTCCGTGTCTGATTTTAACGGTATAAAGAAGATGATGATTAAGCTATCAAAATATTATGCTATATCAACTTTCTTTGATGTATTCGTAGCAGAAGATAAGAAAAACAGCGATATATATTCATTCTATTTTGGGCAAGGAGGGTTGTCATTGCCAAATAGAGATTATTACCTAAAAAAAGAACATGCTAGTATCCTCGATGAATTTAAGCTTTACATAAAGAAAATAGTAAAACTTTACGGCATTAGTGAAAAAGAGGCTTCTTTTTATTCTGATTCTGTAATTAGTATAGAAAGTTACATAGCATCGATTAGTAGGAGCGAAGTAGAACTTAGAGACGAAATTAAAAATTACAATAGGTTTACATTAAACAATATAAATAAGAGATATCAAAACATAGATCTTTATAATTTTTATTTTGGATTGAGCAATAAAAAAGTTCCATTCGTTGTTATCGGACAGCCAGAATATTTTGATAAAATGAATGCTTCGATTAAAAAATTCAAATTAGAAGAAATGAAAATTTATATGAAGTGTAGGGTTCTACAGCATGCACTTCCTTTACTTCACGACGCCGCGTCAAACGAGTATTTTAATTTTTTCGGTAAAAAATTAATGGGAATGAAGAAGCAGGAACCAAGGTGGAAAAGGGCAATCAGACTGATAAATTCTAACGTAGGAGAAGCATTAGGAGAGATTTATGTAAAAGAAAATTTTACTCCAGAAGCAAGAAAAAAGGCAGAAGAATTAGTTGATGACATAAAGAGCATATTCCTTCAAAGGCTTAAGGAAGTTAGTTGGATGAGCGAAGTCACAAAGAAAAGAGCTTTAAAGAAATTTTCAAAGCTTTCAGTAAAGATAGGTCATCCTAAGAAATTTAGAGATTATAGCTCATTTAAGACAGATAAAAACGAACTGTTTGAAAACGTAGTAAAAGCCGTTCAGTTTGAAATCAAAAGACAGATAAATAGGATAGGTAAGAAAGTGGATAAAGAAGAATGGCTAATGACTCCTTCAATGGTGAATGCGTATTATAATCCAAGTGGAAATGAATTGGCATTCCCTGCAGGTATTTTGCAACCTCCTTTCTTTGATGCCAATATGGATGCCGCCGTTAATTATGGAGGTATAGGTGGAGTGATAGGACATGAGATAACTCACGGCTATGATGATCAAGGTAGACTTTACGATGAGAACGGTAAAATGAGAGAATGGTGGTTGCCAAAGGATGCTAAGAGATTCGATTCACTTGCAAAGAAAGTCTCCGATTTTTACAGCACTATGGAAATATTACCAGGTTTAAAGGTCAATGGAAAATTGACTTTGGGCGAAAACATAGCAGATTTAGGAGGAATAGGTATAGCTTATGATGCTCTGCAGAGGTATCTATCAAGGAATCCTTTGGAGAGGAAGATTATAGACGGTTTCACAGCAGAACAGAGATTTTTCTTAGCTTGGTCACAGATATGGAAGAGCAATGTTAAGGATGAGACAGCAAAAATGTTTGCTATGATTGATCCGCATTCACCAGAAAAAATAAGAGGTTTTGTGCCGGCAGTAACACATGTTAAATTTGAGGAAACTTTCAGGGATAAAAGCAAGCTTGGCAAGATGAAGAAGAATTATCCTAAACTCAACATGTGGTGATTTACCTTTTAATGTATCTGCTAAATTACTCATAAAAGATTGCCTTTTTTGAAGTTTTTTGGGTACAACAAGCGATAATGTTTTCAAAAATTTTTAAATATACAGAATAGACTAAATCTTATTGTAAGTGTCCATAACCCTTATTTAATTAAGAAGCCGTATTTTACGCTTTGATTAAAAACGGGAAAAAGAATGACACAGCGGTTAAGTAGGTGGATAAATGTTAATCTTGTTTGTATGCGTTGAGAATGCCGGGCGAAGCCAGATTGCAGAAGCCTATGCTAAGAGATTAGGAAGGGATGCTGTCAGTGCAGGAACTATGCCGGCAGAAAAAGTTAATCCTTTGGTAATTAAAGTTATGAAAGAGGATGGAATTGATATTTCAGCAGCACATCCAAAACTCTTGACCAAAGAAATGATCCTAGCAGCTTCCTTGGTGGTGACTATGGGCTGTTCTGTTCAGGATGTATGTCCGGCGCCACTGATAAAAGACATGCAAAAGAAAATTATAGAATGGCATATTGAAGACCCAAATGGTAAGTCTATAGAAAAAATAAGAGAGATAAGAGACACGATAAAAACGAAAGTTAGCGATATTTTAAATAAACAGTGATGTTGAGGAAAAAAGCTCTAGTTTATCATTATAACTTAGTATTAAGTTCAATAATTAACAGAATCCATTGCTCTTGCATTGTCTCTTAATAGTTACTATACTGGTGTAGGATTTGCAGGATAGCTTGTATAGTCTAAATTCTGATGAATTTACTTTTAAGTGTCGTATTTTTTATATAATGTTCTAGTTTATCGTCTGTTACCCATCTTCATCGCCAGCTGCGCTAGAGATATAGAATGCAACCAGACTTTTCCAGGCCCGGTTATCGTTGCGAAGAAGAAACCTTCTCCTTCCATACCGGCCAATAGCATTGTCTTAACTCCACCTACTCTTTTTATACTATACTGTGCCGTGTCCTCGAAAGCAAGAACGTGGCTGGCTTCTACGTCTATACTTTCTCCTTCTTTGAGCGAGAATTCAATTGGCTGTCCATGGCAATGAAGAAATACATTTCCATTGCCGGAGAATCTTTCCAAGAAAAGCCCTTCTCCTCCAAGTAACCCAGCCCACGTACCTGCAAACTTCGCAGAATAAGTGACGGTTGAATCCATACACAAAAAAGAGTTAAACTCTGCTATTATCCCTTTTCCTTGCAAAGGAATATTAATTATCTCCCCCGGTAAGAACCCTGAAAATGCTACTACTCCTGGTCCGTCCAACTTAAGAAGAAATACGCTGGAACCTGCCATAGCACGGGACAATGCGGAAAATATACCGCCACTCTGTGTTTCCATTTTTATGTCTGGTGACTTGAATATCATGTGTCCACCTTCGCACATTATAGATTCTCCTTCGTTAAGTGTGGCCTGTATGTATTGAATCTCTTTTCCTACTTCCGTGAAATTTACCATAAATTATGTATCTTTTTTTGGTATATATATTTTTTAAAATATTATCTAGGAAAACATCATCAGTTGTATTATTAAAAAATATTATCTTTTAGCACAAGTTTCTAGACAAGGTATAAAAGAAGCAAAGATTATAATTTATATGGCAGATATGCGATTCCACTTAGTTGCTCTAGTTAGCAGCTCAAATCTTAATGAGGTGCGATCCGTTCTTGACAAGCATTTTGCAAAAGGTTCCATTAAAAAAGCAGAAAATGGTCTAGCAGTGGAAGCAGATATGGATGGACCAAGTGCAAAAGAATTGAATCGTTCGTTGCTATCAGAACTAAGAAGAGTGGAGAAGAAGACTAGCATAAGATCAGAGTGGACTTCCGAGAACGGTACAATATATAGATTCTTTGATTACGTTCTTAAGAAAACTTTTAAAAAATAGGATTATCCGATTACTGTCGGTTTTTGGAAAACCCCTTAATTATAGAATTAAAGATAAAAGAATATTATGAAAAATCTGCCTCATTTCTTGCAGATACTGTTACCCAGCATTTTTATAATCCGAATAAGATATAAAAAAGAAGATAACTCTAGTATTATATGTCAGAACATAAACAAATTGGCAGACAGAGATACCATCATAGATACCATAAATGTCCTGAATACGGCTGCAAGAATTTAACAGAGATAAAATGCAAATATTGCCAGCAATATTACTGCAAGGATCATGCTTCTCCAAAATTAGTAGGTTCAATAAATTATATTGAAAATATAATTAAGACAAGTGAGCCTGAAAAATATAAAAAATATATTGAAGACCATATGAGAAGAGATGGGCACCCTTGTGGGGCATATACTGCCTTTTGGAACAAAGAATTTGATAGCAAACATGAAGATTCAGCTAATAAATTTATAGCTGCCTTAGATAAGTTAAAACAAACTAAAACTTATAATTATGGGTATCCTGGAACAAACGGTTACACAAAAGAAAAAGCATTATTAAGATTTAATCTCCCTAGATACCATGATGGATATAGTAATTATAATAACAGGCACCATCATAGGCCATATCGAAGAGATTTTCACAGAATAAATTTTCGTAGATCTCTTTCCTTCACATCAATGATTTTTGTTATTTTACTTGTTTTGTTAGTGATAACATATACCATAAACAGTTTTTCATATTTCTGGTTGATCGCAGATGTCTTTGCGGTTTTTCTTGCAGTTATCATTGCTTATAGACTTTTTGTTTGGGCGAATAAACTGCCAATTCATTCGGATTTGCATTTGTTTGGACTTAGAATTTTAAGTGGTTTTGTAGCTCTTTTCGGATTTTTTGTAATATTTTTTATACCTGGATTAATAATTACTTATTTATACCCGAACCAAGGGTTAGCTTCTCTTCAGCCGGGATATATTTTACCTCCTTTAGAGATACCTATAACTGTTTTTTCCATTACATTTGGAATTAGTATTGTTTTTTTAGGAGCCTTTATGGCGTTTAGATTCATGCGGCATTCTGGCATAATAATTTTTCATAGATAATGAATACCAAAATTAATTAAAATATCCCTATAGTAATATCTCCAATTTTAATACGAGCTACTGTTATGATAATGTTTTTATTACAAATTTTAGAAGACTTAAGGTTAGTTAATTATTTATGTTGTAAAGCAAGTAATGATTTTACTTTAAATTGTAAACAAAATAAGTAATATTTATCTGTTTTTTAATTGTTTAATCACTCAATCAAGTGTCCGGTAATTTAAAAAAGTTATTGCTTTTTAAGGAGTATCCCTAAATATTATTTTTATAGGAGTAAATGACCGTACACTTTTCAGTAAATACCATTATCCCAAAATAAGAATAGCCCCTATCGGATTTGAACCGGTGTTTACAGGTCCAGAGCCTGTCGTCCTTGCCGCTAGACTAAGGGGCTATAATAAACATTAAAGTGTAGAGGTGATATTTAATGCTTACTAGTTTTGAGTGATGCTACAAATCATTTATTGCAAAAAAGCAGCGCTTTTAAAGGTTTAAATATTCTTTGACTTCTTTAATAAAAAATGAAAAAGAGCATTGAAGATGTCATAACGAAGCTGGACAACAGGCTTGAAGAACTGAAGGATGAAAAGACGGAGAAAATAATAAATTATCTTGAGATAAGTCCTAGTGCGAAGGGCCAGTTCGTGGAGTATCTGACTAGAAGTTACATCGAAGATTCCATTAAAAACGGTTCTTATAAGGCATTGAAATTAGGAAGATATGGTGCAGTGCCACTCGGCGTCCTTGTAGGATCTATGGTGCTATTTATGCAGTACAGGGCGGAAAGCTTTCTATATTGGATTTTGTGGCAGCTGGATTGACTATGTACGTTTCAAGCGTTATAGCGCTTGAATTCGCCAGAAAGAAAAGAGATGAGTACATGGGAAATATCATAATGTCGGAATTGAACAGAGAAGATATAAAAGAGAGGATTCTGGATTTCTATGATAAGTTAGACAGGTCGCAGAAAGCATCCTGAAAGTAAGCTGTAAGCGTGTTTTAAACTTTAGCTTCCTTTATCTGTTTTAGTGCTTCTTCTTTTCCCTTGAAACCGTTGAATTTCATGAATTTTCCTTTTTCCAGCTCTTTGTAGTGCTCAAAGAAGTGTTTCATCTTATTCTTCTGGTATTCAGGTAAATCCGCTATGGTCTTTATCATTGATGATGCAGGGTCTACTTTATCAATAGGTACGGCTATTACTTTGTTGTCTTCGCCCTCTTCATCGTTCATTTCTGCTATTCCCACAGCGCGGCATTTTACAAGTATTCCCGTAGCTATTGGTACAGATGAAAATATCAGAACATCCAAAGGATCTCCGTCTTTACCTTCCGTTCCAAGTATGAAACCATAATTAGCAGGGTATGCCATAGAAGTAAATAAAATTCTATCAAGGGCTATCGCCTCTAAATCTTCTTTGTATTCATATTTACAGTTGCTTCCCATTGGTATCTCTACCATTGCGTAGAAAGTCTCTGGGAAATCTTCAGTTTGTTTCATTTCCATAAAAATATCTTATATAATTTAAACTATTTATACTTGATTGCGTCTCCGAAATCTATAATGGACACGTGCATGTTGAGTGATAGAGGGATAAAACAGGCCGTAAAACAAGGGATACTAAAGTTTGATCCAGAACTCAAGGAAGAACAGATACAGCCCGCAAGCATAGACATGTTTTACGAAAAGATGGATAGCAGGGAAAAGATACCTCATTTAAAGAGGGGTATAACTCCATACATAGAGGATGTTCTGCAGCCAGGTTATATATACGATCTTGTAAGCACGCAGTCTATGTACATAAAATACGACATGAAAGTACGCATGGATTTGAGGTCCAGTTTAAGGAGGCTTGGGGCATACATACGGGTCCCCACCGTTATGGGCGCATTTGGACCTGGAACTATACCTTACGGCTTTAAGGCAGGGCTGGAAGTCGTAAATCCAGTAAATATATCAATAAAACTACATAGGGGCGACAAGATAGCTCAGTTAATGTACGTATTCGAAGCCCCCTCAGAAAGTGAGATGAAGGACAATAATATATATTTTCTAAAGGGCAAAGAAGAGTACAAAGAATTCCTAGAGTTAGAACACGGTGTAATTGTAAAGGACAATGAGACAGCAAGGAAACTTGCAAGAGAAGGTTATTTTTCCGTATCAACGGGAGAGACATTCAAGAAAGGTTTTCTCGCCATACACGCTGGAAAGGAAGCTTATCTCGTAAGGAAGAGCACAGAAGTCGAATTTGGTAAAAAGAACAGTCTGGACAACGTGCTTGAGAAAGTATCTCTCCCGTACAAGTTGAAACCCGGTGAGCATATAGCGGTGGAAGCAAAGGAAAATCTCGATTTATCTGAAAGGATAGGGATGCAGTTTTATAACCTTCCTCTAGCGGTGACTAAAAAAGAACTTTTCAGTGGAAATTTTATGGTTGATGGCGAGCTTAGAGGTATTGCAGATGGCTGGGTAGACCCAGGTTACAAAGGAGCGTTCTCCAGACAACCAAAGACGTATTACAGCAGAGGGGTCAACATAAAGGAAGGAGACATACTAGGATATGCAAGGCTGATATACTTCGAAAACGGCGTGGAAAGGCCGTACGGCAGCAAAGGGCTGGGAAGTCACTATCAGAACGCAGATAAGACTGTATTGAATCCGACAGATAAATAACACATATAAACCTCTAGCTTTACAGTTTTTTCTTCTCGGCAAGCCATGAAAAAAGTTTCTCTATGTGATCCTCTCTAGCTTTATCTTCCTGGTAATTATTCCATTCATTATCTGTAAGTTCTGACAAAGCTCTCCCAGAATACATTGGCGTAGAAAATATTCTTATAATGTCTGTCCATCTGTGCAACTTACCACTCCTTACCTCATCAAGTATGCTTCCGTGTTCTCTGTAGGAAAAAACTATGGGTTTCTTAAGCTCTGAAGACATGAATGCAGTGGCAGTTTCGAAGTATGCTTTTCTGTTCTTCTTGTTTTCCATGAGTTTCACTATCCCCTCTGCTCCTATAGTGTTTATGGTGAACTTAAGCAGGGCTCCGGGAAATCCGTTCAATGCAGGTATAATCAATCCTCTGTCGTCTATGAACAGCGGCTTCTTCAGAATTGAATAGGCATACATGGCCTTTGACTTAGCGACTTCTCTCACGCTCATACTCTGCTCCTCATATAGTTCAAGGTTCACGGTGTTGACCTTAATACCCCATTTCTTCGCTCTAAGCAGAACCACTCTCCTTTTTGCCTGGTTTGTGCTGACAAAAGTTACTTCCATATTGTTTATTTATGTATAATTTTATAAATAACCAATGCAGAAACATTTACTAATTTGTTTATATTAATTCGTTTAAGTAAGAAGAACTATAAGAAATCTTTGTGTAGTTTACATCGTTTTATATTGGCGTTTACCGTCGATATACAACGAGGCTTTCATTTTCCCGTATGCAAATATCTTGGTAAAGAATTCCTTTTCCATTTCGTCTAGCTTGTCAAGATTAACCATGATAATATTGTTTTCAAGAAAACTCCTAAAATCTTTATCATAAGCAATCAGCTTTATTATCTCTTTTTTGTCCATTTTAGTTTGCGGTAAGTCTTTAAGCGTAATGTAAGTATCATATGAATCCTTTATAGGAGATATGAATTCTTCTTCATCTTCATACATTTTCTTCTTGCCGCTTTTTTTGCCTTTATAGGCGTTCATAAAATTATTGCCATAGGCTTTTGGCAGGGCATCTTTTCCGAACATGGCCAAGTAATCAAAGAAATGGTAACAGTGATCCAAAATTTCATTGCCAATATTACAGGACCTACGCATTCTATGCTCACCAACTAATACATGTGCCAGTTCATGGGATACATACATGTACAAATCTTTTTTTATATCATACGAATTATTAAGCTGAAATTTGTTTATTATAATCCTGTCTCTGCTGGCCTTTTTTCTTTCATATGTAGGGTCATATAGTGTTTTGTCATCAAATCTTATAGTGGCACCATCTTCTTCGTCGTTTTTTATAATATAGTTTTTAGTGACGTTTCTTTGAGATAATAATCTATATACTCTTCTGTTTTGTTTTATTTTTTTGTTGTTATCGACTATGCTTTTTATATCTAGAAGTACTTCCTCAAGTTCGCTATAAAGTTTATGGTTTGATATTTCGGATGCAGGCACTTTACTTTCCATCAGATATCCTTCACTAAATAATAGATGGCTTTATGTATAAAAACTGCTATATTATGTAGTAGACAAAGGATATATTTGTTGTATGATCCATTTGTCTAATTTCATACATATTTACGGAATATATAACCCTATTATGAGTACTAAACTAATGCAAGAATTTTAGACTCAAGCTTAATTATATAAGTGTGTAAAATATTGCTAAGCTTAGGAAGTTATTTTATGCTGATTAAAACCAAAAGACTTTACTTTCTTATCTTATTATATCACTTCTGGCCATTCGGATGTAATCTTTATATCTTGTATAAAATTTAATAACCATATTTATGGGGTCCAATATAAATAATGTAATTAAAGATTATTTTAGTCTAGATAAATTGAACCAAAATGAAAGTATAGAAAGTAACCTATTCTATTATTCTCTTTTTGAACCGCAAGTTTTTGACGACGAATATGAATATTCATATGACATTCCAGATCAAACTGAAATAGAAAACGAAATAAATTCAGATTTTATAAAAGTATGTTCAAAAAAATACAAAAAAGATATGGAATTAAACGGAAACAAATTAGGACAGGAGACGATGAGGAACCTTTTTGGTATGGATAGGATATCAAACTCGTTGCTAGGCAATAGACTAAAGTTTTGTGGCCTTAGAGAAATATTCTTGGAGTATAAATATGGACATGGCGAGCCACTTGATATATTTGACAAGGATAAAGAGGTTGGTATACAAGTCAAAAGAGCAGTTTCACTGAAGAGTTTTCGTGATAACATGGATGATACATTTGCTAGAGAAAGAGGTCTGGCTAACTCAGGATTAAAACAGTTATTACTTTTATTTATAGTCCCTTGTAGGTTAAAGGACCAGGCAGTCATGTGCCGTAGGGTATCGGAAGGATATAAAGGGGTTATAGACAAAGCAAAGGTAAATCAGGAGATACCAGAGAAATTTCATACTCTTGTCGTGCCATTTTATGAAGACGAATCACTAGTTGAATTTTCTGGCGAAGTCTATAGCTTTATAAATAGTAAGCTTTAATTATTACGGATGCGTATCACTGATATGGGAGTAAACCTAAGGCAAAAATATAGCAAGAATGCCATTCTTTATATACTAAAGAAGTTGGATTCCAATAAAGATAATGGCAGAAAAAAGATAATGAAATTGATGTTCTTAGTCGATTATTTTGATGTAGCAAAGGAGAGGATTACACTAAGAAAAGCAATTGGAAACACGTTCTTTATTTATAATTATGGAGTATTCAGCACAGAAGTCATGAGAGACTTATCCGATTTAATTAAATCCGGAGAATTGATAGAAACCGAGCACGATTTAAAAGTAAGAAAAGGAACCGAACCAAGCCTTAACGAAGAAATAAAAGAAAAAGTTGAACAAGTTATTAAGAAATATGGAAAGCTTAAACCAAGAGAATTAGAAGTGTTTACTTTAAATTTGCTAAACTTAGATAGAGAATCAAAATATAATTATATGGGTGTTAATATAGAAGCCCTGACGGTTGGTTAGTATTACTAATTATCAATAAAAAATAAGAGTTTAGGAGCAAATTTAAGACTTTGTTAGCAAATAATTGTGTTACTCCTTTTTATATACTAGACCTCATCATATATGTGGTGTATGGACACCGAAGAAAATAGAATAAGGAGAGTAAGATTTAATGTGCTCGGTGAATCACTTTTTTTCGCTCGACAACATTCAAGTTTAGTTATACCCTTTCCAGACGGTTCGCATATAACAGTTATGAGTTATAATAGTGGAGAAAAGGCAGGGAAACTTGATATACACCTAACCGATAAGGAAGGTAACCATACGCTCTTAGGAGGGCCATACTCAGAAGAAAGTTTTAAGGAAATGGGACCTCGCTTTATCAAACTAATACTTGATTCTGAGATTTTTCAGCAGAATTATAGCATGTTTAATAAATATGTCATAGTACCAAAAGATATTGAACCAATAAAAAATGAGTTAATCAGCAAAGAAAAAAGAGAGCTAGTTATAGATATAACCAAAGAGAAACTCAAAAAATTTGATGAGAATTTTGTAAGGGTATGTGGAGATAACATCTGGGCAACCAATTTTTACGCTCCTTCTCAACTTTTTGAGGATAATAAACGTATAGGTTGGCTCATAAAAAGGAATGGTAGAGTATTCTTACTTTCAGATGAATTTATTGTTGGAATTATGGATATAGCAGGGATAAAACTTCCAGAAGATATAAAATTAAGTTAAAAATCAATCTTAACTTCAAGCTAGTAGATTGATTGGATAAGGATTGTTATATTATAAGTATCAGTCCGCTCACAAAAATGTAACATTTTTGTAAGCTTTTTATAACATATTTTATCTGATATATAGTAAAAATATGGGAAAAGGAACTAACTTAGTATTCGGAACAATTAGTTTTATCGCGGTTTTGAGTATAATTATAGGTTTTTTTAGCTATTTTGGTTTGTCCTTTTCATTTATTAATGAGGCGTATTATGGTTCTTACTTCGTTTTATTTATCAGTATTTTTCTGTTAGGGTTATTTGACGGTAATCTGATTGGGGGTTTGCTATGGGGTTCAGTTATAAGTGGGGTGTTATTTTTGGTGCTAGTCATTATTATACCGGCCATTATATGATATATTTTAACAAACAAAAAATAAATGTGGAAAAGTTTTTTGCATATCTAGAGGTATGCGCTATAAAATAGCTGTAAAATATTAAGCAGATCTTTTACTTTCGGGTCTACTTTTATACTAAAAATCCGGCTTTATAAACAAAAGCTGCTTAGTAAACAAAGCCTTCTTTAATTACTTATTTTAAACGAATTTATAATTACAATGCGTCTTCCAAGATTATCCGAAAGGCACTACCATAAGAGATTTAAGAAAAAATCATAAAAATCG
>DARG01000036.1:0-8574 GCA_002503215.1 Candidatus Parvarchaeota archaeon UBA446
AGCGAATTCAACAGGCAGTTAAGCAGCTTTGGAAAGGACGTTTTTTCGATGTTATTGAATCTTTACTGCGATACTAAACTGTACAAAGAATCAAATGCTTTTTTTCCACAGGATAAAAAAGAGGCTTTTGAAAAAGTTTCCAAGGAAGTAGCCGCAGATAACGGAAAGAATATGAGGACTTTCTATCATTACTTAGCCGAATTTGATGACAAACCGGTAAAAGACCTGCTTGGCAGCCAATATCAAGAAATAATAAGGAAGAGGGACAAAGTCGTTAAATCTTTGGGTTATGATGCTCTATACACGAATTTCGTAAGCGCACAGGCAAACGATTCATTGATGGAAGCGGAAGGAGACAGCTTCTTCTACATAAAAGATAAAAAATTCAGCCCTCTGAACAAAGACAGCGAGAAGATATGGATTTTTGCAAAAGTAGTCGAATTCCTTTATGAAACCTGAGAAAAATTGGATGGGAGATCCATTGACAAAGGAGAAATTGGAAGACATCCTGTCAGGTTCAGAGATAAAGGCTAGATTTTTTGAGTTAGGCTACGGCCTTTTCAACGTTTATTTGAATGCCTATGAGAAATATGGAAAGCTTTCTTATCCATACGATCCTGAAGATAAACTTTACAGCAATTTTATGGAGGCAAAAGAGGATATAAGTTACATTCAAAGAATGAACGGAGGAAGGGCAATGTTAAATTACTGGTTTTCCGAAAATAGAGATTATCTGGGCAAAAGAATATTCGGAAAAAAATACGATAGAGTAAGAGCAATGGAGAAAATGTTGATAGATAATCCCATGCTAAAAGATTTCGTGTACAACGAGCTTGTTTCGCAGTACCTCTCCTTTTTCAAAGATATATCAGAAAAGGATAACACAATGAACAAAGGAAACAGAACGGCATTTAAGGCATATGAGAAGGCTTTGACTTATGTCTACGATCTTTATATAAGAAAGGCAATAAGCTAGCCTATTTGAGCCTAAGTGCATCAAGTATGTGCGGAGCGTACGTTTCTATTCCGAACCTTCTTCTTACATAGTGGGAAAGCTCGAGTATTTTACCTTCCTCTCCGTGTCCTATTATGACTTTTCTCGGCTTTGGTCTTATGTCACTTACAAATCTTTCAAGTTGTTTTCTGTCTGAATGTCCGGAAAATCCTTCTATGGAATAAACAAGCGCGTTTACAGTAAAGTGTTTAAGCTTCCCATTAAGTTCTATATCTACTTCTCTTCCGCCATTCTGTATGGTTCTTCCAAGCGTTCCGACTCCTTGATAGGATACAAGTACTATAGCATTTTTCTCGTCTTCGCATAAGTTTGCGAAATAACTTACAGAGGGCCCTCCGTTAAGCATACCCGAAGTGGCAAGAAGTATAGCCGGCCCGCCGGAAAGTACCTGCTGCCTTTCTTCTTCGCTTACGGTGTGTTTGAATATAGGTGATAAAAATGGGTTGTTATGGTGTGTTATTATTCTGTTTCTTGTCTCGCTGTTCATAAATTCAGGGTAAACAGTGTATATTGCAGTAACATCCCAAAGCATTCCATCTACTATTACTGGTACTTCAGGCAAAAGGCCATAGCGCTGCCATTCCTCTATCAAAAGCATTATCTCCTGAGCTCTTCCAACTCCAAGGACAGGGACAAGGACTTTTCCGTTGTTTGCTACGGTTTTGCTTATTATATCAAAGAAGAATTTCTCCGTTTCGCTGCGAACCGGTTGTGTATCCGCATCTCCTCCATAAGTACTTTCCATTATAAGTGTTTCCACCCTTTCAAACTGCGTTTCGGCACGGTTCAATGTCTTCGAGTTTTCATATTTGAAATCTCCTGTGTACAGAACGTTGTAAAAACCGTTTCCTATATTGAGGTGTATCATAGCCGATCCGAGTATATGGCCAGCATTATGCAGGGTTATGCGTATGTCCGGCGTTATGTCCGTTACTTCGTGGAACGGTATGGTAATCGAGTGTTTAAGCATATTCTTTATGTCGTCAACGTCAAAAAGCAGCTTTCCATTTGTCTTACTCGCTAAGTTTATGTAATCCAAATGCAGCAGCGTCATAACATCTCTTGTAGGCGCAGTCGAATAAACCGGCCCCTTATATCCATATTTGTAAAGTACGGGTAAGAAACCGCAGTGATCGAGATGGCTGTGCGTTATAACCACAGCGTTTAATTTTGATATGTCAAATTCAGGTGCGTCTACTCTGGGCACGGGTTCTCTGCTGTTGCTTACGTCTACGCCTGCGTCAAGTAATACCGAGCTTATGGGAGTCTGTACAAGTACGGCTGAACGGCCGACGTGTCTGAATGCGCCAAGTGCGCTTATCCTTACCCAGTACTTGTCGTCTACTTCAAATTTTGAGTTGTATATATTTTCACCTACTTCATTAAGCATTTTTCTTCTGAATTTTGAATTGTCGTAAAGCATTTCTCTTATGGCTCCTACAATGTCGGATTTTATTAAGGGAGAACGTGCAAGAACTACGGACCAGCCTGTTTCTTCCTTTATCCTGTTTATTCCGGCCTTTCTGTCTCCAGAAATAATCTCAGGATGCTCTGCTTCTATAGTTACTATGCTTCTAGGTGCGTCAAACCATAACTTAGTTATAGCTGCTTCTTCAAAACCCATCTCTTTTATCTTATTTTCTGCTTCTTTTTCATCCATAAGGAGAGAAGGTTCCAACCTGACTTCTATCCTTTTTTTCTCTTTGCTTACCAAATTCTTTATGATTTCAGAGTTATCCAAGAAAAAATTCTTGTTTTTTGTGTATATAACAACGTTAGAAACTTCAAATTCTATGTCATCTATCAACGATCTGTCGGCTATAAAGTCTTTTATATCTTTTTTTATGTCCATATTTTCATAACTCAAAGTAACTTAAATTCCGTAATCTAAACGCTAGTCACGTTTACTTACCTACTATTTTTTGTATCTCTTCGTCTGTAAGTTTCTTGTAACCCTTTTTATTTATAACAGCTATGTCTACTCCTTCTCCAGTATAAACATCTCTTCTAATGGATGAAGATATAGCTTTGTATGCTAGCTTTATTCCTTCTTCTTCAGTCATGTTGTCTTTGTAATCTCCTTCCAAGACTCCAAGAGCGAAAACGCCTCCGCTGCCGGTGACTGTAAATTTATCCTTTCCCTGTCCACCAGCTTCATCTATAGAAAAAAGCTTTGGTTCTGTGTCATATCCACCTATTATAAATTCACCGTAAATAAGATTTAAAGAAAGTCTTTTGTTGAAAAGAACCGCACTTAAAAGGCTTACAGCACCGTCTGTGTCAAGTTTAGATCCAGCTCTTATTTCATATAAAGTAAGTTCCGAACGCATAAGTCTTACCATTGCCTGAAGGTCCGCAACCATTCCTGCAGTAGTCACACCGATGTTGCTGCTTATAGACATTACCTTTTCCGCGTTTTTATTTGCAACTATATGGTCAGCAGTAGCTCTCCTATCTGCGGCTAATATAACCCCGTCCTTATAGACTAAACCCAATGTTGTCGTTCCAGTTTTTACTATGCCCATAGAATAATAGTATTTATTTACATGTCTTAATTAATTTTTTAGTATATAAATCTTTCTAAGATATTACCAATATTATTTCTTTAGATAAGTTTATATATATCTATTTTCCATAGTAATTCGATATCATTTATGTTAAGTTTAACGATAAATACGATGGATGATAAATATATTATATGAAAGCAAGGACTTCTTTTACAATTGATGCCGATGTAGTGGCAAAATTAGATTCGCTCGTAGACAATATCTACTACAGATCCAAGAGTGAAGCCGTAGAGGATATACTTAGAAAGTACTTTGAAAAACAGAATACTGCAATAGTTCTCTGCGGTGGAGAGTTCACAGTAAACGGAACGGAATATTATAGGCCACTTGTAAAGGTCGGTGAATCGACGGTTATAGAGAGAATAATAACCAATCTTAGAATGAATAATTTCAGGAATATAATGATATCAGGAAAGACGGAGCTTCTTAAACAGATATTCACAATTCTAAAAAATGGAGAAGGTTACGGTGTTGATATAAAATACATCGACGATAATAATCTAAAAGGAAGCGCTAAGGCATTAGAGAGAGTAAAACAGTATGTCGGTTCAACAACATTGTTCGTTACTGGAGATTCAGTTTTTGATATAGACCTAAAAGACATGTTAAGATTTCACATTGCCCATAATAGCCCGGCATCAATGGCAATCTATATACCCCCAGACACATCTCTTCCGACTAAAGACAAGGTAGTGCTTAAAGGTAGCAAGATACAGACTTATGAGAAATTACCGGATTTCGTAAATTCCAAGCTTATCCCGACGTCGATATTTCTTTTAGACCAGGATGTTTTCAAGTACATTCCTCCAGGGGACATAGAATGGAACATAAAGCAGGATCTTCTGCCTCTTCTTGCAAAAGACGGATTACTTTTTGGATATATGTATAACGGAAGCTGGATGCCTATAAAAACAAAGGAAGACATGGAGAAGGCTAAAAAGCTTTCGTGAGCTTATAAAATAAAAGATGTTTTAATCCTTACCAATCAAAGTATTTTGAAGGCATAACCTTCAATCAATAAAGAAAAGCTTAAATTTTAGCAGTTTTAATCCTTACTATGGAATTTAAGGATATAGAAGAACCGGTGGAAAAGATAACTAGAGAGGGTTCAAATAATTTCATAAAGATAGGATTGACTAAAGGAATAGACGGAGAGAAGGAAATAACATTCATAAGTATAAAAAAGGGTTACACTACCGATAAAAGCGGCAAAGAAGAAGAAAGAATAAAAACAAGTCTTTCAGTTAACTTTGATGAGCTTCCGCTCCTTATAGAAGCACTGCAGAATTTCAAGAACAAATTGGAAGCAGGCACTTTTTCTTGAGTAAACAAAAGTATTTACCGAATTAATTTTTTATTTTTATCTAAAAAAATGCAAATCTTTATAAAATACAAAGTCTTACATAGGTTATGAATCTATACAGACTTATTTTGACTTTTTCCGTTTTATCCTTTCTGATAATAGGAGGGGTACACGCACAAGGGGTACAGAATGTAATAGGTTCTACCAGTCTTTATATATTCGGAGTCACAAATTCTTCGAGCGGCGCTTTAGTCGGAGTACCGGCCGTTCTTAATCTTACTATAACTAATGGAACCGGCAAGGTGTTTCTTGGTTCTACTCCTTTAGTGCAGACAGATACGCAAGCACAGGCGGTCGTATCAGCTGAGCTGGCGTGCCAGATGCTCAACATAAACTGCAATGATTACAATTTCTATTATTACATAACCTCAGAGTCAGCTGAAGTCGGCGGGCCTAGTGCCGGTTCCGCATTTACTATGGCTGCGATGTCTATACTTTCTGGAAAGCCTCTAAATACCAAAGTAGCTATGACGGGTACCGCGAATCCTGACGGAAGCGTAGGTATAGTAGGAGACGTTTCTCAGAAATCAATGGCGGCCGCCAATCAAGGTATAAAGACATTTCTTTATCCGGCCACAGACAACATCTCTTCTGCAGCTTTGTCGTATGATGAAGCACATGGAGAAACTCCCATAGCAGTTAGTTCGGAGTACACGGCATTCCAATACTTTACAGGTTATAATTTATCCCCGACAATTAATTTAAGCATACAGACTCCTTTGTATCTGAATTTGATGAAGCAGACCTACATAGATTTTAATTCTTATCAAAATGGCATACTGCCTTCAGTTAAAAACAGCAGTAACACCACGATTTCTTCTTTGATATCTTATGCAAGATCGGATATCGCTTTACAGAAATCAGAAGCGGCTAAAGGTAGTTATTACATAGCCGCAAGCAGCATGATAACTTCCTCCTCGGATCTTATACAGGCCAGTATACTTGAAGAACTTCCTTCTTCATCAAATGCTTCGACTTTTGTAACTAATCTGATAAATAAGGAGAATTCTACAATAACAGCAATACAAAACAATATCTCAAAAGATTACGTTTCAAACTCGTCTACGTTGATTCTTAAGTTCATAGCATTCGACAGGCTTATGCAGGCAAGAAATTATCTAAACGATTCAATTCAAAGTCTTTCATCCAAAAATTTACAGAACGCAGTCTATTATTATTCATTAGCCGTAGTAAAGGCACAGACGGCATATTTTTGGGTTTCAATACTTCCAAAAGGAACTTCTAATTTCTCTCAGTCAAATTATATGGCTTTAAGCAACTACTACCTTTACAAAGCCGATTCGTACAGCGAGTATTCCAGTTTACTTGGTGCCAGTATACCTTCGGAGAATGCCGAAGTTCAGTCTTATCTTACTTCCGCTCAAAATAGATACTACAGTGGTAACTATATCTCGTCTATTTTTGCATCCATCGAATCCATAAGTGTATCACAGATGCTGATAGAAGAGAACAGCCTTGTAAGTTATGCAGCTTTGACTTCTATAAGTAACCAGAGTTCTATAGCGACCTTAAATTCAATAAATTCCGCGGAATCCGTCGGTGTAACTCCTTTCCTTGGGATAAGCTATTATTACTTTGGAAACCAGTTTTACAACGCCTCAAATCTTAATAATACAGATTTTCCAGAGTATCTGCTTTTTGAGACAGAAGCAAGGGCTTTTACACAACTAGGTGCGCAGCTTCAAAATGCCAGTCTAATACCATATGCTCCTTCTTTGAAACCGATAGCAATCTCAAAACCTATAGAACCTCTTCTGGAAGAGATAAGCTTCATAATTTTAGGTATAGCTATAGGAGTAGTCGCAGCAGGTATAATATTTGAATACAGGCTTTACAGGAAATTCAAACCTAATAATAAAGCATTGACTTCTAAGAAAGATACAGTTAAAAAGAATTTGACAAATAAGGCAAATAAACCCAGATCAACTAAAAAATCAAGAAAGAAGAAGTAGATCTTTGATTAAAAGAATCTAAAGCTATATTAATATAGTCATACAAGAAAATAAAATGGATAATAACGAAGATAAAAAATATACTTCAGACGAGGAACTTACCAATCTTGCTTTATCGAGAGGAATTTTTTTCCACACTTCGGAAATATTCAGTGATAACATATCTGGTTTTTGGGAATACGGCCCGGTAGGATTCAGAATATTCAATAATCTATTAACGCAGTGGAGAAAACTCGTTAATTCTATGAATGGCGTTGAGATCTCCGGAAGTGTGGTACTTCCTAAAAAAGTGTTGCAAGCATCAGGCCATGAGGATAATTTCTTTGACATGGAGATAGCATGCATAAAATGCGGCTCAGTTTACAGAGTAGACAAACTCTTAGAAGAAAAGGAAAATTCCAGAAGTTTTGAAGGCCTATCAGAAGGAGAATATCTCAATTATATAAAAGAGTACGGTATAAAATGCGCAAAATGCGGCGGAGAACTTGGAGAAATAAAAAAGTTCGGTACAATGTTCCCGCTTAAAATAGGTGAAGACGTGCAGGGATATCTACGGCCAGAGGCATGTCAGTCCATATTCTTGGATTTCAAACGGGTATTCGATACAAGCGGCAGGAAATTTCCGCTTGTCATTGCCCAAGTTGGTAAAGCATTTAGAAATGAAATTTCCCCCAGAAATAATCTGATTAGACAGAGAGAATTTTATCAAAATGACATAGAAATATTTTTTGTAGAAGATAATTTTGAGTTAAAAGAAGATTATACTGTGCAGATATACGACAAAGAAAAAAACAATACTATGAATGTGAATATCTCGGCAGCATTATCCGACGGAACAATAAAAAATAAAGTTACGGCATATGCTTTATCGAAGATTTATGGTTTTCTTTTGTCAATAGGTTTTGATAAGGATGTTATAAGATTCAGAAAATTATATGAGGATAAAGCATTCTATGCAGAGGAATCCTTTGATTTAGAAATTAAAAAAGGAGATAGCTGGGTAGAGCTAGTTGCCTGTAACCATAGAGGGATTCATGATTTATCTTCATATGAGAAATATGGTGCTAAAGGAATGAATATAGACAGTAATATACCAAAGGTATTTGAGCTTTCAATGGGAACCGACAGGCTATTTTATCTTCTTCTTTTGGTTTCAATGAAAAAAGACAGCGAAAGAAGATGGTTATCGCTTGATAGCAAAATATCTCCGTTCAAATATGCGATATTTCCACTTGTATCAAAAGATGGTGTCGATTCAAAGGCCAGTGAAATATTTGAAAATTCAGTTTATAGAGATGATATACTTTACAGTGACAGCGGCAGCATAGGAAAAAGATACAGAAAGGCGGAAGAGATAGGGGTCAGACTTGCATTTACGGTGGATTATGAAAGTCTAGAGAATGAAACTGTAACCATCAGAGAGAGCGATTCCATGAAACAGTTCAGGATATCGATTAATTACATAGACATAATCACGAAAGAATTTGAGTCCAATTCTTTCGATCAGTTAAAGAACAAATACGAATATCACTGAGATTTCCATTTATTTATTGTGTATTCTATGTTTTCTATGAGGTGCATTACAGAGAAAGATTCTCTCTCTTTCTTACCGACTGTTCTTCCGGAATAACCATTTATGAATGCGGCAGCGGCAGG
>DARG01000036.1:8597-59345 GCA_002503215.1 Candidatus Parvarchaeota archaeon UBA446
GCGGCAGCCGAAGTTATTATATCATTTCCCTGGGCTATCAATGATCCGGATATCCCTGCAAGTGAATCTCCAGTGCCTCCTTTTGTCATGTATACGGAATTTATTTTATTTATGAAAGTTCTTTCTCCATTTGATATAACATCAATGTGCCCTTTCAAAAGTATGTTTGTATGGTATTCTACAGCTTTTTCATGTACTTGTTTTAATCTCTTATCGGTATCATGTGAAAGTTCTTCGTTAAAGATTACCTTAAATTCATTTGAATTTGGTGTAATCAATACCCTTTTGTCAAGCAAGGACTTATCGGCCAATTTAATAGCGTCGGCATCGACTACTATCTTTTTATTTATCTCTCTTAATATCATATCGACAAGCTCTTTTTGTTTATTGTTTACACCAAGGCCGTTTCCCAATACTATCACGTTGCATTTCTCGGATTCTTTTTTTATTGTGTCAAAGGAATCCGGGCCAAGATAATCTCCTTCCAAAGGCAGAGTTATAATTTCCGGAGAGAAAGAGGCGCAGATATCCGCCGCTCTTCTAGTAGTTATTATCTCGGTAAGGTCGCAGCCGGTTCTAAGTGCCGAAAGAGCGACTATCGCCGGCGAACCTGTGTAGATTTTAGAACCACCAACTATAAGGACTCTGCCGAAATTTCCTTTGTGTACCCAATTGTCTCGTCTTTTATAAAGTCCTTTTATTATTTTTTCATTTACTACTGTATAAATCATAGGTTAAGCGAAGAGCTATGTCCACCGAATAGAGAAGCATTGGGCGAAATATATTTCTTTATGTTATTTATTGCTATATACGCTTCGCTGCCTCCTACCGCTATAAGGGCAAATTTAGGTTCATCGCTTACATTTGCCATGTCTCCCGCAGCATAAACTCCATCCACGCTGGTTTTATAATTATGGTCTACCTTTATGTAACGTTTATCAGTTTCAACGTTTAGCGATTTGAAAAGCGACGGATTTACTTTATAGCCTATAGCTATTATAACTGCATCTACATCAATTGTGTAATCCTTTTTTGAGGAATTATCGAATACCTCTATGCTTTTTACATTATTTCCATCGCCGTTTATTTTCTTTACGTCGGTGTTCATTATAATCTTAGCTTTAGCATCTCTCTTTACCGCATCTACACTTGACTCGGCGGCTTTGAAGGTATTGTTGTGCTGTATTATATAGGTATTTTTACATACTGAGGCAATTTGCATCTGATAGTCAAATGCCGAATCTCCTCCTCCTATTACTGCAACCGTTTTATCCTTAAAATCGTCTATACTTTTTACAGAGTAATAAACACCTTTTCCATTGTATTCATCTTCTCCTTCAGCGTTCAATTTATTTGGGTGAAAATCTCCTACTCCTCCGCATATAAGCACGGATTTAGCTAGATATTTTTTCTCTCCATTTACTTCGACAGCCAAGCGCTTGTCGGATTGCGGTATTATGTCGGTCACTTTCGAGTTAAATTCGAATCTTCTTTTAAAGGTTTGGCTCTGTTCATACATCTTATTCGATAAGTCTTTTGAAAGCATTTTTGGAACCGCCATGACATCATAAACTTCTTTCTCGGGATAAAGTTCAAGCATTTGTCCCCCGTAAGTATCAAGACTTTCCAATGTAACGCTGTTTATCTCTCTAAGTCCAGCACAGAAACTCGCAAACATACCTGTCGGCCCTGCACCTATTATTACCAGATCAATCTCTTCCATCTCAACTGTATTCTCTCCAGGTGTAACCGCAATTAACGCATTTATAAAATCTGGTTGGAGGCTCATCCGAAGCTCTAGTCTGTTCCATCCAAGACACTATCTTCTTTTCTTTGCACTTAGGGCATTCCATTCCTTTCTCAAAGTCTAATTGTGCAAGAGTTTCTTCTTCCGATGGCGCTTCTTCAACAGTCTTTTTCTTAAGCTTTTTAGTTCCTGTATTAAGTTCTGAATTTTGTTCTTCCATTTATATAATAGCAATTCCTAATTTTTAAACATTCTTTTTTAGGTATAATGTAAAAAAACTAAATTTATATGTTTATCAATCTACTAATTGTATATGAATAAGCTAGGTTTATTAGTTATCTTTATAATATTACCAGTTTTCCTGGTTGCAGCGGTGCATGCTCAGTCAATTCCTCCGCCTACAGTAAGTAGCTCTACATCTTCTAATGGTTTTTCATTGGGAGCTATAAATTCATCAAATTCAGTGATTTATGCGGCTTTTTTTGCCTTATTCCTTGCTATAGTATTCGCTATAGCACTTAACAGGACACAGCTTTCCAGTGGAAGCGTAGCAATAGCAGTCATACTTGGGGCGATAAGCTTCCTTGTATTGTATACAAATAGTGTTCTTTTGCATTTCTTTTTAAATACATTTATAGTTCTGGCTTTCATAGGGCTTATACTCGGAATTCTGGCTTTGGTAAAATCGCCTAGGTCTGTAAGATTAATGGGATTAATAGCGGCTCTTTTCCTTATATATATCTTATTTGCTAACGATACCGGACTTACTAACGCTGTAAATGGCTTTCTTCACATCAATATATTAAGCATACTTCCGATAATTTTAGGAGCTGTCAGCATCTTAGTCATAATAGTTCTTATTCTTAGAGGCATACGCAACCATAAAAGTCTTCCACTGCGTGTAGTGCTTGCTTTTATTCTTTTTCTGCTTATAACATTGATTATACCCGGATTTGCAAGTTTCTTTTTCAGTCCTATAGTTCTTATACCTTTAGCTATAGTAATAATAGTAGCTCTCTATCTGATTTTTGGACATCCTCGGTTACCTAAAGGCGACAAACCTCCAAAAGAGGATAAAATAAGGGCAAAAGTATTACCAGCAATAGAGAAAAGAAAACAGGCAAACCAGGGAATTTTAAATGAATACAGAAGTCTGGCTTCAAAGAAAAACTTGACGCCTAATGAGCAGTTAAGAGTAGCCCAATTAAAAAATAAGCTGGCGAAAGAAGCCTGGGAGAACGTTGCAGATAGAACAAAGTTAACTGCCGCACAATATTCCAAGAAGGATCTCGCAAATAATAGAGATCTACAGAAATTAACTGGATTCTTCTCAAAGGACCAGGCTTTGACTGATTTAAAGAAGAAGGCCAAGGACAACTATAAAATGTCCAGAGCCGAAAAGAAACAGTTAAAGAAGCAACAGAAAGCATTGGATCAAAAGGATACTTTTGTACAAAACATGGGTACAAAAGAATCAGGAGATTTGTTTGATCTTGCAGGCGCTGTAAGTTCAAATGCAGTGTCTGATAGAAAGGCCAGAAAAATATATGAAGACAGATTAAAGAAGCAGGGTAAAGTTCCAATAAGTTGGGCTGAAAAGAGGAGAATGAAGAAAGAGCTCCAGAAATCTAAGGAAGAAGCAGCTAAACAAAACGATATGTTTCAGATGGCAAACGCCGCAAGAAATGGGGCTTTGGGAGAAGCAATATCCGATAAGCAAGCAAGAAAAATGTATGATGATATAATTTCAAAGGATATCAGAAATAAAAACGTGAATGATCTAATTCAGAAAAGACAGGAGTTACAAGATAGGGGTCTAAATCTTTCCAAGTCTACAAGAGAAAAACTAATAAAAAAGACAGATAAAGAAATTAAGAAGCTTACAAACAATAAGGTTAATCCAGGAGATATAGACTCTGCGAATTTAAGGAAGGAACAGATACGTCAGACGAGGCAGGAAATGTCTGAAGATAGTGTATTATCAAGGGCACAGCTAGAAGCTGCAAGAAGAAATGCGGAAGCGGCTAGAAAAGAAGCTGAAAGACAAGACATGCTTAGAGAGCAAGCACAAATGGCAGAAGCTGCAAGAAGGAACGCAGAAGAAGATCAACGTAGAAGAGAAGCCATGTTGAATGAGCAGAGGCAACTTGCAGAGGCGGCTAGACAAGAATCTCTTAGAAGGGAAAGAGAGGAACAACAAAGACAGGAAGAACTAAGACAGAAGCAAATGCTTGAAGAACAGGCTAACTTAGCAAAAGCAGCGAAGAATCTTTCTAATGATAAGTCAACCGAAGATATAAGACGTGAAGTTGAGAAGGAACTTAAGAAATCAAATAAACCTAGTCTTTTTGCAAGGTTTTCTTCTAAATCAAATCCCAATGGAACGGGTAGAAGAGACGTTGTGCAAATAGGCGATAAAAATGAAGAGGCATCAAGGCAGGCAGGTGTAGATATATATAATGCAAAAAGAGTTGCAGGAGTTTTCTCAACACAGGAAGAAAGAGAATTACAGTCGCTTATAGAGAAAGCATACCAAAATCCCAATGGAAAAGTGGCCCAGAGGCAGATAGACGAGATAAAAAAAGCACAAGGTTCAATAATAGGAAATAAAGACAAAGAAGCTGCTAGAAAAGCACTAGAAGAGTTGAAGAAAAAGCTTTAGAAGGTAATTTATTTTTATGGACTCGTCGGGTCTCGAACCCGAAGTCTCTCCCATGCCATGGGAGCGCGTTACCAATTGCGCCACGAGCCCACATATCTACCTTAGATATATTGTTAATAAATTAATACTTATTCGAAATAATTTTAATATTTGGATATTCTTTTCTTATTTATTAAAATGTTTGCATAAAGCCTTTAAAACGTTTTATTTACTGTAAAATGCCCTTTCTTGCATTTATTTAAAATTAATATTGTTTATCTAAATCGAATGTTTTTTTGTTCTTTCCAAAGTATTTTCTAAGCATGAGGAATAAAATTGGTACTTGGTAAAAGAAGAAAACGTCATTCCAAAGCGTTCCATAGTTCCCGGCGATGAATTTATTTGAAGAATCTATGTAATACATGTAAGCGTTTATGGCGCTTCCAGCTTCATATGCGACCGCATAAACTGCAGCTTTTATTTTTTCCTTGGCCGTAGCGGCTAAAGCGCTGATAGTAGCTCCTTCTTGTAAAAGTGCTAGGTTATACCACATCTTTCCGCTTATAAAAAAATTAGTATATACGAAAGGAATATTTACTCTTGCACTATAAGCAAAATCTTTGCTCCAATTTGCCACTCCTATTGACAAAGCTCCCAGAGAAGCTATATAAGGCCTTAGATAATCAAGCTTTTCGCTTACGAATTTTTTGACTTTGCTATATAAAAAGTGTTTGTTATCTCTTTCAGGCTCTAATAGTCCCTCAAGGCTTTTTTTCATTATTAGAATACAATATATTTATTCTTATATCTTTGGATATCGGTTAAAGTTCAATTATTGAGTTTTTCAATCATCCTTATCTCTACTGCTCTAGTAGGATATATCTTGCTAAGTTTTTTGTGAAGTTGGTTCTGTACCTTACCTGAAAGTACTTCAAGCACAAGTTCTTTTAGGTTTTTATTCTTTGCAAAACCGTCTATAAATTCATTTGCTTCCTCTCTTACGAATTTTTTGTATCTATTCTCAGCTTTGCTTATTATGATTACGGCCTTTATAGCATAATTCTTCTCATTTATTTGGGCCTTTCTAACAACGTCTAGTTTTGAAGAATTGTGTCTTACCATTCTGCCCACTTGATCTTTGGAAAGAACAAGCGATTCTAGCTGTGCATTTGCGGTGTTTTCCGCAGAGGATATAACTCTAAAACCAAGTTTAAATCCCTGTTTTGTCTTTATGTCCGGGATATTTCCTGCGTTTACAAGTATCTTTCTGTTTATGGCGTTTGTTTCGTTTCCATATATGGAACCTATATCGGCATTGTCAAAGTCGATCGCTTTTACCTTATACCATAAATTAGGCTGATTCATATTTTAACTATCAACCTCGCCGATTCCAAAGAGTATGCAAAGTCATTTGGTAGAACCTTCTTTTTCTTATAATACTTTATTAGTTTTTTTATTCTGTTCTCAAGGACTACTTTGCTTCTCATAGAATGTTTGTCTTTTTTCTGTTTGTCAACGTGAATATGAAGTTTTACTGCTTTTCTGTAAAGGGCGATTAAGTCCTCAGGGAGGGTTTCTTCTACTCCTCTCTCTTTGAGAATTACACTTGTATTCTTCTTTGTAACCTCTTTTATTGAAGGAATGCCATACTGGTCTCTTAATATCGTGCCTATCTGCGACTTGGTGAAACCCTTCTCATGCTTGTTCACTATAAGCTGCTCTACTTCTTCCTGCTTATAATTAAGCCAGTGCGGCACAAACTTGTTTTTTACCTTAATAACTTTCATTGTATCTTCTCCTCTCTTCTATATCTTTAAGATGAGTATCTATTCCTTTAAATTCTTTTCCAATGTTGGTCTTATAAGAAGATATAAAAGCTTTGAAAGCTTCGTAGGAGACTTCATTGTGCTTTGATTTCAGTGCAGTTTTGAAAAGAAACAGGTCACTGGCCAAATCTTCGTCTTTTTTTGAGCTGTAACTCAATCCGAAATCTATTAAGTATATATCATCTTTATTTCTTATCATATTTGAAGTGGTCAAATCACCGTGTATTATCCCCTGATTGTGCATCATCGCTACGAGTTTTCCAATAATAGGCGCGTCTTCTTTTTTAAAGTTTTCCGCAAGTTTTTTCCCATCTATTTTTTTCATACTTATCTGCATGTTTTTTTCGTCCAATTTCAATGGTTGAGGAACCTTAATACCTGCGCTATAAAGTCTTTCCATTATACGGAATTCACTGCGTGTCCTCCTAATTCTAAGTTTCTCATCTATCTCTTTTATCCTGTATTTTTTTCTGTTTCTTCTTTTTATGATGATACCTTTATTTTCGAATACCGTAGCTTCAGAACCGATTTCTATTATTTTCATACTTTTATGAACACCCTATCCATGTCTCCGAGCTTATGCGAAAGTGCGACCCTCTGGCCTTGAAATTTTGCGCTATTACCGAATATGACAGCATAGGAATTTTTTTCAACTTTTAGATGCAATTTTTTGATTAGGTCTTTTACCGTTTCTCCTCTTTTCATAGGCACGGCATCTTCCGAATTTTCCGTGTACACTGCTATAACTCCGAAATCTTTAACGATTCTGCTTAAGTCTATAGAATCCGTTACAATCTGATTCTCGTATCCTTTTATTTTATTTTTTGATATTATTATTTCGCTTTGAAGTAAAAGGTCTTTGTTCTTTTCAGGATCATTGAGTGCTATCATCTGTAATTGTATATTATTTACTTTAACTATCCCGTATAGTATGTTATCTACTCTAGCAAGTTTGAACGTTTTTAGCAGGTTATCGTAGTTATAACCCACAAGCGAAACACGCGGCCATCTTTTCCTTATTGCTGCGGTTTTGTGAACCAATGGTTTTCTGCTAGCCTCTTTTCTTAGCAGAGACAGTCTTCTCTTCAAAGAAGCGAATTCTCTGTCAGTACCTTTATGTTTTGGCAGTATTACCAGCATTCTTTTAAGTATTTCTTCTTTTTCCGACAGGTCTTTTTCCTTGCTATATTTCTCTTCTAAATCATAATACTCCTGCGGTGCATTCATTGGCATATTTACCTGTAATTTATCTCCACCGTATCCGTTCTAAATCTTGGCCGTATCTCAAGGTCTTCTTGCTTGTAATTCCTCATAAGATATCCAGTATACGCTATCATAGCTCCATTGTCTCCGGCAAATTCTATAGGTATCGGCGAGAATTTAGCTTTTCTGTCTCTGCACATAATCTTTCCCATCTCGTTTATACGTTTGTTGGCAGCGACTCCTCCAGTTATAACAAGACTGTTTTTCGTACAGTAAGCCATAGCCCTTTCACTGGCTTCTATTAACATAGAGAAAACAGTTTCCTGTAGTGAAAAGGCTATATCCTCGTTTTTTTCTTTCCCTATTAATTTCGATACAAACGTTTCTAACCCAGAAAAACTTACGTCCATACCCTTTATGCTGTAGGGTAGCTCTATATACTTTTTACTTTTCATTGCAAGTTTTTCTATTTCGGGTCCGGCGGGAAATGGTATACCCATTCTGCGGCCAGTTTTATCAAGAAGGTTTCCGACTCCTATATCCTGAGTCTCTCCGAATACAATGTAACTTTTGTTATAATAAGTTATTACTTGAGTATTGCCTCCGCTTACATAGAGCATTACCGGGTCATTCATTCCAGTATATAGTCTCGCTATCTCCAAGTGCGCTATACAGTGATTTACTCCTATAAGCTTTTTTTTATATTTTTTTGATAAGAACGTTGAAAGCTGGTATCCTACTTTTAGTGCAGGTATTATGCCAGGGCCCTGTGAGAAAGCAAAAAGATCAATATCTTTTAATTTCAATCCACTTTTATCCAATGCGTTTTTTAGTATTGTAGGAGCAAATCTATAATGATGAGAAGCGGCTTCTCTGGGTATTATACCTCCTGATAATGGCTTAAGAGTATCCCGTTCATTTGCTATAATCTTGCCATCGTCGACAATACCGACTCCAAACGTGTGCGCTGTACTCTCTATGCCTAGAACTTTCATGATATTGTTTTAATCTTACTTGGATTTATCTTTTTGCAATTTCAAAAAATCCATTTAAATGATTATACTTATAATAATTATGGACGTGCTTTTTTCGGCGGGAAATTTCTTTAAGGTAGCTGGGAAAAACGTAAAAGTAAACGGAAAGGATCACAAGTTCTATGAGCTAATTATAAAAGACGTTGTTATGGTTGCTGTTCTCAATAACAAGAACGAGCTTCTTTTCGAAAAGCATTTCAGACCCATTATGGGAAAAGTCTTGTACGAACTTCCTGCTGGCTATGTGGATAAAGGCGAAAGCCCAATAAAGGCTGCAGCGCGTGAGCTGGAGGAAGAAACGGGGTATAAAGCTAAAAAAATCAAGAGCCTTTTTAAAAGTTATATATCGACCGGTAGAAGTAAACAGTTAATGCATTTTTTTATCGCAGATCAATTAACTAAAGGTAAAAAGCACAAGGATCCTGGCGAACAGATAGATGATATCGTTTGGATACCTCTAGAAAAAGCAGTTGATATGGTAAAATCCGGAAAGATAAAAGGAATAGATACTACGGCTTGTATATTATTTTTATCACAATTCTTAAGAAAGAGTTAAAAATACTTTTTTATAACTACTTGGATTTTTTCTTGAATTCAGAGTATCCGCAGTGGCCGCATGTCAACCTGTCACCGTGATTTGCGAGGAAAGTACCAGCTCCACACTTAGGGCAGGTGCTGTTAGTTCTTGTGAGAACTCCTTTCTCTACTTTATACAGTTTCCAAATCTCATTGCTTTTTTGTTTCTTCTTTTCCATTTTCAATACCGTTTTTCTTTAGTATGTATTTAGGTAGTACCTTCATTGCGGTCTTCTCATCTTTATATAAATGTGCAATCCCTTTGGCTTCATTTTTCCCGTATAAACTCTTTATAGTGTATATAAGGATAGTGCCGTTTACTCCTTGGGCTTCAAGCGCTTTTTTCACGTCTTCAATTTTCGCCATTTCGCCGCTTTCCAGTTTTATTCTGAACTCAATTATGTCTCTGTCAAAATACATATCATTCTTATTTGATTCTATTTTTAGTTCCATTTATTCCACAGTTATGGCATATCTGCCATTTTTACCTATATTGATTTCTTTTGCTATTGCTGATTTTTCGCTGTCAGCTATTATTATAACTCCTTTCCATCTTAGCGATAAATCATCGCTTCCACATGCAGGGCATTTTTTTTCATCAGTCAAGTAATTACATACTTTGCATGCTTTTACTGCCATATCACTTATTGCTGGCCTCCTTCTCTTTCTTCTTTGAACCTGGTTTTCCTAACCCTATGGAACGCATTGTAAGCCCTACTTTCATTATCCCTTTTGTGCTTACCGCTATTATGCTAGCTAGTACAGTATCGCCTGCCTTTATACTTGCTTTAGTTCTTCTTCCGGTAAGGGTATTCTTTGAAAAGTCTACGAAATCATCCATAGTTTGTGATATGTGTACAAGTCCATCTATAGGGCCTATATTAACGACAGCTCCAATCTCGCTTATGTCAGTTACCTGTCCTCTTACGGTTTCATGTAATACTGGAGTATATGCAATAGCTCTAAATACTGTATTGTAATATATCGAAGCGTCGTTTGGAATTATTATCCCTTCATCTATGCTATCTATTCCGATTACACCGATAATAAGGGCCTTTTCATCTATTATTCTGCCGACATAATCATGCTTTATTATTTCTTTTACGGCTTCATCCCGGTTTTCTCCAAGTTTACTTGGGTCGACTCTTATTTTATCTCTCAAGGTTATTATTTCGTACATATTGAATAATAGGTTTGCGTATAGTATAAATATATTTATTTATCTGATTTAGACATAGTGTGTATTTAAATAGATTTGTCTATAACCTTAGGAAATGAAAGAGAAGAGAATATTGATAGTTGGTGCAGGGGCATTGGGTTCATCCTTTCTCGATTCAATATCCGGCGAATTTTCAAAGGTAGGGATTTTCGATGGAGATATAATAACCAAAGATAATCTAAAAACTCAGCCTTTTTATGAAGGGTGCAATTTCGAAATTCCTTTATCAAAAGCAGAATTTGCTGCAAATAAGATGGGTGAGAAAGACAAGACTTCGGAGTATGTCTTTTATAACCGGTACTTCATGGAGAGAGACGAAGACATATTAAAAGAATATGATTATGTCATAGATTTTACCGACAACCTAAAAAGCAGGCTTGTTATAAACAAAGCAGCAGTAAATAAAGGGATACCTGCCGTTTTCGCTTCAATAAATGAAAAAGAGGTTTTCTTATATTTTTATAATGACGGCAATGCCTGCTTTAACTGTATATATAGAAATTCTAACGGAAAAGTAAAAGAAGGATGCGATTCTATAATCTCTCCGCTTTCCGATAAAACGATTTCTTTTATAAAAGACAATATTCTTAGTTTCATAAAAGATAAAATTTACGGAGGAAGTGTACGCATACTAAACATTTCAAAAGGAAAAGAAATGTCAGTTAACATAAATAAGGATCCGCAATGCGAAGAGTGTTCCAAGCATTCATTTAAAATAGACGATAGTGCGCTGATACAAGTATGCGCCGCCGGTATAAAATTCTCATCTAACACACACATCGATTTAAAACGCGCAAGCGAAAAGATAAAGGGCAGTAAAGTAGCGGGAGATTATCTTTTTAGTAAAAACGATGGAAAATCAATACTGATTTCAAGCGAAGGAGATTTCTTATTTACAGGATATGAACTTAAAGAGGCAAGGGAATTACTTTCCTTTCTTAAACAATAACCTTAGAAGAAGGAAAAGACTTGAAGCCGTAAGGATAGCAGCTATTGCTATTATGTATGCATCGTATGCCTCCTGATGTGCGATTAGATTATTTCCAAGCGTTACACTTCCATAAGAGAAGTTGTTTGAAGCCATCTTAAGATAGCCATTTACAACCGTAGTAATTATTGCAACGCCTACGATAATACCTGCTATAGAAAGAGCCAAAAGCATGTTTTTTCTTATTATTGGTTTTCTCTGTCTTTTCATATAGTTATTTAAATACTTTACAGTCATAATATTAATATGCTTGAAAATATAGTCTCGTTTGCATCAAACAATTCGACAAATGTAACGTCTACTCTTACTTCACAAGCTCCAGGAGTATCTCTTCTGTTTTCAAGCGTAGAATCATTTCTTTTCCCATTTTTACTCGTTTTTGCAATAGTATACGGTGTTCTTCAAAGAAGTGAGATATTCAAGGGAAAGAGTGATATAGATGCAATAATCGCTTTTGTACTAGGTATAATATTCGCTACCACTAACTACACTTTGAAACTGACATATCTTATCTTACCTATAGTCGGTATAATCGCAATAGTAGTATTCATGGTTATGGTAATAGGATCAATGCTCTACGGAAGTTCATCAGAACTTTTGAAGGCAAAATCCGCAAGGAAAATAATTGTAGTAATAGCCGTTCTTGTTTCAATAGGTTTGATAATATGGGTTCTTCTTACAGCTAATCTTGGTTTTGTAGGACTGTCAACGAAATCGGTAGCACAAAACCTTTCCACCTATGCTCCTTACATAATAGTCTTCATAGCTCTGATAATAGGAGCATACTTTTTATTTAAGTAATTTGAATACTTCTAAGTAAAAACATTTATAGAAAACTATAAATACTATTATTATTCATAATTATTCATGGTAACAGCAGTAGTGGGCTCGCTATATTCCCAGATTGATAACGCTCTGAAGCTCATAACTCCTCCAAATGTAAGCAACCCTATAGAGTTCTGGCTGGCTTTTCTGCTTATACTTGCAATACTTAGTACGGTTTTAAAGAATGTCGACTATTTTAAAGATAATAAGAATAAAGGCGCCAGAGGATTAATCGCTCTTATAATAGCTTATTTTGCAGTAACCGTAGCATGGGTAAGTCCGATTCTAGTTTATATGTCATCCACTTTGGCTGTTACGGCCTTGATACTGGTGGCAATGTTGATGATAGCAAGCCTTCTTAAATTCGATATAACCGGCAGTAATTCAAAATGGTTGTTTATAGTCGCAATAGGAATACTTTTCCTTGGAGGAGGTATATTCTCTAATGCGCTCGTTCCATCTTCGTCTGGTGTAGGCAGCGAACTTTCAAACATAGCCTCTTCGCTTATAGGGCCGAATCTCGCGTATCTTATATTGGGTGTAATAATAATATTCGTTATTGCATTCACCTTTGGCGGCGGATCCAATAAGAATACATGAGGAAAAAAATAACATGGTAAGTCTACCTATATACGCTTTTTATGATTTAATCGTTTTTGTACTTATATTCGCAGTAGTGTATGGGCTTCTTTCAAGGTTTAAATTTTTTAACAGTTCGGATATACCCGCACTTATAGCACTTGCAATAGGGCTGTTATCCCTTACTTCTTCTTTCTTCATAAGTTTTATAATAACTTTTCTTCCGTATGTTCTAGCGATACTATTATTTATATTTCTAGGGATAGTCCTTCTTTCGGCATCATTGGTTTCGCAGGGCTCTATAACCGATTATCTTAAGAAAAGTTCCTTGATACCTGCTATGGTCATATTTATGATGTTTATATTTGGCCTTATAGCTTTTGGAACGGTATCCTCCAATTATCCCGGTGTTCTGGGAGTAGCTACAAATTCGACTACTACCAGTAGTTCAACTATAGCTGCCACTTCATCCTCTTTTCCAGGAGATTTAAGCAGTACTTATATACTCACTATTCTTACAAGTCCGGGCTTTCTTACGACTTTATTGACGCTTATGGCCATGCTTATAGTGGTTTTTTCGATTACCAGACAGAAACCAGGTGCAAGATAATACTAAGATAATTTATAATAATTCTTAAAATCGCTGTTAAAAATATCTATTTTGTCTGCGTGGAATGTAAATTCTTTTTCAGGTATATGGAATTCAGCGTCTTTTATTCTTTTTATCCTGCATAAAGTTATGTGCGGTATAAAATGTTGTTTGTTGTCGATTCCAATAAATTCGGTTATCTTTTTTGTTATAGGACTAAGGTCATTATTAACCTTGGCGTATAATACCTTTGGATTTTCTAAATTTGGAAAAGCATCCACTCCTTTAATGATTATATCATGTGAAATTTTCAGGCCTTTTATAAAATCTATAAATTCTTTTTTAATCTCGATATCTCCTAGAAATACCAATGTTATGTGAAGTTTTTCTTCGGTTGTAAAGCTTCCATAAAAATATTTTGTTAATAGCGGATAGAAATAAGAATAAACGGATTTTTTTGTTTCTTCCGGTAAATCTATAGCAGTGAAATAACGGTTCATTTTACCGTTTCTATTGAATCTATCTGCCCGTCTCCGTCTATATCATACCCTCTTACCATCATACTCCAAGGGGCTTCATTGTTGTATCCTTTGAACGTAAGGTTTGAAAATTTCGTAGCTGCAAGCATTGCAGACAGTGTACCGATGTTTTTTACTCCTGCTATAAGTATTATATCCCTCTCCTTCTCAAAAGGATTCTTTATTTTTTCTATAGTTCCTTCATAGTCTCTAATATGTATTCCGTTTTTATCCTTAAGGCCCCATCCTTCTTCCTTTATGAATTTTATGGGCAGAAAATTGTTTATATCTCTTGTAACTAGATTTGTAACAGGGCCTCCAATTATTATAAGATTCTTCTTAAATAGGTTCCTAGATATTACATCTGTATCCAAAAGGATAGGAAGAGAACTTGGTAAATCTATAAACTGTCCGAAAAACATACCAAGGTATGTTGCAAAGTGTGCATCCTTTGCTACGGATTTGTATTCTCCGTGGGGATCAGGTGCACCGACGCATATGTATCCGTCAAATTTACCATTGCTAATGAACTTGCTGAAGAAATTCAAAGCGTATTGATTGTCTTTCTTCTGAAGCCTCGGGTCAAACTTTACCCTATTCTGATTTATTTCATATGAGAATGAATTATAAATGGACTTTAGGACTTTATCGTTTTTCTTTTCTTCTACTTCTATAAGACCTGCTTTTTCCAGACCAGAAACATATAATGCCATTGCTTTCTTGTCAATTTTAAGTTCTTTTGATAATGCTCCGACTTTATAAGGTTTTTTCGATATTTTCTTCATTATAGCAATAGCTTTTTCATCCGCGATTTTTTTTATATCGGATATTTCAGGTATAACCTTTGTGTCATTCACAAAATATCCTTCGTCTTCAATTTTAAGAATGTATTCTTTCATAAACAATTATAGAGATTAAGCTGATTTAAGTATTTAACTCTTTTTGCATTATGGCAGTTTTCGGTTTTTCTGCCTAATAAATGTATAGCACATAAAGTTATTAAACCTTTAAATATAAGTTTTCATCTTACAAAACATTGACTTACTTTTATGTGTGGAATTATAGGGTATGTAGGCAGCGAGAATTCAATTCCTCTTGTTTTAGACGGTATAAAAGGCCTAGAATATAGGGGTTATGACAGCTTTGGCTGTGCTATAAAGACTGGAAATAAGATAGAGATCTTAAAAGACATAGGAAGGATTAATAAAGTCATAGCCGGGCAGAGTATAGACAAGCGTTTATCCAGCATGAGCATGGCACATACAAGATGGGCTACAAACGGCGGTGTTACCAAGGAAAATGCTCATCCTCTGGCGGATTGTTCCGGAAAAATAGCCGTAGTGCATAACGGCATAATAGAGAATTTCTCCGATCTTAAAAAAGACATGCAAAACCATTCATTTATATCAGATACTGATACGGAAGTTTTACCTCACATGATAGAGGAAGAGATGGCTAATGGAAAGAGTTTTGAGGATTCTGTAGTTTCCGTATCCAACAAAATAAAAGGTTTTTCTTCGTTTGTAGCAATGAATTCAGATAGTGATAGTCTAGTGGCAGTAAAGAACGGTTCACCATTAGTATTGGGCATAAGGGACAAAGGTGTGTTTGTTTCAAGCGATGTTCCTTCATTTCTAAACTACACAAACAAAGTAGTTTATCTTTTTGACGGTGACGTCGTTTCAATAAATACCACTGGTTTTAAGGTTCTAAAGTCTAACAGCAGTTCACATAAAGTAAACATAGTTAATTTTTCACCAAAAGACGTTGAAAAGGGCAAGAACAAACATTTTATGATAAAAGAAATACTGGAACAGCATGAACTTATAACAAAGCTTGCAAATTCCGATATTTCTTATTTAAGAGAACCTGCTTCTATAATGTCACTTGCAAAAAAAATATACATCATTGGTTCTGGAAGTTCATTTCATGCAGGATTGATGGCTGCTAATATACTTAGAGACTTCGGCAGAGATGCGACAGCATTACAGCCGCAGGATTTGTATAATTATTCAAAATTGATAACAGATGAAGATGTAATAATGTTAATATCCCAGAGCGGAGAGACAATGGATATAATCGAAGCCCTGCCTCTCATAAAAAACAACAAAAAGATAGGGATAATAAATACAGAGGGATCTACGCTATCGAACTCTGTGGATTATTTCATAAATATGAATGCAGGGCATGAAAAAGGAGTAGCAGCAACAAAGACTTTCATTATATCTGCTATACTTGCAACTTTGATATCTATGTTTTCTATAAATCAGGAAACAGAGGCGGTAAATGATCTGAAATTATTGGATATAAACCTTTACAATTTATTCGTACCCTCGGTTTATGACGCTATAAAGAAAACCGCATCAGAAATAAAGAAAGAAACTAACCTGTTTTTCTTGGGCAGGGGCAATGATTATATATCGGCACTAGAAGCTTCTTTGAAGATGAAAGAAATCTCATATATACACGCAGAGGCTATAGATTCCGCTACTTTCAAGCATGGGCCCTTAGCTCTTATATCAAAAGGAACTTATTCAATAGCAAACGTGTCAGATAGATTTAAAGAATTAGAAATAAATAACCTGAAAGAAATAAAGGCAAGAAATGGGAAGATAATAGGGATAGCCAACGAAAGATTAGATATTTTCGATTCTTTTATAAGGTCTCAGTCAGCAGGTATATTCAGCTTCGTTCCACAAGTAATAATATCACAATTGCTGGCTTATTATGTTTCTGTATCAAAGCATATAGATCCAGATCATCCAAGAAATCTTGCTAAGTCGGTAACAACAAAGTAGACAAGCTTTTTTATTCCTAGTGATATAATTAACAATGGCTGAGGAATATTTTTTAGTTGATGCCGATTATACCGTTATAGATGGTTCTCCTGTTATAAGATTATTCTGTGTCAATATCGATTCTGAACTGAGAATATTCTATGATAATACTTTTAAGCCTTACTGTTATGTAGATACGGATATCGATAGTTTTAGTAAAACAATAGGAGGTCTTTCTTTTGTAGACCATTTTGAAAAAGTAGAAAAGTATAACTTGGGTAAAAAATCCGAAGTTATTAAAGTTTACACTAAGCTACCGGAAGACATACCTAAAATAAAGCAGACGGGTTTGAGTACATATGAAGCAGATATTCCGTTTTACAAAAGATATCTTTTAGACAAAGATATTGGCAGTCATTCTATCCTTGAAATAGAAAGAAACGGGGATTACATAAAGAAAATATCCAGTAAAGGCGTCGGTGAATTTCCTATAAGGGCGGCGGCACTTGATATAGAGACTTATACAAAGAGAGCCTTTCCAAACGCGAAGGTAGATCCGATACTAGCTGTATCAATTGTCAGCAGTAAAGAGAGCAAGTGCATAACCTGGCTAGATGCAGAAGGAGAAAATATTATAAAAGCAAAAGACGAAAAGGACTTGCTTTTAAAACTTTCTGAGTATCTATCTTCAAATAAATTCAATGTAATTATAGGATATAATTCT
Organism: Candidatus Parvarchaeota archaeon UBA446; assembly: GCA_002503215.1. Lineage (GTDB taxonomy): Archaea > Nanobdellota > Nanobdellia > Parvarchaeales > Parvarchaeaceae > Parvarchaeum > Parvarchaeum acidophilus. Next base: position 25,844 of record DARG01000036.1, read on the forward strand.
GATTCTTTTGATATGCCTTACATACATGAAAGATCAAGGATCCTCGGCGTAGATTTTAGGTTAAACGGTTTCGAACTTAAGATAAAAGGCGAAAAGAGAAAAGTAGCAGAGATAAACGGAATAGCGCATATTGATATATTAAATTTCATACGCAACATATACTCTATATATAATCTTAAAACAGAGACACTTACTTTAAGAGCCGTAGCATCTGAGTTAATAGGAGATAAAAAAGGAGAATTCGATTGGGATAAGATAACTGAAGTCTTTAATAACCGTGAACTCGCTTCAACTTTATGCAGTTACTGCGTGCAAGATTCGAAAATAACTTTGGATATATTCTATGCGGTTCTACCTCTTCTTGCCGAATTAAATAAACTAGTAGGCCAGACATTATCCGATATTTCAAGAATGACTACGGGTGCAGTCGTCGAAAATCTGGTAATGAAGAAAGCTTTGGCTATAAACGAATTGATACCAAACAAACCTTCTGACTTTCAGATTAATGACAGAATGCATAAAGTAAATACCGGTGCATTCGTTTTTCAGCCGACTCCAGGGTTGTATGAAAATATCGCCGTTGTTGATTTTAGAAGTCTTTATCCGAGTATAATAGTTTCACACAATATATGTCCATCAACTATAAAATACGTTGGAGGAAAAGCAGAGTTCCTAGACAAAAAGGAAAGAGTCGGGCTTATACCAGCGGTATTGAATGAAGTCATACGCCTTAGGTTTGATGCAAAGGACAGGCTTAAGATCGAAAAGGATAACAGCAGACTAAAGGCAAGGGTCTTGGTGCTTAAGTTAATAGCAAACGGCTTTTACGGGAATTTAGGATACTACAATTCAAGATGGTATTGTTTTGATTGTGCAGGTGCCACTACGGCCCTGGGAAGACAATATGTACAGCAGGTTATATCATCTGCTCAAAATGTTGGTTTTAAAGTTTTATATGCGGATACGGATTCTGCATTTTTTGAATTCGGTGTAGAAAAAGACAAGGTAAATTCATTTATATCAGACATAAATTCAAGTTTACCAAAGCCGATGGAGCTCGAGCTTCAAGATTTTTATTTAAGGGCGATATTTGTAAGTGCCAAAGGAGGAATAGGCGCAAAGAAAAAGTATGCGATGGTCGATTTTAACGGAAATCTGCTCATAAAAGGTTTTCAGTCTGTTAGAAGAGACTGGGCAATAATAGCAAAAAATCTTCAAAAAGAAGTTCTAAAAAAAATACTGGTGGATAACGATATAGAAGGCGCAATGGGGCTTGTAAAGAACACAATAAAAACGATAAAAGAAGGAAATGCAAATATGGAGGACTTAGCGATACTCACAAGGCTCAGGAAAGATCCTTCATCATATACACAAACAAGCAGGCATATATCTGCGGTAGAAAAAAGCGGCATGAAATTCTCGAACGGCGATACTATAAAATATATAATCGCAAAAGGAAAAGACAGTGACCGTGTCTCAGATAAAGCAGTACTTTACGATATAGCTAGAAAAAATGGAATAAAGTATGATCCAGATTATTACATCAATAAACAGGTACTACCTTCGGTTTTGCACATATTTGAGGTTTTGGGTTATTCAGATGAAGACATAGTCGGCAGGAGAGACAATTCTTTATCGGGTTTTTTCTAATGAAAGCATATAAACTTAATATAAATATATAAGAATAGGTATAGTAATACTTTTTATATGGACAAATCAATAAACTCAGATTTTATAGAAAAACTAACCAACGATGGCGTAGGAATGTTATTTGTGAAAGAGAGAGAAAAACTAGATAAACTTTCGCCTCAACTTTTTTCAGTTATAAAAAACAACGGTTTAAAACTTATTTATGTTACGGCAAGTCTTCCGGCAAAGGTTCTAATCGAAAGGGTTGAAGATGCGGAGCTTGAAGATTATCTTATAATAGACACAGTGACCGCAAGCATAACCGATTCAGTGCAAAATAATGATAAAAACATTTTTATAAGATCACCTGGGAATCTAACAGAAATAAGCATAAACCTTGAGGATCTTTTCAGAAAGCACAAAAATACGGTTTTTGTTGTAATAGACTCGATAACATCTCTTATGATATATAATTCAGAAAATGAGATACTTAGGTTTATACATTTCACTTCCTCCATCGCAAGAGAGAAAAAAAACAAGCTTGTAATGGTTGTATTGGATAATAAGGGTCTAAGCGAGTCTTTTCTTGACAAAGTAAGAAGTTTTATAGATAAAGAATATATTATAGAGTGAATGGAAAAAGAAGAGCGAGAAAAATGGATTCTTGCTGGAAAAATAGGCAAAGAAGTCCGTGAATTAGGAATTTCAATGTGCAAGCCAGGGACAAAACTTATAGATATAGCGGAAGCAATAGAAAAGAAAACACAGGAAATGGGTGCAAAACCATCTTTTCCACCAAATCTTTCGATAAACCAGATAGCTGCGCATTATACTCCAAAATTTGAAGATAAAACAGAATTAAAAGAAGGAGATATAATCAAGATAGACGTTGGAGCAAGCGTGGATGGTTACTTATCCGATACTGCAGCTACTACAGTAGTGGGTGTAGGCGAAAATCCATTAGTGAAGTCTGCAAAAGATGCGTTAGACTCTGTAATGCGGATAATAAAACCGGGCATGCCTATAATAGAGATAAGTTCGGTTATAGAAGATACTATAAGGAAAGCAGGTTTTTCGCCGATAGTAAATTTAGGTGGACATGGTGTTGGGAAGTACAGTCTACATGAAGGTGAGTTCATAGCAAATGCTAGGAATTATTCCGAGTCTTACCTTAGAAAAGAAGGTATAGTGGCAGTCGAGCCTTTCGCAACAACCGGTGGTGGTTATGTAATAGACAGTTCAGAGGTCCAGATATTATCTTTAATTAAATCCAAGAATGTAAGAAGTTCTTTGGGAAGAGAAATATTGAAATTCATAGAAGAGGAGTACCACGAATTACCGTTTGCAAAAAGATGGATAATGAACAAATTCGGAAGATTGGCGGATATGGAGCTTAAGGCTTTAGTCGCCAACGGCGCTCTAAATGAATTCAACGTATTAAAAGAGAAAGATAATGGGATGGTTGCACAATTTGAACATTCATTTCTTTTTGATGACGGAAAAGTTACAGTTACTACACTTTAATCACAGATCTTAATTTAACTATGGGAGTAAAGTTTAATGGCATCTTTGAGGGAAGGAGCATAAAGATGCAAGAGTTATCCGGAAAGACTATAGCTATAGATGCATTTAACTGGATATTTCAGTTTCTTACTACTATAAGACTTGCGGATGGTTCTTATCTTACGGATTCTAAAGGCAGAGTAACCACGCATCTAAATGGGATATTCTATAGGTGTATTTCAATGCTGGAGAACGGAATAAACCCTGTTTTCGTATTTGACGGCAAGGCACCACGTTTCAAAAAGGAAACGTTGAAGGAACGAGAAAGCATAAAGGAAGAAGCAAGGATAAAGGCAGAAAACGCCGTTACACAAGAAGAAAGAGCAATGTATATGCGCAGACTTTCAAGAATAGACGATTATATAGTGGCTTCATCGAAGGAGCTTCTTGATTATATGGGAGTAAAGTATGTACAGGCTCCTGCAGAAGGAGAGGCCCAAGCCGCGTGGATGAGCGGCAAAGGTTTAGTTTATGCAGCTGCATCACAGGATTATGACACTATATTATTCGGGGCTAAACGCGTGATAAGGAATCTGAACATAAACAACAAAAGAAAGATTAGCAGAAAAGGCATAACGGTACAGGTAAATCCTGAAATAATAGAATCAGATTATAATTTAAAGAAACTAGGGGTAGACCGGGAAAAGATGATCGTCGTAGCGCTGTTTACAGGTACGGATTATAATAAAGGTGTAGACGGGATAGGCCCTAGAAAAGCTCTAAATCTTGTAAAAGAAAACTCAGTCGAAAAACTGCTGGAAAGTTATGACTTTAGGTCTGATTATGATATAAAAGAGGTTTTTCAGTACTTTCTAACTCCAGATACTGTAGAAGTACAAAATGATTTGAAATTAGGTTCTATGCAAAAAGAAAAACTAGTCGAATTTATGTGTAAAGAACATGGTTTTTCCGAGGAGCGTATGAGCGCTTCACTCCAAAGAATAAAAAGAGAAGATAGCTCGCTTTCATTTTATGATTAATGAAGTAAAAGAAAGGGCGGAAAAAGAGATAGGTATGATGAAGAAAGTATTCAATAGCATCTCTTTAATCCAGGAAAATGATCTTGCCGATGAGTTTTTCAACATGGCGTTTAATTACTTTAAAGACAGTGAGTTTTTTTTCGAAAAAACAGATTATATAAGGGCTTTTGAAGCGGTAGTAATAAGCTGGAGTTATGTCGATGCTGGATTGAAGGCAGGTTTCTTTTCAGTAAGCGATGATCTCAAGGAGTATTTTACGGCCACATAAATTAGGTTAAATTGCATTAGAAATATTTATATATTATAACGTAGTAAAGATTTTATGGCAATAGAGAGAGAAAGGATACCTGCAGTAGTGATTTTGATTTTGATGTTAATAGCGGCTGTGGTTATATATATTCTTCTTGTCCCTCCTCCTGTGGCATATAAACTATTAGGAATTAACAATACTACGACTACCAAGCCATCCATTCCTACCGGCGAGTATTATGCCCAGCTTAATACCTATCTAGGCGGAAATAGTAAGCCTTTCAACACTTCATATGCAATAGGAACCTTCGCTGTAGATTATCCCATTCTTAATACCACTGTTTTTAATAAGACCTCAGTATCGATAGGCTCAAGTATCTTAGGTTCATCTTCCTATAATATAGATTTTAATGGCTCACAGCAATCAACTTATTTTATTGAAGTAACAGTAAAGTCCGTTTCCGGCAGCCCTAAAATGAGCTTTTCATTGAATGGGAACAGCTTTTTCTCCACAATACCTGCGAAAAACGAGACTATTATAGAAAAGATCCCCGGGTCTTCTGTAGCAAAGGATATATTGTCTATAACCGATAGTCTAAACGGATTTGCATTTACGCAATCATTTACTTTATCAAGTATAAAAGTAATACAGGAAACAGGAAAGAACAGAGGGTATAGCGTGCCCGTGAAAGTACTTACTTTTAGCGGTATAGGAGACTATTCCCTTGATTACACCCCTATAGGATACGGGAGTCTGACTGTGTCCATAAACAATCAAATCGTTTCTAATATTTCATCTGGCCAGGACTCAGAACAGATTATAAACATACCTTCGATAGTAATATCAAAAGCGATAAGGAATTCAAACGAATCAAACTCCGTTATACTTCCAGTGTCTTTCAATGTGGTTTTCCAGCCAGCAAAGAATGTTTCTTATGAGATAGCAGATGCTTCCATGAATTACAATATACCTTTCATAGCAGAGAACTCACCTACTTTGTATTATTCCGTCAACGCAGTAAAGGGTAATTATATACTTACATTAGATGTCAACAGCATAATAAAAAGCGGAAACGTTTATTTGTATTTCACGCCCAGCGGAAAGAACCTAACCATGAATTCCAGTAGTCTTTCAAGCGGAGAGAATGTGTTGCTCATACCATCAAGTTATCTTGGAAATAATGCTTCTAGCGGTAATTATAGCGGTACAATAGAATTGTCTTCTAACGGTTTAGTCATACCTTCATATATATCCTTAAAATCCGTCGTAAATTGAAATTTAAATATCAATAGAGATATGTTATTCTTATATGGATACACCCGATGTGAATACAGCTGCTAATAACGATCCTAGTAATAAAAAATTTAAATGTAAGATCTGTGGACAAGAGTTTTCATCAAAAGCAGAATTGTCTGAACATATGCAGGCCCAACATGGAAAGCAGACCCGAAATGAAAAAGGTAAATCAAAATTTACATGCGAAGTTTGTGGCCAAAAGTTCCCCTCCCAGCTGGCATTGTGGGCACACTTACAAAGTGCGCATGGTTACTCTCCCGAGCTTTTAAAACTAGAACAGGAAAAGAAGAAAAATAGAAAATTATTTAATACTGATAACGTAGTAAGGTCTGCAAAGAAACACTCTCTCATTATTGCTCCATTTATAATACTTTTAGTAATCCTCGGTGTTTATCTTGTCTTTGTGGCACCTTCAAACGTAGGAATAGTATATACAGAAGTGACATACGGTTCAATATTCTCTAAAATAGGTAGTTTGATATCTTCTGGTTTCTCATCAGTATCAACTTTTATAGCTGAAATACAGAATCCAAATCTTTTGATAACTCAGCCGCAAGTAACATCAACTAATACTACTCCCACTTTTTCGTCATTCTTAAGCATGAACTATCCATCAGGGCAGGTTGTAACGCTTACTTCGAATCCACAGCCCGGTTCGATATATTATTCTGTGACGAATAACGGAAACGTTCCTCTTGGGCCAGGAACTCCCAACAATCTTATTGTAAATATCTCATGTGGCAGTACCGTTTCTTCCGGCGCTGCAACTTACTGTAAAGATATGCTTTCCGCTTTTACGAATCCCGCTCAAACCAGCAGTTCTCCACCAAAAATAGCCGACGCTTCTCTTTTAAATATTCTAGTACCAGGGGAAACCAAGGAGAACACGACCGATTTTACGTTGTCATGTCCTACTAAAAAACTAACGTTTCCATTGTCTATGTCTTTTCTCGCGTCTTTTCTTGTAAAGAATTACACAGCCGCAGTTATCCTGCCCGTAGAGTTTATGTCAAACTCATTTCAAAACAAGTTGATATCCTCCAGTCAGGCATTCGTTCCCTCAGAACCCTCTTTTAACTTTTATTCTTCCGGGCCGATTCAGATAGAGATATACACCGAAATTAAACAGCCCGTGTTAACGAAGATAGATTCTCTTCCTTTAGAGGTTACAATAAAAAACAATGGAAACTCTCCTTATGAGATAAATAACCTGTCAATTTACATAAGCAAACAGTTTTACCCAACAAACCCATCTAGCAGCTATTGGTCATGCAGCAATGCAGTGTCCATAACTAGACAGGGTTTTACATTTCCGGGCAGTGGATATTGGGATTGTTACATAAACAGTAAGAGCACACTGGATTCAGGATCCAGTTTTTATCTTGGCTTAAACGCTGTGAATACTTTAAATGGAATGCATTTTAACACTATGACCATAATTGGTTATGTAAATTATAATTATAACGAGAGTTTCAATATGCCAGTAGTAATAAGCAACCAGACATGTACGAGTTGATATGAAAAATAACAAAGGACAAGGAACAGCAGTAGGAGCGGTTTTATTACTAGTTATAATCGTAGCGTTATTCCTTTATGGCCCGGTTTTACTGAATTACTTGGGTCTTTCACCCGTGCCTTCTGCCACTCATCTCAGTAATAAGGTAGCGTTGGCGGTTTCTCCAATAAATCCGCCTTCTAAGGTTTCTCCCTCATCTACATTCGGCCTTACTTTTCTTGTGATAAATAACTATGGCAGCGCGGCTTCAAACATATTTTTCTGTTTAGATAATCTTGGACTTTTTACAATACTGTCAAGCCCTCAGGAATCTTCTCCAGTATCTAATGGGAATGCCATAACTAGTGGCAGGTGTGTAAGTATACCTTCGCTTGTCACAGGTGGTACGTTATCGGAGGCTTTTACAATGTCTGCACCACCAACCAGTTCTTACGGTAATATACAATACTCACAGAATCTTGGTTATTACTTAAATTTCTCATATTCTGGAAGCGCTTCTCAGCAGTTAGAATTTGTTTCGCAGGCTGCCAGTAACAGCGGAAGTTATCCGCCACCACAAACACAGGTTTCAGGTGTAACTCCCGGGCCTATACAGATTTCTACTTCATCTTCACAGCCAATAGTGTACGGGCAGGATATTGAACTTACCATAAACCTAAATAATATAGGTTCAGGTACTCCAATAGGAAATGCAAATATGTCAATAGTCTTAAACAGCTCCATTCTAACTGTTACGGGTGCAAGTTCTCTGGGTCTTAAAACTAAAACTTTCAGCAACGGTACAGAGGTGCTTTATGATGAAGTATCCATAGGTCCAAACGGCGCTTCCATAACGTTACCAATAGCTTTGAATTCAGTAGAGGCTGGCAAGTTAACAAGCGCGAACGTTCCGGACTTTACACCGAATTTACATTTTAGAGTATCATACTCTTATGAGCAGGAAGGATACCTGCCTATTGGTCTTTACATTTCTCCATATTCCGTTTGATTAAAAAATCTATAAAAGCTTTAATACTTCTTTTTACATATTAGGAATATGAATAGATTAGGAGCAAGTAGCACGGCCATTTTCGGCGTCGTTATAGTTATTATAATTCTTATAGTAATAGTCTATGGAGTTAACAGCGGGTTATTTAAAATAAATGGTTCAAAAAGCACAACGCCTTCGATTTTTACCATATCAGCAAGTTTTAATTCTACTTCTATATACTCAGGTAGGTCTGCACCTATGTATCTTACCTTTTTTAACCCATTTAACCAGCCAGTAAACATGCTATTAAATGTAAGTGTAGGTTCTCCAAATTACGTTTCATTATCCCCAATTAGCAAGGTTCTAGATATGCCGGCAAACATGTCTAACGTATCAAAAGTTCAATACACTATTTCCTGTTTATCATCAAGCTCGGGTGTGTCATCAACATACTTATTTTCTTCACAGGTTAAAAATTTCTGGCAGAACTTTACGACTTCAGTCATTACATATCCTTATGACACAAAACAAAAACTTATACCTCAAACAATATATAATAATGCTAACCAGGGTTTCATGTCGGTTTCGGCCCTGCCTATAGAAATAGAAACCCAGATTCCCTCTGGTCCGCTATCCCAAACTCTTAATCTGGTCATGGCTTCTTCATTTGGCAAGAAAAGTGGTTATACATATGGGCCTTACACTAACATATCTGCAGGTTCTCCAAATGACTATATAAATAGTGTAACATTAAAAATAACGAATTCATCTGGGATAGCCTCTGCATCAGTTTATTACGATGGTCAGACATTTCCTTTTTCAGTTTCTAAAAATAATATGACCTTAACCCTGAATGATGTGAACCTTGCATTAATACCTTCTGGATTGCCTATAGAAATAACCGCTACAAATGACAATAATACTTCACAGAATATAATAAATATAAATATAAACTATGGTTATTATTTTTCGTTTACAGGTTCACCAGCTGATATATCCTGTATTTGATTATGAATAAAAAAGGACAAAGTGGAGTAATGATAGTAATAGTCATATTAGTAATAGCAGCAGTGGCTTTCTTTCTTTATAAAAGCGGTTACTTAAGCCAGATAACTCCCTCAACATCCGTTTCAAAAGTAACAGTAAATCCATATTTACCAATATCTTTTAACATATCCTCCCCTAATGATTTGTCACAGTTATATACGAATGAGGCCATAGGTGTAATTACATCAATGAAAAATTCGGGCAATAAACCAATAAACGTTTCTTTATCTCCTTATGGCTGTTCATTTCTTCCGATAACTTCCAAACATGTAGTTATCCCAGCAGATTCTCCTTCTTCAATAGATTGGTCATTCTCCGGTTCCAGTCCCACTACCTGCACGATAACCTTTACTGCCTGTTTTAATGCAGTTTCTTATACAAATTATCCTTTGACAATCAAGAGTTACAAATTTATAGGAACAGCACCCACTTCTGCATCTTTAGCCTCTTCTGGTTTGCCTATAAATATTTATATGCAAGATTTCAATGATTCTATCTTCGCAGCACCTTCATCGCAGAATGATACAGAGTATGTTATGGGTTCGGATCTTACTTCTGAAGGGTCAACGCTTAAATTGAATTGGCTATCCATTAATATCGCAAATGATGTAGGTTACTTTACCGATTCTTTGGGAAATACATACAAGATTGATCACAGTATAAATATAACTCAGCAAGAATACCCTTTAACTTTTCAGAATGGAAATCTTCTCGCACCCGTACAGTTTTCATTGCTAGTAAATCCAGTATCCAATCCAGCAGGTTACACAAATAATATAGAAGTAAATGTCAGCGCTGGTTATACTTATTGTATAACATCCAACAGTATACCTATAACCTTACGCAGTTCCTGAAGATTTTCTAATGAATTCGATCGCTTCTAATTCATTTTGATTTAATTTACCGGGTATTATAACAGCACATGGCGGTTTTATATTATTTATATCCTTTTCATTAATAATTTTTATTGTTTGGGAATCGCTTCCTAATTGAGACAGTACAATTACACTGTCCCATTTAATTATATTTTTATTGTTTTTTTCTTCTATTGTTTTAAGTATTTTCATAGCTTCTATAGGCTTTACAAAGTTTTTTTCGTCTCTGACTTCAAGCAATACAAGCGTGTGGTAATCGCAGTTTATGTTTTTTTCTATTGTATCAAAGAAACTTTCCGGGTGAAAATTCTCCGTGTAGATTGGTATGCTCGTAGTCCCTCCAAATTTATATATTGAAAGACCGGTTTCTCCAACAGCAGAGAATATGCTCGAAGCGTGTATTATTTTTACAGCAATGTTTTTTTGATAACATTCTTCTACCAAAGAGAAGTGTGTCGTTGCTGCAAGAGGATCGCCCGGAATAAGAAGTGCTATATCCTTATCGACGGCTTTATCCGTTATGAAACTGCTTTCTACTTCTTCCCGGCCTATAACTTCTATATTTTTACCGGTAATTTTTTTAAGTTTTTCTATAAAAGTTATATCATTTAAGTTAGTATACCTTTCAATAAAAACTTCACTGCAGCTGCTTATAACATCTATTGCTCTTAAAGGCAAATCATTTAAATAATACAATCCAGTACCAATTAAATATAACATGGTATATTCAATAAATTATCTTATATTTATATTTGTGATAGGCGTATTGATACTGGCATCTATAACCGATATCAAAAAGAGAGAAGTGCCTGACTCAATAAGTTATGTCCTTATAGCTGGAAGCTCGCTTCTTGTATTGGCTTATTCAATTTCTAATAATACAATTTCCAATCTCGTTTATATGCCTTTATCTATATTGTTAGTTACAGGCTTCTCTTACTTTATGTATAAAGCCGGGCAGTGGGGAGGCGGAGATGTAAAAATTCTATTTGGTATCAGTATAGTTTTTACATCAATAAACCTTTTTTCTAACAGGTCTTTTATCGCTTTATTTATAAACATACTTCTGTTTGGAGGTATTTATGGAATATTAGGAACAATAGCCGTAGGAGTTATAAAAATTAAAAAATTAAAGAATCATTTTAAAGTATATGATATACCTTTTTTTATAGTAACATTATTAACGATGGTTTTATCATTTTTCTTTATACCTGTGCCTTTGAATTTCTTTATAGCTATTGCGGCTTTTATGCTTTTTTCCATGAGATTTGTTTTTCTGGTTGCAAGCTACCTTATGTATATAGTTCAAAATGTAAATAAACTTACGGAAGGTGACTGGTTAGCAGAGTCTCCAAAGGACAGTAAAGGCAAAAAAATAGTACCGGAGAGAGATACGGGCCTTACAGCCGCAGATATAGAAAAATTAAAAAATAGCAAAGTAAAGGAGGTACTTATAAAGATAGGTTTACCATTTATACCAGGTATACTTTTTGCAGTAGTAATAACTATGTTATTTGGAAATCCTTTACTACAAATAATATCATCGTTATATATTTAAATCTCAAGAAGATCTTCATCTTTCTCTAGCTCGTAATCCTCATCAGGGTCATCATTTTCTTTGTCTATAATAGAAAATTCTTTTCTTCTCATAAATACACTACAATATAGTAATATATATACCTTGCTATATTTAAATCTTTGTATAAAAAAGTCTAAAAAAGTTATTTATTATAACTTGATATTAGTAATAATATGTCTGGTTATAAACAAGGGCAACAAGTAGTAGAGGCATTAGAAACATATGGTTGGATGATTATACTGGTAGTAGCTGTAATCGTAATACTCTTTTCTTTAGGTATATTCTCTCCATTAAGTTTTATTTCTCCTTCGTCTACAATAAGTGGTTTTACTGGCCTTAAAATTACCAGTGTTCTGGCTAATTACACTTATATAGAATTCTCGGTTTCAAATTCGTTATCGGTAGATGCAAATTTAAATAAATTTATTTTAGAGTATAATAGTACCTCGATATCAAAAATAATATGCGAATATTTAACGTTAGACCCGGGACAAAGTTCAGTGTGCTATGCAAAATTAAATCTGGCTAACACAAGAGACACTGTTAGTTTGGGTTTAGGATTTTCTATAAATAATAATATAAATCTTTCATCAAACGGTACAATGTCTTTTGTTCCTACAAATATATATTTAGTGCTACCTTCTACTATAACAAGCTTTTCTGAAGAAGGATTACCCTCAAATACACTTTGGTGGACAGTATACAAAGGCATAAACCATTCCTCTTCTGGAACGTCTATTAGTTTTTCAACTACTTATGGAATTTATTCTTATACTGTCGGAAATTTATCTGCAAGTGGCTGCAAATATACAGCATTGCCTTCCTCTGGTACATTAGAATCTGGTAAAGTTCAGAATATTATTTTTGTTAGTTCATGTGCAGCGACTTTTATAGAGAAAGAGCTTCCAACAGGTACAAACTGGGAAGTAACTTACGCGGGCGAAAAAAGTTCTTCGACAACCAATGTTATAGCTTTTACAAATGAAAAAACAGGTACATACTCATTTTCAGTCAGTAAAGTCATTTTAAGCGGTTGTGTTTATTCTCCATCACCATCTTCTGGGACTTTATCCGTTGGTAATTATCAATATATTAGATTTTTAGGATTATGCACAACTACGTTTACAGAAACAGGTTTGCCTTCAGGCCACACATGGGATGTAAGTTATAATAGTTTAGCGAAGAGTAATTCATCTCCAGACAGTATTGTATATACAGGAGCACCTGGGAATTTCTCATATTCAGTCAGTTCACCACCGAACTCATCTTCAACTGTAGATTGTGCTACAACTTACACTCCTTCTCCATCATCAGGCTACGCAAATGCAGGGTCTACTAAAAATATAGCTTTCTCTTCTCTTACAACATGTAAAAACACGTTTGAAGAAAGCAATTTACCTTCAGGGTACACATGGAGCGTAACTTATAACAACATTAAAAATTCTACAATTACTCCAAAGAATATAATGGTTACAACTTCTCATAACAGCGCGTCTGTAAACACTTACACTGCTACTGCATCTGTTTCCGGATTAGATTGTACGACTCCCTCCGAATCCGTGGAGCAGGGAACGACATATGATTTCAGTTCTTGGACCTGTACAACTACGTTTACAGAAACAGGTTTGCCTTCAGGTACACAGTGGTATGTAGATTTTAACGGCGACAATCAAAGCTCTACATCAGCTACAAATGTATTTACAGGAGGTCCTGGTACTAGCTTAAGTTACACTGTTTATGATGTTCATGTTTCTAACGTGGATGGTTTGGATTGCAGCGAGGTTTTTGCACCATCCCCTTCTTCTGGCACTACAAATGCAGGTCAGCCTGTTACTATAACCTATTCTTATACTGAAAAATGCGTAACTACATTTAGTGAGACAGGTCTGCCTCCAGGGTATACTTGGAGCGTAAGTTATGATGGTTCAAGTGGAAGCGCTTCAACAGGTTCTTCTATTTCTCTTTCTACTGGAGGAGGTACTTTCACTGCCACTGCATCTGTTTCCGGATTAGATTGTACTGTTCCAGCGGCTAGCGTAAATGCAGGCACATCATATACATTTTCAGGATGGACCTGTATTACAACCTTTTCAGAAAGTTCCCTGCCATCTGGAACGTCATGGTCGGTTACATATGATGGCTCTACAGATAGTTCTACTTCTAATTCTATAAGTTTTAGTACTTCTTCAAGTGAATATTCGTGGTCAGCCCCTGCTGTAAAAGCTACATCAAACGGTTGTACAGCTACTTACACGCCAAATCCTTCATCAGGTTCATTAAATGCAGGTTCTAGTCTTGGAATTGTATTTTCACCAGGTATTTGTGTACCTACTAATGTAATAACCTATCTAAATCTAACAGTATATAATCCCGGTAGCACAACTCCAAATCCATTCCAAACCTCTGTAAATATAGATAACACTACATATTCTTCTGATATAGCAAATAATTTTCAAAATGTAGAGTTCTTTTATTATAATGGTTCAATAATACCCAGCTGGCTGGAAAGTAAAGCTTCAACCGGTAATGGACAATATCAGGGGAAATTCTGGCTGAAATTGGCAAGTATATCTGGAGGCGGATCGGAAACTATATATGCAGGGTTTGCTTCCACCTCAACTAATCTTTTCAATGGCGTAAATATAGGCGAAGCTCCTCAATTATCAAGTACTTATGCAGAATACGACGATGGTGCTAACGTATTTAATTATTACCAACGCTTTGGAGGACTATCCAGTTTGCCAAGTGATTGGAGTTCTATCTCTGGAACAGGGATAGCATACGATTCTGATTACATAGAAATTTCTCCTGCTTCTTCAACCCCTGGATGGTATGGTATCTATATGAATCCAATACCTTCATCACTATCAAGCACTACGACAATTTGGGAATTTTACGGTAATATGTACGATAGTGTAAATGCTGGTAGCTATGTTGGAACTTCTACAGGAACTTCTGGTAATTTTGCCGGTTATTCATTTTCTGAGGGAGATAGTACAACTAATTTAATATATCTTGGAAATGGTAATACTCAATTTGAAGATTCTACTGGCTATGATGATACAAATAATAATAAAATATACTCTATGGATATGTCTTCTTCAACCTCTCTTAATATGCTTATAGACTATACACATATATTTTCAACAACGGCAACATCGGAAACACCCAATTATTTCGATATCTCACCCTCAAATAATGGAGGGAGTAAACCATCAACCCCTATTATTATATATTGGCTTCGTACTAGAACATCCCAATCAGATGATATCTCATCAGCATCATACTCAAATCCAGGTGGTATAGAGTCTTCAGGTAGTTATTACAATTATCCAAGAACCACCTTTTCCGTGTCATTTCCATATTCAGACAGCAGTGCCCCTTCTTGCAGCAGTTATGAATTAAGTACATCTTCAGATAGTACTCACTTAACAGGAGAATGCAATTGGCCGGGCGGATACCTTACTATATATTATGCAGGCGGTAATGCAGGATATTTTGCTTTTTCTTTATATGGTACATCCACTGGAATTGAGTACGCAGGTGGATATAGTGATGACAGGTGCTTAGATACAAGTGGAGGTAGTGCAGAGATAACTAATCTTTATATCCCAGCTCAGACGTTGTATATAACTGGTGGTTCTGGAGCAGGAGGGGGTAGTTGCGGCGATGCAGGAATTATTATAAATTAGATAATACTATGGAAACTAATTATACAAAAACTCCCAAAAAGGCAAGGAAAACTTTGGTCATCGTACTTGCAGTTGTAATAATAGCAGTAATCATATTCGGTTTTATTGATTATCAAGGATTATTAAATACAAATTTGAAAAGCGTTTCAAACATGATAAATTTATCAGAATCAACATTTCTTAATGGTTTGCCTTTTAATATAACGTATAATATGTCATATACACAAAATATTAGTAACAATTCAATATTTAATTCCAGTCAGATGATGACAGTATCAAGATATGGGAATTACTTAAATTTTTATCTTCTAAGTCATTCTACAGTAAAATATTATAACAGTACTCTCAGAAGGAACGTAACCATTACTATTCCTGTATCGGAGCTAATAATATATAATAGCACAGGAACAATCAACTGCGATAACAATCCTGTTGCCTTTAATCCTTCTAATATAACTGTATTTCCAAATGAAACAGGATTCTATAAGTATACCTGCTCTTTTAATGTTTATAACATTAGCAAATCAAAAACAGAATTACTTAAAGAAGCTTATTATACTCTATTTATAAAAAAAATTTTTATGCTACCGATAAGCGATCCAAACATGTCTGCTTCAAGTGTACTTAAAGTAAGCACCAAAGAATACAATGGAACAGCTTGTAATCTTTATAAAGTAATATACAATAAAAATATTTATTATGCATGTTTCTCGACAACTTATGGGATACCTCTTTATATGAACTTAACCGTGCACAAACTTAATACATTGGTAAAAATAAAAATATCAAGCGCATTAAATAAAGCTCCTGTAAATTCATCAGAAGTTCTTTCCTTGCCTTTATATTCATCTTTTTCCTGATTTTTATTGTTATTATCAATGTCTTTATTATAATCTGCAATAAAGAAAACTTTATAAAGCTTTTCAGCGTATTAGATATTTATCGGTTAAACAATAATATGCACTTCTTTATTTGATAATAAGGAAGGAAGTGTCGAGCTGTTAATACAGCAATGTGACTGTGTGATTTGCTAATCCAAGCTATTAGATGGATGACTTGGTTCAGGAGCCGAAGAAGGACGCAGCAAGTTGCGATAATGATGCGGTAGGCGCAGACGACCGTTGATCGCATCGTTTCTGAATGCGTGATGCCTATGCGTAAGCATAGATTCTTTTCTTTATGGAAAGAAAGGGAACGCAGGGAATTAAAACATTTTAGTACCTGCAGGAAAAGAAATCAATAGAGATTCCCCCAGTAATGGCGAACGAAAAGGGAAGAGGGCGAACCGAATCCGTAGCAATACGGAAATGTGGTGTGATTAATGGCAATGCTGAAGAAGACAAAGTCGGTTGGAATGCCGCGCGATAAAGAGTGACAGCCTCGTAGTTTTTTAATGCATTGTCATCATACAGAGTAGCAGAGGTCAATACTCTTCTGTGAATATAGGTGTCAAAAACATCTAACCCTAAATACTACCTGAAACCGATAGCGAAGAGTAGCGTGAGCGAAAGTTGAAAAGCACTCTCGACGAGAGGGCGAAAAGAACCTGAAATCTAATAGTTATAGTTGTTGCGGCGCGTTGTGAACCTGTGAATAAATAAACAGGCTCAAGTGTTGCAACATCCTTTTAGCATAAAGGGGCAGGGAGTTTATGAGCATGGCAAGGCTAACGAAAGGAAGCCGGAGCGAAAGCGAGTGTCTCTGACACCGGTAGGAAACTGCCGTAAGTCATGTTTGTAAGACCCGAAGCCGCGCGATCTATACCTGGGCAGGCCGAAGTAGGGATTACTCTCTATGGAGGGCCGACCTGGTCGGTAACTACATCGTCAGTTGACCTGGGTATAGGGGCGAAAAACCAATCGTGCGCGGCGATAGCTGGTTCCCATCGAAATATCCCATAGGATAGCTTATGTCCGAATTTTAAAAGAGGTAAAGACACTGATTATGTTGGTAGGGGTCGAAAGGCCCCACAACATTGTCAAACTCAGAATTCCTTTAAAAATAGACATAAGTTGGGTGTATGGCGTAAAGTTTTACACCGAGAAGGAAACAACCTAGCCATGAGTTAAGGCCCTTAAATGTTTACTAAGTGCAAAGAAGAGAAATCATTCCTAAAACAGTTGGGAGGTGGGCTCAGAAGCGGCCATCCTTTAAAAAGTGTGTTACAACTTACCAACCTAGGTATGGTAACTCGAAAATGGACGGGGCTAAGTAAGCTGCCGAAACTCATGATTTTGATTTAACAGTCAAAAATGGTAGATGGGCGTACCTGCGGACTAGAAGTCTTTCCGTGAGGGAAGATGGATCTGCAAGGTATTGAGAATCCTGCCAGGAGTAGCAAATAAATGGGTGAGAATCCCATCCGCCGTATGTGCAAGGGTTCCTTGTTTTAAGCTTATCTAACAAGGGTTAGTCGGTCCTAAGTCTTGCGTCGAAAGGTGCAAGGCAAATGGGAATACGTTTAATATTACGTAACCACAGCGGTTTTATCGTTTATTACGCATTGAGATAAGTGGAGTGGTCCAGTCAGATCATATATGGGAGTGATGCATTCGAGAGACGTAATGTCGAGAAGATGCAGAAGCTCTTATAATGTAGCAATACATCCATTGATTCCCGGTGCCCATGAAAATGTAAGCGTTATGAACCGCAGCGACCGTACCGAAGACCGACACAGGTGCACTGGCTGAGAAGGCTAAGGCGAGGGATTTAAACAGGGTAAGGGAAATCGGCAAGTTAGTCCCGTAAGTTCGCAATAAGGGATCCCTGATTTGGTCTTAAAAGCTAAATCAGGGCGCAGTGACGAAGGGAGTCTAACTGTTTACTAAAAGCATAGCTGGCTGCTAGAGAGCAATCTTTTGTACAGCCGGCGACATCTGCCCAGCATAGGTATCCGAAAATCTGTTTCAACGGGTATAAGGACCTATTAGCGGCGGAGGTAACTGTGACCTTCTTAAGCAAGCATAATCCATTGCCAATTGATTGTTGGCTTGTGAACGATGTAATGAGATTCCCGCTGTCCCTACCTTGAAACCCGCGAAACCACCGTTCTGGTGCAAAGGCCAGAGTCCTCCACTGGGTCAAAAAGACCCCAGGAACTTTACTGCAGTCTCTTGTTGTGGTACTAAGTCGATAGGCATAGAGTAGGTAGCAGGCGTTATGCTCGCTGTTCCGGCAGCGAGATAGCCGAAAGTGTAACACTACCCTTATTGATTTATACCACTTACCTTCGGGAACAGCAGGTGATGGGCAGTTTTGCTGGGGTGGCAATCCCACGAAAAGATAACATGGGAGCCCAAAGGTCATCTTAAGTGGTATAGAAATCCACTGTTAAGTGCAATGGCAAAAGATGGCTTGACTGCGCACTACATAGCAAAGTGCACAGAGGCGAAAGCCGGGCATAGCGAACACGAATGCGTGTTTTTTTGACTCCTTCGTATGACAGAAAAGCTACCCTGGGCGTAAGAGAGTTGTTGCGGATGATAGTTCATATTGACTTCGCAGCTTGCTCCACAGTCTTTGGCTCTCCCCATCCTGGTTGTGCACAAGCAGCCAAGGGTACAGGTGTTCACTGGTTAAAGGGGACCGTGAGCTGAGTTTAGGCCGCCGCGAGGCAGGCCGGTAGTTAACTAGTGGGGGTGGTCGATGCCTGAATGGAAGATTCGACTAGTACGAAAGGAACAGCGATTCGGCGTCACTAGTTAGCGGTTATCCGACAGGGTACGCCGCGTAGCCACACGCTATGGGATAAGAGCTGAAGGCATCTAAGCTCGAAACCCTCCGTAAAAATAGGCATCGTTGAGGCTGGGGAAGAAGACCCCGTTGATAGAATCGGCGTGTAAGAGTCAAGGCGAAAGCCGAGATTTTCAGCGTACGATTACTAATCAGCCAAAACTTTGTAAATCACACAGTCACATTTAAACCGTAATTTAGTTTAAATTTTATTCTTATACCGTAAGGTATGCTAGAATTATACGGTATTTTTAAACTTTGTAAATCTAAGTATAGAAGTTATAAGTACACCGAAAATAGCTATATGTCCTGTAGTACATAGTATGCATATGTGGTGTACAAGGAAGATTTCTACGTATATAAGGTAGCAGGCCACACCCGCTCCAAATATACTTAATCCAAAGATTGAAATCGCAGATATCTTTTTGGTCTTTTCTTTTTTAGTTATGAGTCTTAAAACTGCCAGTGCAATTATAAGGACAAAAAATCCAATGCCATAATAATACCAGTCTATCCCGAATAATGTAGAGTAACTGCTTGTAACCACCTTAGAACAATTAATGACTTTACTTATTATGTCGCAGCTGTTTTTTGATATTAAACTAAAAGTGAATGAAAGTAGAAGGTAAAGCATTGCTCCCAATCCTAGCAATCCAAAAAATACCGTTATATAATCAAGTAAATTTTTGTTTTTCATAACTATCTTAATTACCCGCTTTTTTTATCGCTTTTATTAGAACTTTTATTGCTTCGTCTATTTCTTCAACGTTTTTTGCGCCAGTACAGACTATTTTACCAGTTCCAAACAAAAGAAACGTTATTTTTGAGTTGACGATTTTGTACACTAGTCCAGGAAACTGCTCCGGGTTGTATTCGGTTTCATCTATGTTATATGCTATTTTATTAAGATCAAGGCTTTTGTTTAAATTACCACTGGCTACTATGTTCTGTATCTCTATTTTCCATTCACTTTTTACGGTTATATTGATCTTTTTAAGTTCTTTAAGCAGTTTTGTCATTGCCAGTTTTATATCTTCTTTTGATCTCCCGCCAGTGCATACAAGTTTTCCACTGCCGAATACAAGAAAAGTAACATGTATATCCGGAAATCTAAATACTAATCCAGGAAACTGTTCCGGATTATATTTAGTATTTGGTAATTTCTTTAATTTGTTAAGAGGAATTTGAACCCTTAAGGATATGCTTGCCACGACGTTTTCTACTTTATATATTTTAGTATTAGCCATTATTTGTATACCTCAATAACGATATTATTGTTTCCTATATTTAAATCTTGTACTTTTAATAATTTATCGCTTTTTTCTTCCGTACTGCCCGTTTTTGCCAAAACTTCCTTTATTATGGCGTTTTTAATCTCATTATTAGGCTCATTATTTATCATTAAATTTAATTTAATGTTATCAATTCTGTTTAATCCAAGTTCTTTTCTTATGCTCTGTACAGCTCTTATTATCTCTCTTTTTATCCACAAAACGTTTACTTCATCGTTAGCCATTGAATCTATTAGTATAATATCTTTATCGGTGTTAAACTGAACAATGTCTTTTGATTTTGGCTTTAGATCAATTTCCGTTGGTGATATCGTATAGTCTTTTCCGTCAGAACTTAACTTTAGGTTTCCTTTAAGGTTTCTTATAACTGTTTCTTTTGTAAGTTCAAGGAATTTAGATGTGGCTACAGTCATATCATTTTGCTGCATCCTTTGTTTTAGCTTTGTAAAATCTATTGTAGGATCAAATTCATCAGGAGTAAGTTCATAATTTATATGCAGTATGTTGCCGAGTCTAAGTATTATATCTTCGATTATTTGCGAGGAATACACGCTTGGTATAGATACACTTTTTAATGGCCGTCTCAAATTAAGTTTTAGTTTTTCTCTTGAAGATAATATACCTTGTAGTATATCCATTGTCCTCTGCATTCTAATCTCTATATCTTCATCTATAGAGTTTTGATTTGCAACAGGGAATACACTGCTAATGGTACTTCCTCTTTTTTCTATGCTTTTAAATACTTTTTCGGATATAAACGGCATAAAAATCGAAGAAGCTATAGAAAGTTCTTTTAATACATATTCAAAAGTTTTGAAAGCAGTGTAATCATTGTCATCAAACATTCTTCCTTTCGCCAATTTAAGATACATTCTGCTTAAGTCATTTACAAGAAAATCCGTTATTCTGTTAAGTGCAAAGTCTGTTCTGAATTTGTCCATGTAATCATTTACGTCCCTCTTTACGCTGTTCCATTTTGATATTATCCAGACATCTTCGGACTTAAGTTTTAATTCTTGTGTCTTATCTTCTTTCAAAATTTCTTTAGCAGAGGAGTATAATTTTTCCAGATTATAGAATAGATTTATGGTTTTTGTATCATCCTTAAGTTCGTTAAGAGTGAAAACCGCCACGTCATCTATATTATGTTTGAGAAGAGTTATCCTAAGGGCATCTCTGCTATATCCCTCCTTTATAAGTTCAGATATGGGCTTATAGTTGCCTTCACTCTTAGATAGTTTATTTCCATCTTCTCCTACAATAAATCTGTGCATTGCGACATTTTTATATGGGAGTGAATCCGTGGCTATATATCCCATAACAAGAAGTGAATAAAACCATCCTCTTATCTGATCATTGCCTTCAGATATGAAATCAGCAGGGAAATATCTTTGAAATTCTTCCTTTTTAGCAGGGTAATTTAAATCCGCAAAAGATGCAGAACCGGAATCTATCCATACATCCATAACATCAGGTACTCTCTTCATCTCTCCTTCACATTTTTCACATTTTATTTTTATACCGTCAAGACTGCTTTTATGGAGATCCTTAATAACCTTTATACCCGCCTTTGAGAGAAGTTCGCTCTTACTGCCTATCACACAGGTATTATCACAATTTTCACACTTCCATATCGGCATAGGCGTGTTCCAATATCTTTGTCTGGATATAACCCAGTCCTGTGCATTTGCAAGCCAAGACTCAAACATCTCTTCTGATATTGGAGGGACCCATTTTATTTCTTTCGATAGTTTAATCAATTCGTTTTTTATGTTGGCTATGCTTAGGAACCATTGTCTGCTTGAAATTGTTACCAAAGGTGTTTTGCAGCGCCAGCAATGAGGATATTTGTGTATTATTTTTTGTGTGGCAAAAAGCATACCATTTTTTTCTAAGTATTCTATAATTTTATCATTGACTTTTAAAACGTCTTCTCCTTCTAACCATCCCGCTTCCTTTGTGAATTTTCCATTTTCATCTACCGGTGAAAGTATTGGTAAATGGTTTGCCATTCCTATTTTGTAGTCAGATTCCCCGTGTCCAGGAGCAGAATGCACTAATCCAGTACCTTCAGTAGATTCAACGAAAGGAGTACCTTCTTCTGAGGATAATTCTTTGCCATCTATAACTAATCCTATCTTATCAGCGTTTTCTTTTATTTGAGGGATATCCGCAAAAGGATGCGTATACTTTAGGCCAAGCAAATCCTTGCCTTCATATTCATTTATTACTTTGTAATCTTTACCTAATTCTTTTAGGACCTGCTCTCGGTCTTTTGCCAAAATTATCCTTTTTCCTTCAGTTTCTACTTCTATATACTTAAATCCGCTGTTAATTGCTACAGCAGCATTCGAAGGAAGGGTCCAGGGGGTAGTAGTCCATATAAGAAGATATCTGCCATCCTGAAGTTTAAATAAAACATAAGTCGAGGTGTCTTCTTTATCATAATATTTGTCTCTTATTTCATAGTTTGACATAGGCGTTCCGCATCTTACGCAAAACCAAGTGGCTTTTAATCCAGAATATATAAGCCCCTTGTCATATGCCTTCTTTATCGCATACCAAACAGATTCTATGTATTCATCTTTATAGGTTCTATACGGTTCATTGTAGAACCATAGCACTCCGTAATCTAAAATTATATCTGTGTTTAGTTTAATGTAGCTTTCTACCAAGTTTTTGCATTCTTCTACAAATTTTTCTTCTCCAAATTCTTTTATTTCCTTTTTGTTCTTTATCCCTAGCTTTTTTTCTACCACTACTTCTATAGGCAAGCCCTGCGTATCCCAACCTGGCTGCGCTCTGACATCGAAACCTTTAAGCAGTTTATATCTCACAACAGAATCTTTTATGAATATTGTGTACATCGTTCCTTGGTGCACTTCATTAGTGACGAATGGCGGACCATCAAGAAAATAGAATTTTTCTTTCCCCTTATTCTTTTTAAGAGCCTTTTCCCACAGTTTTTTCTTTTTCCAATCTTCATTAATCTTTTTTTCTGATTCTGAAGCATTATAAAATTCTGACATAAACCTTTTAATAATTTCTTGTTTATATATATTATTATGTCCGAGCTTGAGAAAATCGACGAAGCAAGATCAAGAATAGAAAAGTTGTTATCGGAAGTAAAATTACCTCACATAATAATTAAAAAATATAGAGTAGGCGATAATCTTTATAGTGATGGAGAGTATAAATTTAGTAAAAATGATCTTATACTTTCTTCAGATAACTTAAGCGAATCCGGTACAAAGTATCCCTTTTTATATAATATAGTCAGTAGCATGGAAGATTTTTCTGATATTAAAATATACGATAAAATAAGCGAAAGAATATACATGTCGTTATATAACGACAAGGTAAAGTTCTTTTTTAGTGACCAAAATATAAATGAAAAGAAATTGTTAGCTGTTTACGACTCTGCTAATTCTTTAACCAAGATTAATTCAAGCGAACTAACAAATGTTAGTGACGATAATATAAAATTAATTTTATCAGAAGTGTATCTTCTAAATTATCTTTCTAGAGAATTTTCCGATTATATATCGGATGTGCAGGATAAATGATTTCCTATTTCAGTTGTGTCCTAGAAGATAGCTCTTTTTATCTATGACTTCTTTATAATTTTTCTTCAAAATATCCTTTATCTTTTCATTATTAGGTAATCCAATACCATTTTTATCCCCTATAACTGCAACCTCTCCTTTGTATTCCTTTACAATTGCCAATATCTTTCCCACGTTGTCAAGTTTAGTTTTTATGATTTTTACACCGTTTTCTTCCTTCGTATCTATAAGTCCAAGGCTAATCCTTATCATATCTATTTCCGAAGTATCATAGCTTTCTTTATACTGCTTTGACTCTTCGAAGAATCTGTAAGCGGTTTTAATCAAATCCTCTTGTTTTACACTCCATTTGTCTGTAAGATTCTTTATAGTGCTGTACATTTCTTCAACATATTCTATTGCAGGTTTATACGCTTTGAATACTATTCTTACTACTCCGTCTTGTATCCTCTCAGTCTTTATTATCTTTATAAGACCAACTTTTCCAGTAGTATTGCAATGCAGTCCTCCGCATGCTTCTACGTCATAGTCACTTATCCTAACTATTCTAAGTTCAGCATTAGGTACGGCCCCTCCCTGGTATATTGACATCCCATACTTTTTTTCAGCTTCGCTTCTTGGCATCATAACCGCAGATATCTTAAGATCATTGGCTACTATTTCATTAGCTAATCTTTCTATTGAATTTATCTGTTCATCTGTAAGTCTGTCAAAATATGTTATATCTAGATGTGCTTTATCAACGTCTTTCTCAGCACCATTTTGGTATACGAATTGACCTAGTATTCTGCGGCTGGCCTGATTTATTATGTGAGTAGCAGTGTGGTGTCTTCTTAATAGTTCCCTTCTTTCACTGTCCACTTTTATATCTACGTTCTGTCCTTCTTTAATTCCGTCTATATTATCTAAATAATGTATTATCACATCTTCTAGTACTTTAACATCGGTCACTCTGTTTTTTTCTATAAATCCATTATCTGCTTTCTGCCCACCCATCTCTGGATAGAATATGGTTTTATCCAGAATAACCATATTTGGTTTTATAATCTTTATTATTTTTGCTCGGCTTTCTGTAAGTTCTTCGTCATAAAATAATTTTTCGGTCTTTTTTATTCCTTTGATCAAGTCAGTATCTTGTTTTTTAATCTCTGAGGTTTTTGTTCTGTTTATGTTGCTATAGAAATTCTCTGGTATAATTATATTTTTCCCGGCTCTCTCCGCGGCATCTTTTAAATCATCTATAGTTACGCCTTCGGATTCATAAAGTTTCAACATTTCATTGTTGTCTATCTTGCCTTTTTTAACATATTCTGAGATTATTTTTGCGTTCCTACTTTTAGATTCTTTGTATCTTTCAATCTCTTTGTTTATTACTTCTGTGCATTCCGTCTGCATTAACTCAGGATATAGTGTTTTAAGTTCTTTTTTATGTTCATTTATAACGTCATTTATGTCTATTTTCCAGTTCTTAGAATCTATGAAGTTAAGCGATCTTCTTAGTATATTTCTAAGGTTATAACCACCTCCGACATTGCTTGGAAGCGAACCATCATGTATGGCTATAAGTAAGGTTCTTGTATGGTCTGCAATAGAATATACTGCGCGCATATCACTAACCATCTTTTTTATTTCAGCAGTATTAAATTTAGTTTTATTTGCTATTATTTCAAGCGCTTCATTAAATTCGGTTTTTTCGAAGTCAAATTTTCCAAGGTATTGATATACTTCTTTTATGTCTTTATCGCTATAGTTAACGTTTGCTTTATTTTTTATGAAATTTATTACCTTTGGGAAAGTGGCTTCATATATTGTAGGAGTACTACTAGATACCCATGACCATCTTTCCAGTCCGGCACCCATATCTATAGTTTTAGTAGGTAAGTCTTCAAGTTTATCGCTTCCTATTATATAACGCATGTAAACCTGATTTCCAAGTTCAAGTCCTCCCGCAAAGTACTCTAGGCAACTTCCGGCATATCCTGCTCCGGCCCATGCATCTTCTATAAATGTAAGTTCCTCTTTTTTTATTTTTAATCCTTTTAAAAGCCATTCTGTTATATAAATTATCGCCTCTTCATCAAAGTAGGTTTTCTTTTCTTTTGTGTTGAATGCGGCTTCTTCAGCCATTACAAAACTTGTAAGGTGTCTGCCAGTAAGTCCGACATTATTTATATCGTTAAATCTAAAACATATCTGAGGAACTACTAACGGATTTGCCGGAGGCTCTGCTGTGCCCTTTATAACATAGGGTGCAAAGTCGTCTATAGCGGCTTCCACAAAATATATATCATCTCTCCATCTTGCAACGACTGGATATCTTTTTATTTCAGTATGCTTCTTCTTTGAAAAAAACTGAGAAAAAAGCTTCCATATATCGACGTAGCTTGCAGATAATTCGGATATTCTTTCTTTGAAGAAAGTGTAATCTCCGATGCAGTCTACATCCCCACATTTGTCTTTAGGTGTAAAGCTCCAAAAGTTCTTGCCACATACGCTGCACGTATTTCTTTTTAATCCCATTTTTTTAAGGGATTTTACAGGGATAAGTTCATCAGGGTTTTCTTTGAGTTTCCCTCTTATTATTTCTTCTACTTCGTTTTTTTCCATTTTATAAAAAAGGCTGCATTTTTATGCTACCTCTGTAGATTAATACTATTAATATTAAATAAGTACCATATTTAAATTCATGGCCGTGGTAGTTTAGCTAGGCAGAATAATGGGTTGTGGCCCCGTTGACCCGGGTTCAAATCCCGGCTGCGGCCCTTTTGATGTTAATGTTTTATTTGTATAAGGAGTATAAGACTTTAGCATGGAAACGGATTCTTATCACAATAAATTATCTGAAGAGGTAAGAAGACAGTATGATCTAATTGGAAAGATAAAATCAGTAAATATACCTTTAGCATCGGATGTGGGAGATAGGATAGAAGGTCTATTGTCCGTTCTTAATCCTAAACTATTAAATAGCGGACTTGCCAGTTTTGTAAGAGAAGCAGAAGCAAAATATGCACCTAATGACTGGAGGGTGGCTATAGACAGTGCCATAGCAACAGCAGATTCAAAATTTGTAAAATTTGAAAACGTTCATGATGCCATAGAATTTGGTATACGTGTTGGTCTTGCCTATATAACTTCTGGGATTGTATCTGCTCCTTTAGAAGGTTTCGTCGGATTAGAATTTAAGAAAAGACAAGACGGAAAAGAGTATTTTGCATGTCATTTTGGTGGGCCAATAAGAGGGGCTGGAGGAACAGCAGCTGCATCAGTAGTGGTAATCGCCGACGCATTGAGAGCGCATTTCGAGTATGGGAAGTATGACGCTACACCTGGAGAGATAAGTAGGTTAAAGGTTGAAGTAACAGATTACAACGATTATGAAGCAAGGCTGCAGTACTTACCGAGTATAAACGAGCTAGATTTTCTTCTTAAAAATATACCCGTAGAAATCGAAGGAGATCCTACAAGTGATAGAGAGGTATCTGCATACAAAAACCAACCCAGAATAAAAACAAATAGAATAAGAGGCGGAGTATGTCTCGTACTATGTGAAGGGTTTGCTCAAAAATCCAATAAAGTAAACAAACTTTTGAAAGGCTTCGCAAAGAACTATAAAATAGAAGATGATTTCAATTTTCTTCCAGAATATCTTAAACTAAAAGAAATTTCTCATGCTGAAAAAGATGGGGAGTCAAAGGAAGAAAGCAAGCAGAAAGTCCTTCCAAATTATCGTTATCTGGAAGAGTTAGCAGCAGGAAGGCCCGTATTTTCTTATCCTTTGACAAGCGGAGGATTTCGTTTAAGGTACGGCAGAAGTAGGACTTCAGGACTAGCTGCAGCATCGATAAACCCAGCTACAAACGTTGTGCTTTTAGATTTTATAGCTACAGGCTCACAGCTAAGAGTAGAACTGCCAGGTAAAGCGTGTGCAGTAACGCCCTGTTCTACTATAGATGGTCCGACAGTAAAATTAAAAGATGGAACCGTAAAAAAAATAAATAATGTTAAAGATGCAAGGCAGTTTCTTAAAGATATATCAGAAGTTCTTTACATTGGCGACATATTATTCAATTACGGTGATTTCTCAGAGCAAGGTCATCTCCTAATGCCATCCTCCTTTGTATCTGAATGGTGGGAGAGGATAGTAGAAAGTAAAGGAGAAGTAGCAATAGAGGATTCAAAAAAACTGAAGAATTTCGAAGAACATGTTGCTTTCTCTAAAAAATATTCTGTACCTTTACATCCAACCTTTCTGTATTTTTGGTCCCAGATAAAATATGAAGATTTAAAGAAACTAATAGAATATGTCTATACTAATTCAAGGATAGAATATCAGAAAGAGATATCTGGAGATGCTCAGAAGATACTGTATCTTCCGCTAGATGATAAAATAAAGAGAACGATAGAAATTTTGGGTGTAGAACATTATCTTAAGGGAAATTCTATAGTAATAGAGAAAGCCGATGCTTTTCTTTTTACTTTAGGATACGGTAAAATAAGTTTTGATAAAGCACTGCTAAAAATAGGCCAGGGATTTTCAAATCTGGAACTTTTAAAGGAATTGTGTGGCATAGACATAAAAGATACAGCAGCCACTTTTATAGGAGGAAGGTTAGGTAGACCGGAAAAAGCAAAGATGAGGGAGATGGATACAAATCCAAATGTTATATTTCCTATAAGCGATGGAGGAGGGGTTTCCAGAAATATAATGGTCGCAGCTCAGAAGAGCAATATTACGGCAGAATACGGTTTGTTTCACTGCGATAAGTGTGGTATAGACACAATATTCAGTACATGTGATATATGCGGTTCTGTTACAAATAGGCTTAGATACTGCAGAGTATGCGGTAAGAGAACAGATGAAGTTATGCACCACGGAAAGGCAACCGTTCAGAAAGTAAAACAGACAGTAAATCTTGGGCCTTACCTTGATAGGGCCTTTAAGAGACTTGGAATAGTTGAAAAACCCCAGACAATAAAAGGAGTAAAGGGAGTATTTAATTCAAATGGCGATATAGAACCACTTGAAAAAGGGATACTGCGTTCCATATATGGATTAAATGTAAATAAGGATGGTACAGTTAGGTTTGACGGTATAGAAGTTCCTATAACTCATTTCAAACCCAAAGAAATAGGTACTAGTGTAGAAAAATTAATTGAGTTGGGGTACACGCATGATATATATGGAAGAGAAATAAAAGACCCAGAACAAATAATCCAACTTATGCAGCAAGATGTTATACTTCCCACTTTTGGAAATAAGAATGAAAATGCTGCCGAAGTATTCTTCAGAGTGTCCAATTTCATAGATGATATGCTTGTAAAATACTATTCCGCTGAAAAAGTAATGAATGTAAATTCTTCATCTGATTTAATTGGTAAACTTGTTGTAGGCTTAGCACCACATACTTCTGCAGGAACAGTTGGAAGAATAATAGGTTTTTCAAAAACACAGGGGCTATTCACTCATCCATTTTTCCATGCAGCTATGAGAAGAAATTGTGACGGAGATGAAGCAGCAGTAATGTTATTGACCGATATGTTACTAAATTTTGATAGAGGGTTACTACCAGATTCTAGAGGAGCAAGATATATGGATTCTCCGCTGGTTATATCTTCAAAATTGGACCTAGAGAGCATAGACTCCGAGGCTTATAATCTTGATATAGTAGATAAATATCCTCTTGAATTTTATGAAGCTACATTAAACTACGCAAAACCTTCCGATGTAAAGATAATGCAGGTTAAAGATATACTTAAGGATCCGGACAAGACAATCTTCTTTACTCACGACACCGAGGATATAAATCTAGGAGTAAATGTTTCGTCATATAAAACTTTGGGAACAATGCTTGAAAAGGTATCTCAGCAGATGTTATTGCAGGAAAAAATAAGAGCTGTAGACGTTTCAGATGTAGCTAGAATAATAATAGACAGACATTTTATAAAGGATATAAAAGGTAATTTACGTAGATTTGGTACACAGGAATTCCGCTGTGTAAAATGCAACCAAAGGTATAGAAGAGCACCTCTTATTGGGAAATGTACAAAATGCGGCGGAAATTTAGTACTTACATCAAGCGAAGGTAATATCAAAAAATATCTTTCTTTATCTTTAGATATAGCTAAAAAATATAATATATCTTCTTATCTAAATGACGAACTTAATCTTATAAACATAGAACTTAGCAGTATATTTGGAGAGAAGGTAGAAAAGCAGACCTCTCTATTAGCTTTCTAAAATATTAGTTTTTAAAGAACAAATATAAGTTTAATTTTAGTTATTAAATAAAAATTAACTTCTATATAGCCTTACTAAAAATATTATATCTAACTAAGCGGAGTACAATTTTTATTCTTTTAAATGTTCAAGAGCATTGTCAAGCTTATCTATAACATCTTCAAATACAAGTTCCTTTGTCACGCCATCTGCTTTTATATTTATTCTTTTTTTGCCGATAGCTAGCATGTTTATCTGGTAAATGTCACCGGCCTTCTTTATCTTCTTCACATTTATTTTTATCGATGTTATTTTTGCAGACTTAATTAGGAAATTTTCTCTTTTTGTTATCTCATTCCTTACAAGTACAATAAACTCCCAGTCATATTCTCCAGATACCGCTAAATCTATTACTTCCGTTAAATTTTTGCCGCTAAGCAGGTCAAGTATCTTTAGTCTACTTAATATACCTACTGGTTTATTATTACTGTCTACTACTATACCACTTTTTATCTTATAACTTAACATAAATTCTATCGCCCTACGAAGGTTTAGGGTTAGACTTAATTTCGGTATTTCCATTTTAGCAAGTTCCATGACGTTTTTTTCAGAAGCAGGTTTCTCTTCCTTGTATTTGTCTTTCTTACCTTTCTTGTTTTTTATTTTTTCTTGGAAAGTATAACTAATAATCCTAGAGATAGGGATTTGTGCAATCAGTTTACCGAAGTTGTCGACTATAGGCAAATTGTCTATTTTATTTATAGAAGCTAGTTTTTGTGCTCTTCCCAATGTGTCGTCTGTTCTAAGTATAGGGAATTTTTTTATAGCAATATCATCAACTTTAAATGAATCAAAAACTCTGTCATTTATTAGGACTTTCAATATATCAAAATCGGATACTATCCCAACTACTTTTTGATCTTCATCCAATACCGGAAGAGCACCTATCCCAGAATCCTGCATTATATCTATGGTCTTACTTATATCATCCCTTGGCATTACTCCAGGTGTCTTCTGCATAAATTCATTAACTTTTGATTTGCTGTTTATTTCTTTGGTAAGTATATAATAATAAGGAACCATGCCGACGTATTTCTTGTTTTTGACCACAGGTAGTTCTTTAATTTTTTTTGATTCCATAATTTCGAGGGCCTTCTCTATAGGCATATCTACATCTACAGTAACTACTTTTTTAGTCATTATTTTTGCGTTGTTCATAATTTACATTCCAGACATTTTTAAGATAAATATCTTTTATCACCGAGCAGTTCAATGGCTCCTGCTAAAAGACCTAGTATGATGTATATTACCATTATTATATAGGCCGCTAGCCCAATCGAAGTAAGAGGTAGATAAATCAGTATTAGCACAGCTAGAGAATTGAAGGGTACATATATCAAAAGACCCAATAAAGCGAATATGCTGAATAAGAATGTAAGGAATAGACCAAATCTGCGGTTTTGAGGAATTTTAGATTTCATATAGAAAGCGGCTATTATCATGAACACTCCTGCTATTATTAGAAGAGGTGCAAGTACTATCACTCCGTTTTTAACACTCGATATCCCATTGAATGCAAGGCCTATATACGCTTCCGTGCTAGAATTTAGCGCACTTGTGCTATTTAATGCATTTAATACGCTCTGAGAATTGAAAGTGAGTATAGATATATTGCCTATTATGACAAGTATACCGGATATTATAGCCAAAATACCAGATATCAAAGCCACCCAGAAAGATTTTAATATTTTTGTAATCTCCGTCTTTTCTTTTGTAGCCTTGGGTTTGTTGCTTTCCACAATCTTTTTAAAAGCTTTTTATTTAAATGTCTATGGATTAAGTCTTCTTGGAGTTCTAGGAAATGGTACTCCATACATTATATGAGGTAATTTGCATATCCACATAACCAGTCTGTCGACACCCAAGCCAAAACCGGAGTGAGGTATGGCACCATACCTTCTGAGATCAATATACCATTCATAATCCTTTTCGTTTAGTTTTTCTTCCTTTAATCTCTTAAGTAAAGTTTCTTTATCATCAACTCTCTGGCCACCTCCAATTATCTCCCCGTACCCTTCTGGAGCTAATAGGTCATTGCATAGTACATGTTTAGGATCTTTTGGGTTTGGCTTGTGATAAAATGGCTTTAATTCTATAGGGTAATCGATTGAGAAAATAGGTACATCAAGTTTAGAAGTTATTACACGTTCTTCATCTGCGCCTAAATCCGCACCATACTCAAGCTTTAGTCCATTTCTGTTTGCTAGGTCTATAACTTCCTCATATTTCATCCTGAGAAAAGGTTTGCTTACTGTATTTTCTAATATTTTAGTATCTCTGTTTATTACTTTAAGATCATCTTCATTTTTTGATAATACATTTTTTATTACGAATTTTATGAGTTTTTCCTCAAGATCCATTACATCATCATTTGTCTTAAACGCTACCTCTGCTTCAGCATGCCAGAACTCTGTGAGGTGCCTCCATGTTCTACTCTTTTCAGCTCTAAATGACGGCGCTACAGTATAAATTTTCCATAAAGAATCAACCATTGCCTCTGCGTATAACTGCCAACTCTGTGTCAGGTATGCTTTTCTATTAAAA
Organism: Candidatus Parvarchaeota archaeon UBA446; assembly: GCA_002503215.1. Classification (GTDB taxonomy): domain Archaea; phylum Nanobdellota; class Nanobdellia; order Parvarchaeales; family Parvarchaeaceae; genus Parvarchaeum; species Parvarchaeum acidophilus. The sequence continues at coordinate 58,652 of DARG01000036.1, forward strand.
TATTGTGTTTCAAAGAGGGTTGCGCCTCCTTCTACGCTTCCTCCAACAAAGGAAGGAGATTGTATTTCATAGAAGTTCATAGAAGAAAAAAATTCATGTATCGACGAAAAAACAGTGGATCTTATTTTCATTATCGCTGTTGTCTTTGGGCTTCTTATCCATAAGTGGCGATTATCAAAAAGGAATACTTTTTTGTGTCCTTTTTTCAATGGGTACGGCTCAGCTATGGAGTAAACCTTTAATTCACTTATCTGTAACTCATATCCCCCTTCTGCCCTTTCGTCTTTTTTTACCACACCGCTGACTTCTATTGCAGATTCTCTTGTTATATTATTGACAGTTTCAAAGTCTTTCTCAAAAGAATGGCTCACGCATTGTATTAATCCAGACGGGTCCCTCAACATTAGAAAAGTATTGTTTTTTCCTTTTCTTATGCTATTTACAAATCCATTAATTGTTACATTTTTTCCATTAAACTTGTCGGATTTTATATCCTTTATATCCATATCCATATAAAATTAATAAAAGTTAACTATTTATCCTTTATAACTTATATATACTCGAAAATTATAAAAATACTATAATAAAGAGTGCTGACAGGTAAAAGCGATGAAATCCTCTCATAAAAAACATGTTTCGGTATATAAAAAATACGAAGCTAAAAAGAGAACTTCACAGGCAGCATTAGATTATC
>DARG01000013.1 GCA_002503215.1 Candidatus Parvarchaeota archaeon UBA446
AAAGTAACATTTATAGCAATCTTATTGACGGCAACTATACCAACACTTCTTATATAGGATTCAGTATTCCTTATCACAACCTTAAAATTTCGAACATATCTGTGCAGGTTTTATATATAAATGGGTCAAGCAAAGACATAACAAACCTAGCAAATGAAACATCAATCACTATCAATGATAATATTACAACCCATATTTCTAGCGGTGAAATACAGTTAAACTACTTCAATACAAGTAACATGATAAAAGTCGATGGTTTAACTAAGTATGGGCCGATACAACTTATTAATAATTTTGAGGGTTATATCTCCATAACCTAGTAGCTAAACATTAGTTCATTAAAATCTCGTAGTTTATTTCTTTTAATAGAGTCTCAAAAAATATTATTCGATAATTTTTCAATGATAAAAACGCTTATGAAAAACTTGTAAGGTGTGCGAAAATACTTAAAAAGCATGTATAAATAGTGATAAATCCAATAAATTAAATGGGTGAAGAAGATAAGAACAATCTTATAAGTTTACTCGATGTGTCGATTGATGAAGGTAAGAACAAGAAGAATAACAAAATAAGTCTTCACTCCATACTTTCAGAGTTCAAAGATAATGTTGGAGAAGAGAAATTCCAACGGTTTGAGAAAGCAGCTGTAAAAGATCCTAATCAGTTTAAATATGTATTTAATGTGTATTACAGCATGGCGAAAGATTACATAAAAAAATATACCGTCAAAGGGATAGATAAAAGTATATACTACAGTGGAGCGGTCTACTCGGCACTAAAGGCATTTGAAAAAGAATTAAGAAATGATGGTTATAACCTCTATAATTCCGTATGGTTCAATTCAAAGGATAGTTTTACTAAAATGCATCTTCTCAAGTATCTCGACAAGAATGAAATAAAATATCTAAGAGGCAAAAAGTTATATCATAGAAGGAGCGAAGCAATATATCCTCTATGGATGGGACTTAACGCGGCAGGGATACTTCCACTCGCGAAGGAAGGGCTTATAACTCCTCATGTATATACGGCTTTCCTTGTGGGTTTGGCAGATGCCTTCTTCGTCGCAAACATGCTAATAATTGCAGGACTTTGGGAAAGGGCCCGCATACTAAACAAAAAGGATGAGGAGATAAATTATTTAAAAAACAACGGAAATTATAGAGATTACTAATTTACCTATTGTATTTAATATATCTATAATAACGCCTGAAAATGGATTTTTTTTGCAATTAATTGAGGATAATTAAACTTTAAATATGGATAAAATATTTAATAGTAATGGATGATAAAAACATCGACAATCCAAGAGAATCAAATGTCAATTCTATCAACGGCGGAGATAAAAAGCCGGATATAAATGAAGATAATACTATACCAACGGAAGAAAAACAATATGCAGCACAGAATAGCAATAAGGGAAAAGGTATAAATAAGTATATTGTAATAGCCGTAATTGTAATAATTATACTTTTAATTATTGCTTACATAATGTATCATTTCAATATACTTGGAGTGAGAGCATTCGTAAGAAATACCTTAGGTCTTAATCATAAAACGTCAACAACATCGATAAATAGCAGCTCATCTAATACCTCATCTAACCTTAATATATCTTCTGCAAATGCTGCTTTAATATCTAAGGTATCTTCTTATTTCCCGTCGTTACACGAATTAAACCTAACGACCACTGCAATATATGCAAACAATTTAAATAGTAGTGGCTTTCTGCATTATTCGGTCTTTGGGGAAGGCAATATAATAACACCATTTGAAAACGGGACATATCCCATAAATTATTCAGGTATGCTTATGCTTTTCTCAGAATATAAGACAAATGAGACCCTTAATGATTTTTATGAATCGGTTCCAACTGGATCAAAAGAATACAATTTCTCATTCGATGGGATTCCCGCAGTCTTGGCTATAGATAATATAACTCCCCCATCAAATTCCTCTTCTGCATATTCGGAAGGGGCACTTAACGTTTCTTCGTATAGTTGCGGTCTATCTGGTTTTAAAATAACTCTATACAATAACATGAATCAAACCGTAAGTGTAACGGGAGCCGAAGTATTTAATGACTCGAATGCCTATGGTAATGGATCTGTTTTCTCATCTTCGGGCCCGGCTAAACCAGGTAAAACATTGATGTTGAGCTTTCCAAAGGAAATATGCAATTCCTCCTCCAGCTATGTTGTGGCGGTTAGAGGAAGTACCAATTATAGTATTTCGAATATGTCTACTTTTTTCAATTTTATAACATTTTCAAATAAATTGCAAGTAAATATACCTAATTATAAGTTGGCTACTGTAGGCATATCAAATTCAACGGCATATGAAATTTCAGTTCTTGCTGGAGGAAATAATTATATCTCGCAGATAAACTCCTCTTTTAAGAAATTTGTGGAAAGCTTATCCGCATCCGACTTCAACTAGACTGCAATTTAGTACTATATACCATTAAATTTAGGAATAGAAACTATTTTTTTCAGACCTTAAAAACTTAAATATTTAATAATCTTTGAAATCATATGGATGATGATCCGCAGGTTAATAACAATCAACAGATTAACGTTATAACTATAGGAAGCAGTAAACCCAGTTCAAAATCTCATAAACTAGCAATTGCCGTCGTAATCGTTCTGGTAATTATTGTAGTAGGCTACGTCTCTTACTCCTTCAATATTGGTGGTTTCAAAACCACGACAACGAATATTCTTACAAGCCACGTTTCTAAGCCCAGTCAAAAGCCGATTATATATACTCCCTTGGTTCAGCTAATTTCAATGTCACACCCTTATGAAAACGGATATATAAATGGCAACTCGGGAGAGACCACAGAACATGCAAAATTACTTTCAATTGTGTGTCCAGACTGCCGTGCTGATAGAAATGGGACGACTTGGGTGTCGCTTTTCATGGGGTTAACTGACAATGGCAGCAACTATTCGAGCTTAACGGCCCCTTTGGTTAATGATTCCCTTATTGGGATGGTAGTATTTACTGTTGGGGAGGCCTATAAATTTTTATTTGAGAATTCAAGTCCTATCCCTCAGAGTAAAATAGATTATGATTTCAACAAAAGTTTAGCAATTTACTCAAGTCTACCAACGATTGGACAAGACCTAACTTCTTATAAGTATGTAAAGGGCGTATACACAAACACATCGGGAATCCGTTCTGCTATTTCAGATTGGATAGCAGGGGGCTTTTTGTCGACTAATTTTCCAGCCAGGCTTTCCAATAAATCCGATAATGCGACAATCAATTCGTTGCTTTATGCATTTTCGTTCATGCAGGATGGCTTTGACCTTTACGCGGAGAACACATTAGGAATAACAGTTAAACCGGTAATACTGGCTGCAGCGTATTACAATGACACTCTTCTAGTAGATCTTGATGGAGTATCTCCAGAACCCAACAGCTCAACATCGGTATACATAAATGGCAAGAAGGAGCCATACACCCAATATTACAGCCTTCTATTGCTAAAAACCAAGCTTAACAAAGGCAATAACTCCCTGTACGTAAATTATGAAGGTTATAACTTGTCCGCCGAGTTCTTTGCCAATCCAAATCTATTGAACAGTCGCATTTATAGCAACAATCCCGATACATCTTACATTGTGTTCACTGCTCCTTATAATAATTTTAAGATTTCCAACCTCTCTGTACACATTTTATATACAAATGAATCAAGTAAAGACATAACAAACCTTACAAATGAAACCTCAATAACTCTTAATAATCTTATCCCAAAGGGTGATATTAATGCAGGTTCCTATAACGGTGAGATATATCTAAACTACTGCAGTACAAAGAATATGGTAGAAATCGATGGTATAACTAATTATGGACAGATACAACTAATTAATTCAATTCCATCCTGTAATTGATTACAACTATCGAGTCTCAAATACTGCTAGCGTAAGTTTCATAAGTATATGCCAAAACAAACGGAAAATTCAAAGAATATTCTTACACTGTGCCTATCAGCATCTCTAAAGAACCTCGTGGAAGCCTGTCTGGTGGTTGGAATAGGGCACTAATGTTAGAGGGATAAAGCAGGACATCTACAGAGTACAATGAGAAAGATCGGTTAAACGTGTGTAATCGTAATTTTGAGAATATAGCCAACGATATCAATAATGGCGTTCTGGACAGGCTTTAAAGTAAATGGATTAGTAATGCTATATATCACAAGCAAAGGATAAAAGAAGAAAAGACTACTAAACGTGTTGTAATGGTGCGTTCTAAACGTCGGGTTTCACACCTTAGTAGACTCTTTTTCGGATATCTTTCTGGCGAGCGCTACTTCGTTTTCCCTTTTGGCCCGTTTCTGTTCCCAAACCAGGATCTCAAAACAAGCCTGGCAATACGGTTTACCTTCTAAATAAGCCACGCTAACATCAGCCAATGGTCTTTTAGTGCCCTTGACTTTTATAATAATTCCGCATCTACTGCATTTTATTTTCATAGTTTTATCGTATAATACGTTTCGCTTAGACCGCTTTCCTTCTAAGGATTCCTTTCATTGCGGGTTAAACACGCTTGAATATGATAAGAAGGAATAGACTGATAACGAAAAAAATAGAAATTAAAAATATTTTATTATTGCCTATCCTGTCTTATGATTACTGCATTCCTTTTCTTTTCATGAAGCAATCTCTACAGTAAACTGGCCTGCCTTCTGTCGGTTGGAACGGAACTTCCGTCTCCTTGCCGCATTCAGCGCAGGTAGCTTTGTACATTTTTCGCTCAAATCTGTCCATTTTCTACCTCCTAATATCAGAAGGGGTTTTAAATTCTCATAGAAAACTTAGTTCCTCTCTGTCTAGTATTAGATACAAACACAGCTTATAAGGTTTCTCGCTTCAAGAAACAAAGGATAAGCGAAATTAAACCATATATTCTATTATAAATCAGAGTAACCTCAATTCATAACGCTTAAAAGTTTACAATATTAGTAATAAGTAACAATAATATGGCTTTTTTGGACTGGCTTGATAAAACTGATAGGAAAAGCATTTATTTTATTGGAGTTGCCGTAGGATTGGCAATTGCCTGGGTAACTGGCTCTATAGCATATCTTAAAGGGGCAGCGCCATCTACTATACTACCTTCTTTAATTCTCTTAGAATTTATCGTAAGCGTCGCGTCGATTTTAGTAGCGTATCTCATAAATACAAAGAGCAGGAAGAAGAAAAGATAAAAGAATAGCAAATATAGTAGTATATTATATGCCAAAACACAAAGAAATTGAAAAACAAGGACATTCTTCTATACATCACAAATGTCCTGAATATGGTTGTAAAAAGCCAGCTGATATAAAATGTAAGTACTGTCAACAATATTTCTGCAAAGACCATGTTTCTCCAAAATTAGTAGGCTCAGTAAATTATATTGAAAATATAATCAAGGTAGCTGAGCCTGAAAAGTATAAAGAATACATTAAAGACCATAAAAGAACAGACGGGCATGCCTGCGGTGTATATACTGACTTTTGGAATAAAGAATTTGATAAAAAGAATGAAGACTCAAACAAAAAATTTTTAACTGCTTTGGATAAGTTAAAATCAAATAAAACTTATTATTATGAGAGCCATACAGCAAATAATTACACTAATGGTGAGTATAGTAATTACTATAGCCAAAGCCACCACAATCGCTCAAATGAAATAGCTAATAAGCCACATGGTAGATACTCTTTTTTAGAATGGGCTTATAAATTTCTATTCTACAAAAGAGGGCTCAGAAGAATGATAATAATAGCGACAGTATTAACGATAATGCTGGCATTTAATTTTGTTTTAGTAAGCAACTATTCCAATTCATCATTTTTGTTGGGAGATTATGGTTTTGTTATTGATTTATTAGTTATCTTGTTCATATCCCTAATAATTAACCTGAGAGATAAGTGGGCAGACTTCATAGGCGCTTTTCTTAGTTCGATTTTCTTGGGAATAGTCATGATACCTACTATTAATTCCACAACCTCATTTTTAGAGGTTTTTGCGTCGTTCTTAGGAATCCTTTATTTATCCACGCTGGCAGGAAACGTAATAAGACACAGACATTTCAATAAAGTCGAAGCATATCTCTCATATGTATTTAGAACCGTTTTTATAATTCTTTTTTTGCTTGTTATTGCAAGCGCCGTAACAAACCAAAGTACTATCAGCTCATTCAATACCTCATTTTCTGGCATAAACAGCACAATAAGTAGCACTTTAAGCTCAATTTCCAGTAGCATCTCTGGCCCACAAATAAATGCCACTTGGGCAAACGAGTTCTTTTCTGGCCTCAATTCGTACAGGTCTATCTATAGCGCACAAGTCCTTGAGTATTGCCCGTCTCTCAGTTCTTTTGCCAAGGTACGATTCAACACAATGGTTAAAAACTATGAGATAAGCCATTATGGGTACGATCAAGACCTTAAAAGCTATTTTGGAAATGTCTATAACGTGGCGTTTGAAGAAGAATACTTCTTTCCGTCCGGCTACACGCCTGCGGATTATCTAGATTATATCCAAGAATATGCGCCTATACACTGGCAAGGTTTAATAAATTCTACTTATGACAATTATGGGTTTTACATAGCTCACGGACCAAATTATGAAGTAAGCGGACCGGATGGCGACTCATGTCCGGTGACGGAAATCCCTGGGCCCAATATAAATATCCCACAGTTTTTAGCACAATACGGATGTACAGTCCAAGTCGAGAATCAAAGCTGGTTTATCGTAGAATTGGCATCTTCCTGCCCTTAGGAACGGGAGGCAAGAGGATCCAAACCTAGACAATCGTTGTAAATAGTATTTGTGTCTAAGATGGCATGTACAACTACCAGCCTTACTAACCATTCCCAGATAGGCCCATTCTTTGGAGGAGTAAGCTTCGTGTGCAGATTTGTTATCTTATCAGCAATTGCGATGTAAAAGCTTTAACCACTATAGGCTAATTTTTAAGATATTTAGATAGAAAAATCATAAAACTAATATGACTATATCAAAAAATGGTATAAATGTTGTCGTATTGCAGAACTAATGATTATTATGGGGATTTTAGATATTTTTAGATTAAATTGGAAACCACGTGAAGGAAAGACTTATAGGTACCGGTTGTGGCATAGAAGAAAGAACTTGATATGGCATCCTGTTGCACAAGGTCTAGATCCAGTACCAGAAGGCACAAGACGACAGAACATGACCAAGGTTTATGTTGTAATAGATGAAAAGCCATATCCCGGTACTTTTAGAGTAAGTAACGGCGTTTGTACACTTGGTTTAATTAAAGGAAAGCACATAAGTAGATTATTTTCAACTGAGGTTACAAATATAAAATTCTACAAGAAATACAAAGGAACATCTAGAGTACATCCAAGATTCGGTATGACCTTGAATATAACTCATCATTATGAGTACGTTGCTAAAGTATTGGATAGTACTAAGCTTATAAAAGAAATACCTCCAAAACAGATAGTAAGAAGGCGAGGTACGGCCATAATAGACACACCTAGAGGTATACTAGTCGTTGCAGGCAGAAAAGGAATTTTTATGCTTCCCGGTGGAGGCGCAAAAAAAGGTGAAAGCAGAGAAAAAGCAGTGATTAGAGAGGTAAGAGAGGAGACTGGGTTGAAGGCTGTAAGGTCAAAATATCTATTCAGTTATAATGACTCTCCTGATAGAAAGATAAGGAATTTGCATAAGGTATTTCTCTTAGAGGTTACTGGAAAAGCCAAGCCCGATAGACATGAAGTCAAGCAGATAAGATATTGGCATTCTGGGTCAGATGTAAATATAAGCAACACTGCGGAGCTTTTAATTCAAAGATACATAGATGAATTCAAAATATAAACATTCTTGCTTCCGGAAGAAAAAGATAAAAGAAGAAAATGCAATTACATTATATGGGATTTTTTAATCTCTTCAAAAAACATAAACAACAGAATTTCGAACCAAAAGATACTTTTGTAAAAGTAGAACAAAGCGAAAATAGTAGAAAATTGTTAGTTTCTGCAGCCGAAAACGAAGAAAAGAACGGAGATTATCTTAAGGCTTTGGGGCACTATACAATGGCTAAGGATAAGGAGGGTAGTAAACGGGTAAAAAAGAAGCTTAAAGCGATTAAAAAAGAGTCTTTAAAACGACGGGACGAAGAATTAAAGAAACTTGAAGAGATTAAAAAGGAGTCTTTAAAACGTAGAAATGAAGAGTTAAAGAAAAGGATTAAATTTGCTATTCCTTATAAAGATAGCGATTTTTTAAAATACGCAGAAACGCTAACTAACTCAACGTGGGATAATGATGCAGGTTTGAATGAGATTAGGTTAGAAGATTATAGAAGAGCAATAAGTATATTTATAGATAGAGGAAACTTGTACCTTGTTAAGGAACTTTGGATTAAGCAAGCTGAAAAAGATGCTAATAATGATCGGTTCGGATTAGCTAGAGAAGACCACAAGAAAGCCTTGGAATTAACCAAAAACAAAAAGGAACAGGACGAATTAAATAATTTAATAGACAAGATGGAAGCAAAAACAAACTTAAAAAAAGATTTGGACAAAGCGTTTAGAAAATAAAGAATAAAAGAATAGAATATGGGTGGACAGAGTAAAGGTTGGGATACCGAACGGCATTGTTATATAAAAGAGACCTATTTTAAAGTTTACTCCATCCTGCTTCTTATTACTTTAAGAGGGTTGTAACTACTTTTTATCATAGTTCAATCGAATATTCTAACTTTGCTTAAGTAGAGTTGTGGTATCTGTTGTTTACAAAAACTTCATCGACTTAGACTTTATATGTGCCTTCTGCTTTTAGCAGGATATAATATTTTCAATAAAACATTTCAGACCTTACCACTCGCTTCGCCGTAGTTTCTGTGCAGAGAAGTCCACAGAATAATAAAAACAAATGATATGACAAATAGTATCGGTCCAATAAACCCAAGTTTAAGAGTACTTAATGCACTTGTTCCTTGATTTGCTGCATATGTTACATTCGAGTTATTTCCGCTCGCAATATCGACCTGTACGGCTATGCCGCTGGTTATATAGAAAAGGATTAACATGATTATTGCCCCTATTACGAAAGATAATATCATCTGAATTAACGATCCCGGCGCCAGCTGTCCCCTTTTCATCAAACCTTTAAAGTTTGCTTTCATAGTTATGCCAATATTTTGAGAGTATTTAAGCTTTGCGCACTTTGTGGGACAGTTTATTTTGTATTTCGTCATAAACAGCGATTTAGACGCCTTATTTTAAGGTTTTTGGGACAGAAGATTTAGCTGCTGAAAACCCTGTAAGTCAGCGTTCCTATCGCTATTATTGCGAACGTAATCGGGATAAGTTTAGAGTTTGAGTAAATTTTTTAAGTTTTCCTTTACAAGCTCAAATGATTCTTTATCTACCTCTCCCAACTTTTTTATCAGTCTCTTTTTACTGATAGAAGTCGATTGGTAAGTAATTGCTACTGAGTCCTCATCTAGACCATTGTCAGGAGTCTTTGGTATAGGCACATTGAAAGGCTCTAAAAACCTATTTTCCCCGGTGCTTACAGGAACCACAAAAACAAGGTTATATCCAGTAAAATTTCTTATTATTATGACCGGCCTATCTTTCTGTATTTCATTTCCCTTTGGATCCTTGATTTCTGCGAAATAGACCTCCCCTTCTTTCATAGCGTGTCAAAAGTATCCTCAGAATGAGCGTTTTCGAGGTCCTCAAACTCCTCTTTTATACGTTCTCTTATCTGTTCGTAGTCTTTTTCCGTCAAAATTAGTTCTTTCGCGTTGTTTACTGCGTCCACGGATTCTTCAAGAGAAAGATTCGGCTTGGCTTCCTTTAAACTTGAGTATATATCTCTCCATGAAGTTAGTCCTGTTTTTATGAGGTAAAGCGCAGTTGCAATGCCCTCTATGACTTTCTCACTTTTTTTCTGGAAAATTTCCTTTAATTTCTCTAAATCATTTTCTTTCAAATCATATTTCTGCAGAGTTATTTCTCCATTGTCATAACCATAATAAAGTGTTGTTTCATCTCTAGAATAAGGCCCGTGTTTGTAAAGGCCGAAATCACTTATGTCTTCATTGTTTAAAATCCTTAGAAAAAAAGCAAGCTTTTGCAGATTAAACCTGGTGTTAAAGTTCCCCTTTATGTTTAGATCGATGTTTAATTTCTTTGCGTAAGCTATTAATCTACTTATCTCCTCCACTTCCTTGATTTCCATTTTTCCCTCCTTCTTTATATTTTTTCAATTCTTCTATCCAGCCAAGTATCTCCATTATCGCTTCATGACCATTGTCGGTTATCTTGTAAACCTCACTTTCTTTACCTTCGACAATTGCTTTTTCTGATTTTATATAATCATGTTTTTTCAAATACTTTATATTTGGATTCAATGCTCCTTCTGGCAACCCAAGATCATTCACTAGATAAGCACGCGGATATCCGTTTTCTCCGTATATGTCTAATATAACCAGAGTAGTTATCTTAGAGTATATCAATAGTTTACGTAATTCTGGCTTAAGTATGGGTATATTATAAAAATTCTGACTGTCCTCACTCATATTATATATTTTTACTCCTTATGGTTAGACCATGTTTTTAGGCCTTTTCATACGTTATTATTAGATCTTCTAGTATAAATAGCTTTTGAGTGTTAAAAAGTTTATTTCTACTAGTTATAAATCAATAAATGGCATAAAAGTTTATATACTTAAATTATCTTAAATGTACATGAATAGGTATAGAAGAGGAAGAATAGCAGAGAAGAAAGTAGCCAACTGATATGAAAAATGAGTTTTATAGCGAAGAAAATGCAAAACGGCTTCACATTAATTTTGGTGAAGAGGTTCTCAAGCTATCAAAATCAGAAAACTTGGTGGCTGCATTGACAGGATTGGCTCTTGAATGGATATTTGATGTAGGGCTAACCTGGGCAGATTTGGAAAAATTTCTGTGCTTGTGGAAATAAAATAATATGGAAATTGTTGATAGCGTATTTATAGATAAGCCAGTATATAAATTTGCTGATAAATTTCAAAAAAAAGAAATCTTTTTTACATTTAAAATAGAGGCTGATTTAAAAGAAACTGCCTATAAAACAGGAATGTTTACTAAGATTGCCCCTTTACTTAAATACCTAGAGGGGACATATAAAAGAGATTTAGATAAATATAAATTAATCTTTTATAATAAAGATCAAGATAAACGTAAATATTTTACAGTCGAAAAGGCTGGACTGATTGAATGGTGGATAAATTTAGATGAATACAAAGAGATTTGTAAGCCAATTAGAGAAACTACTAAAGAACCTTCTTTTATAAAGCAATTTTCCGCAAAAAGAACTGAAATTTCTAGCGAGATTCCAGATTACTTTTTTAATAATAAAGAGTTAACTCCATTGATAAATAAATTTGATGAGTATAATTATAAGATTTACGATGAGATATTCAAAACTATAGACAATCTACCCGAAAATGAGAAAGAGAAGATACTTTCGTCATTTCAACGATCTAAATCCGGTTCTGAGGTATTCGATAAAATAAAAAATCTTGCGCCGGAATCACCGGAAGTGCAATTAAAACTATTTTTGAAAGTTGCTGATAAACTTCCAGATAAAGATTTAACGGAGTTATTTAATTTTCTTATTGATTCCAAAGTTTCCAGTAAAGTAATTAATGAAACATTAAAATCCATAGAGAGCAAACCGGCGCGATACAAACTTTTAACTGATTGGGTAAAGTTATTATCTGATGAAAAACAAATAAAACTATCCGAGGAGATACCTGAAGCGATTAAAATATATTCTAGATATAAAATGTTAAAAAAGAGTAGGGAGGCGTTTAATAAAAAAATATTAGAGCATCTTGCTTCGGAAAGTCAAGATGAAAAAGATATACATCGGTTTTTAATTAAAAATTGGTGGCTTCTCGGTTTACAATATTTTGGTCAAAAAATACTATCAGATTACACCTCTGAAGGAGAGCGAACTTCTGAAACAAGACTTCCACATACGGGATTAGCCGCAGATTTTATAATTGATAGATTAGACGGAGAAGAAGATCGGTGTTTCTTAGTTGAGATTGAAGAGGCAAATGATAAGATATTCAATCAAAATGGAACTTTGTCTATGAAAGTTTTTGAGGGGATAAATCAAGCTATAAGATATGTAATAGAAACTAAACTAAACGGAAAATACTCAAAAGGCATAGCAATAATAGGGTCTGTACTTGGAATGAAGTTAACAGATGAGCAAAAACACAGGCTTTTGCTTTTAAAGGAAAGCTTTCATAACGTAGAAGTTTTAACATATGATGACCTTTTAAAAACGGCAGATTCTACAATAAGGTTTTTGGAAGAATATACTAAAAGGAAGTAATCTGAATAATTAAAAGCTTTAAATCTAAAAACGACATTTTTACTCTATGACAGACGCAATCGATACGGAGAAAATAAAAGAACTGATTTCTCGCTATAATCAATTAAAATCCTCTGGGAAGATAGCAGACTACAACGAGGAAAGGACAAAAAAGGATTTTATTTTGCCACTATTCCAAGCCCTTGGTTGGAAAACTGACACTGATGAAGTTACCGCAGAAGAAACGATATCGAAGGGAAGAGTTGATTATGGTTTTTACATAGATGGAATACCTAAATTTTACTTAGAAGCTAAATCCTTAAGAGAAAAAGACATAATAACCGAGAAATATGTAAAGCAAGCTATCGATTACGCTTGGATGCGATCTTGCACCTGGTCGATTCTTACTAATTTTGAGACTTTGGTAATATACAACGCAGAACAAAAGTCTACGGACCCAAGAATGAACCGATTTCTTATATTTACAAACCCTGAGGAATATCTTGAGAAAACAGAATTTTTGCTCTTATCCAGAGAGTCGTTCAGAACAGGTGAGATAGACAAAAAAGCGACCACCGTTGGTAAAAAGGACCTCAAAAAACCGATAGACAAGGCGCTGTTAGATGATATAACGAATTTCAGAGAAAACTTATACAATAATATAAGAAAAAATAATAAACAAAAGAATCTGAGCGAGGAGGACATCGAGGAAGCAGTACAAAGAATAATAGACCGTTTAATCTTCATTAGAAGTGCAGAAGACCGAAGTTTAGAACCAGAGGAACTAAGATCTAAGCTAAGAGAATGGTCAAGTTCTGGGAAAAGGAGCTTATTAAGTTCTCTAGCCAAAGTTTACGGAAACTATGATGAGAACTACAACAGTAAGTTATTCGCAAAACACCTGTGTGACGATTTAGTAATAGATAACGAAATACTCGGTGAGGTCATAGAAGGACTATACGAGTCAAAAGACGGGCTTTATAGCTATGACTTTTCTTTGATTTCAGCGGATGTTTTAGGCAATATCTATGAACAGTATCTTGGCAGAATACTTAAAAAGGTAGGAAAAATCGACAGATTAGAAGCTAGTAAATCGAAAAGAAAAAGCGAGGGGATATACTATACGCCAACCTATATAGTAGATTACATAATTAAAAACACCTTAGGAGAGTATCTTAAAACACATAAAGAAAAGGACGTAGAAAACGTAAAGATATTGGACCCTGCGTGCGGTTCTGGCAGCTTTTTGCTGAAATCATATGATACTTTAGAGAATTATTGGAAAGAAAAGGGAAAACTAAAACAAAACAAGTTAGAAGAATACGGCTCTTATTCTAAAAAAGTAGACATAGCAAAAAATAACATATTTGGGGTTGATCTAGATCAGAAAGCTGTTGAAATCGCACAATTAAATTTGCTTTTAAAGATAGCTGAAAAAAGTAAAAGATTACCAATACTACAAAATAATATTAAATGTGGTAATTCTTTGATAGACGATACAAAAATCGCGGGAGACAAAGCATTCAGTTGGCAAGAGCAATTTAAAGAGATAATTAATAATGGCGGGTTCGATATAATTGTTGGGAATCCGCCATACGTTAATGTAAAGGACTTATCTAAAAAAGATTTAAACTTTTTCAAGATCAATTACCATATAATTGGCAGACCAGATTTGTATATCTTGTTTTTAGAAAAATCATTAGATTTACTCAAAGATGGTGGCAGATTATCTTTTATTTCATCTAACAAGTTTTTCACGACTAAAAATGGTGAACTTCTACGTAAAAAGTTATTAACTAAATTCACAATTGAAAAGATAGTTGATTGTTCATCTTTAAGAGTTTTTTCAGAAGCATCAGTTTATCCTGCCGTATACGTCATATTAAAAAGCGCACTAAAAAACAATAAGATTCAAATAGCGGTAGTTAAGAAACTAGAAGATTTCCACGATTTAAATTATCAAAGTATAAATCAAGAAGAATTAGTTGCAAAGAACATAATTTCTACAGGTTTAGACACGATATCTCTTAAAATAGTAGAAAAAATGTACAAAAATAGTACACCGTTAGGAAAAATACTAGATATAAGAAATGGTATAATAGTTGGTGACCAAAAAACTTTGGTTGTTAAAGAGAATCAGGTTGCCTTAAATGACAAAATCTTCTTAAAACCTGTCTTGGGCGGTAAAGATGTTTATAAATGGCGCATACACTGGGGCAATAATTATATAATTTACGATAAGAAAAGATTAATTGCGCCTAGAAACGAATCGTTTTTCAAAGGCGAAAAAATTATCATGAGAGACATCGGTTTGAGCATGTGCGCAACTTTAGATGACAAAGATTTCTACTGTTTACAGACGTTAAATGTTGCTAAACCAAAAATTGACGTTAACATTAAGTTTTTATTAGGAATCTTAAATTCTAATCTAATGAACTTTTTTTATATTAAAAATTTTGGGAATGTTCATGTTGGTGGAGGGTATTACAGATTTAGAGAAAGATACGTTCAGCATTATCCCATCAAATTAGAATCATCTATCTTATCCAAAACGCTAGCTAGCTTAGTGAACTTACAATTAGAAAATTCTAAAAAGGTAACCGAAATAGGTGAGAATAAAACAGATAAACGTACAGAGTTCGAGGACAAAATAAAAAGAACTGACGAAGAAATAAATGAAATTGTGTACAAGTTATACGGGATAACCAAAGAGGAAAAAGACCTTATAGAAATAGAAATAAAATAAATTTAAAAAGTTAGAGAACGCTACTTTTAGTAATTTATTATTTATTTTACATAATTTCTTTTTCTTAATTTGTGTTTGGCCAATCTTTG
>DARG01000031.1 GCA_002503215.1 Candidatus Parvarchaeota archaeon UBA446
TTAATACTTAAAGTGGGCCCGAAGGGATTCGAACCCTTGGCCTTCTGCACGTCAAGCAGACGTCATAACCACTAGACCACGGGCCCTCAAATTTAGATTTCAGCTATATAATATAAAGTTAAATATTAGTATAAAAAAGCTTTTTATTGAAGAATAAAATAACTCTAATATGGATTATAATTTAAATTATGTAAGCGAGAACAAGGAAGCTCTAGAATACTCTATCAAAAAAAGGTATATACATCCTATAATTGAAAATCCTGTACAAAGATTGATAGACTTAAATAATATAATAAAGAAAGAAAGGGCGAAAGCAGATGAACTTAGACATAACAGAAACGTAATAAGCAAACAATTCTCCGAAAATAAGGACGACATTGATAGCAAAGAAGAGCAGAGAATGCTTGTAAGAAAAAACATGGAGCAGATAAAAGAGATGGAAGAGGAGATAGAGAAATATGAAAAAGAAGCTAAAGAACTTTTTCTTTGGTTGCCAAATGTTGTAAGCAAAGATGCACCGGATGGGAAAGATGATAATGATAATGTTGAAGTAAGAAAGTATGGAAATATAGAAGATAGAAAATTTGAAGTTAAAAACCATATAGACCTAGGATTAGAAAAAGGCTTAATAGATGTTGAAAGCGCTGCAAAGGTTACGGGTAGCCGTTTTGCATATATAAAAGGCAAACTAGTACAGCTTGAGCTTGCACTGGAATTATATTCAATAGAAAAAATAGCCTCGAAAGGTTTCACCCCAATTATTCCGCCATTCATGATAAAAAGAGATATCTATGGAGGAATAGCGCATATGGCTACATTTGAGGATGCACTTTATAAAGTAACTGGAATAGAAGAACAAGGAGAAGAAGAAAGGTTCTTGATATCTACTACTGAACATCCACTGATAGCACAATACACAAATAGCACAATTAATGAAAATGAATTACCAATAAAACTTGTTGGAGTAAGCTCTGCTTTTAGAAAGGAAGCAGGAGCACATGGGAAAGACACTAAAGGAATATTTCGCATGCACCAATTCGAACAAACTGAACAGATTGTTTTATGCAAACCTGAAGATTCGGATAAATTTCATGAAGAAATGGTTAAAAATGTGGAAGAAATTTGGAAAGAATTAAATATCCCATACAGAGTTGTAAGCTGCTCTACGGGAGACATGGGCGTAAGAGATTTTAAACAGTATGATATAGAGGCTTATCTTTATTCTCAGAAAAAATATAGAGAAGTCGGATCTTTTGATAATACAACTGATTGGATATCTAGAAGACTTAATATAAAATATGCCGACAAAGAAGGAAATAAACACTATTTATATACACTGGATGGTACAGGCTTGCCTATACAGAGAACAATAATCGCAATAATGGACACTTATCAACAACCCAATGGAACTATAAAGGTCCCAGATGTACTTAAAAAATTCGTTGGTTTCAGTGAAATTTAGGTAATACTATAGTAATACTCATATTCATTTTATAAATAAAAACCATTTATACTAATTATAGGAGGTGTAAGTATGGGGGAAAAAATGCTTGAGGATATTATAGATACAAATAAAAATTCTGATTTAAATATAAAAAAGAATTCTGACCTTAGACTTTTGGTTATGTCAGAATTAGAACTTGCAACAAAAGTTAGCAATCCAGAGATATTAAAAAACATAGGCAATGTTATAAGAGACTATGATGGTAAAATTGATGGAATTATAATAAATGGAGGATTAGCTTTCATACCGGATAAGTACAGCCGTTTAAGAGGAGAAAGATTGGATTTAGTAGAAGATAGCATTAAAGAAAGATACGGTGAAGAAGTATACAAAGAAATTAAAAAAGGCAATTATGAATCTGATTCTGTTGATGACCTTACGGAAGCAGCAAGACTAGCAAAAATACAAATGAAATCTATAGCGTATGAGTCGGCTAAAAAGGATATCCCTTTGTACTACATATATGGAGTAACCGATTATAAGAACGTAAAAATGATAATAGAAGCTTTAGAAAGGCTAAGCAAAAGAAATAACAAAGAATTTGAAAAAATCGGTAAGAACAAAAAGAAAAAGGAAAGCAAGTTAGAAGATAAAATTCCAGACGAGATAGAACGGATAATGTCAATAATACCTGATGATTATAAGTTCAAAGCTTCTAAATGGAAAACTTCTGACAAAGATGGTATAAAAGATAAGGCAAATGACATATATATTCACCTTCTAAACTCTGTTTTAGGAGCAAATAAAAAAGGTACTAAAGTGCATATTTTTAAGAGGTTTGAGAACTCTCTTGGAGAAAAAGAACAAGACACCCCTGAAGCAGACATAGTTATAAACGGATTTAAAGTAAAGGTATTCCATGCCATAAACGCTCTAACTGCGGGTCTAAATGAAGGTAAACCAAGTGAACGAAATATAAATATGATAGTGGACTATGCAAACTCCGATGCATTGTATGACAGATTAGCTGATATATACATAACTGGAAGAGGATCTGCAACGGAATTTACAGCTGTTGACTATCAAAGCAGAAAAGATCCTGTGTTCATATTAAACCAAGGCCCTTTGATGGATATAAACAGACAATTCAGACTTAGAGCAAGTCTTAATAAAACAGATGTTTCAAAAAGGCTTTCACAAGCTGAAGACAGCGGTATATCTTTTCTCTCTATTTATAAGGATAAAAGTCTGGAGATAGAACATATTGATTTCAATGCAATAAAAAACAACATAGACATAAAAAAACTGACAGATAATGCTGAGAACGGTTCATTTTATGAGATGACTCAAATATCAGACTGGCATGTGGGTAACGCCGCATCGGACTATGAAGCTATGGAAAAAATCCCAGAGCTTGTAAAAAGAAGCAAAATACCTAAAGAAAATAAAATTCTATTTGTAGGTGGAGATATGGTAGATGGTGGTAATGACAAAGCACAGAGAACTAAAATGTCATTACCTAGAAGCCCAGGTCCTGAAGAGTTCTTGAGTAATTTAGAAAAGCTGCTTACAGACAAAGATGATAATGAAGTGAAAAATAAATTTATCGATACGCTGCATGAGGTTGTATACGGTAATTCTGACATAGATATAGGACAGCAGGAAAGACGGCTTAATACATATATACGTCCGCTTGCGCCTTTATTTAATACGGCTTATGTGGTGCCTGGAAACCATTATGAAAGAGCAACTGGTAACGGCAGCGAAGGACGCATGTTGGGGACTATGCTTGAGAATAACGGCACTAAAAATGTAGTTTATGTAGATGACTATCTTCTACGCGGAAAGACTCCTTATTTAGGTACATATGGGCTTTTAGAGATGCATAGCGCCGGATACAGAGGAGGAGCAGATGCAAGAACTTCTCTTATGAACACCGTTAAAAATACTGGGAAAAACCTTGTTGATATAGCGATAGCCGGAGACTGCCACGAAGCGGGCATAAAATTCGCATTGAAAAAAGGAGCAGATAAATGGGGTACTATAGCGGCTATAACTGTTCCAGCATTGGAGAGAGAGACCTATTTTGAGAGTTACATAATACACAAACCCAACTACACGAAGGGGATAAGCCAACTTTATGTCCCTACAGATAAAGATATCGGAACATCTTATCTTAAATACAGACTTGTTCCTCTGCAGACAATAAAAGCTGAGATAAATTCTTCAGGTGGATCTAGATACTATAAATTGATAAATGAAGTCATGAAGAGGTCTAACTAATAAAAGCCTTTTATTGCATTAAAGACTAAAAACCTGAATGGATGAGAGTATAAAGAAAAAGAGTATAGAAAACGTAAGAGATTACATTTCAAAAAATAACGATTTTACTATATTCTACCATTTTGACACCGATGGAATAGTCAGCGCTGCATTGATGACTGAGGTATTAAAAAAATTCAAAAAAGGAGTTTATTATTACCGGGCTACAAATTATGAAGATTATGAAAAGATGAATATAGAAGAATATAGTTACAATATAATAGTATGTGACATGCAGGTAAGAGAAAACGTTCTACCTCTTTTTAGTAAAAGGAACTTATGCATAATAGATCACCATCAGATAATAAATGTAGATAATATAGCTTATGCAAACCCCAAATTATGGGGAGATAATACTTACACCCCTTGCTCATTTTTAGTATATAAGATATTTGAAAAAGAATTGGAGGGCTTTGACTGGTTGTCCACAATAGGGCTTATAGGAGATTCCGGAGGTAAAGAAAATAGAGAATTTGTTGTTAAAATCGCAGAAAAATACGGAGTAAAACTAGGAAAAGACGAATTTCTTTACGATAACGATTTTGGTAATGCAGCGAGTAT
Source organism: Candidatus Parvarchaeota archaeon UBA446 (assembly GCA_002503215.1). GTDB lineage: Archaea > Nanobdellota > Nanobdellia > Parvarchaeales > Parvarchaeaceae > Parvarchaeum > Parvarchaeum acidophilus. The sequence goes on from DARG01000031.1 coordinate 4,328, forward strand.
GATTGGAGCTATGACTACTGTTTATAATAGAGAGGGCGCAGATGAGGCCCTTGGAACTCTGATTAGCTCAAATTCTTTGCAAGAAGTCTTAAATAACCAAAAATTCGCTTATGCGGATAAGATTGTAAAAGAGGAACTTGAAAAGCTTAAAAAGGATTTTAGTGACAAAGCAGAAAAAGTGGGTAAAGTATACTTTTATGAACTGGACCAAAAAAAGAAGAGATACTCATCAACGCTTGTTACGGAACTTAGTTTTGATGAAAAGTATTATGGAAATGTACTGGTGTTCATGACAAAGATAAACGCAAGAATGCTGCGCCTTAATCTTAGAGCTAATGGCGTTGAAATAAAACTGCCCGTTATACTTAATAATATATTTAGTAAGATAAAGGGAGAAGGAGGCGGACACGATAAAGCATCCGGCGGATCTATAGATTATAAAGATAAAGATAAATTTAAAAAACTTTTTTTAGAAGAGACTAAAGATATAAAATAATTAAAAGTCTGGGGCTCTGCTAACTTCCGATATACTAAGGCTTGCGTCTCCGAAGGATTTAAACGCTTCCTCTACCTTTGAAGTGCCTTCTTCCTCTTCTATTACAATAGTTATCATTATAACCGTCAAACCAAAAGCAAGCGGCTGAACATCCGTCTTATACACAGAACCATACTTGGATAGAAACTGCTTTATATCAGTTACTAACTTATCTATGTCTGCTGATGTGTCTTTAGGTAACGCCTTTATGTTTACTACTACTTTTCCCATATTAAGGCCCAACAAATCCGCATACTTTACAAGTATACAGTGCTCCTCTACCTCTGCATTTTCCACATCTTGATATACTTGATCCGCAGCTAGGACAGTTAAAAATAACTGAATCATCTATTATAGAGATGTCTCTGTCGCATGAAGCACAGAAATTCTGCTTTTCTTCTAATATCTGTTCTGCCATTTGTTATTGATTAACAAATTCATATTTATAGATTTCTATTCTGATTTTTAATCAAAATATAAAGCTAAAAGCATATTTAATGTACACTCATATAATTATTATGCCAAGATTCATTAGATATGCTGAGCGTGGAAGAATTACATCTGGTGCAGGAGATATAAAGCAAGTAATCATACTAAGAAAAGACTTAAATATGGGAGTTGGCAAGATGGTAGCCCAAGGAGCTCATGCAAGTTTAATGAGCTTCCTATACGTAAAAACTCAGTATCCTGATATAACAAATGAGTGGTTGTCCAAAGGTGAGACAAAGATAGTTCTCAAGATAAACAGTGAAGAAGAATTCGAAAGTATAAAATCTGCTCTAAAAATTAGTAAAATACCTTATAAAGTTGTAAAAGATGCTGGGCAAACACAGGTTCCACCAGGTAGTGAAACTGCAATAGGTATAGGCCCTTATTACTCAGATGATATAGATAATGTGACTAAGAAATTAAAGCTATTATGACTAACATAATATATATAATGATAAGTTCTATGCTGCAATCTGAGCCTTACTTAGCATACTTGTTTTTTGTCATGATTGCTGCAGGGGTTATAATAACCTATTTTTATAGAAAAGAGATAGGTTTCATAATAACTGTAATAATTTCGGTTATTTTGGCTTATGTTGGTATATATTCTACTATATTATACACCTTATCTGCAATATGCTTTGTACTGCTTTTTTTATCCTTGCTTGGTGGCGGATCCATAACGCGGCCGATAAGAAACTTAGAAGGCTGGATATACCTTAAAAGAATAGCGAGAAAAAATAAATAATTGCATCGGCCGGGATTCGAACCCGGGTCTCCACCGTGGCAGGGTAGTGTCTTACCACTGGACTACCGATGCTATTTGGTATCTTTGAATAGACCATTAATGGCCTGTAAATAGTTTGCCTTTTGCTTATTTGGTGTAATCCACGAGAGTTAATTTTCAAACGATAGGTATTTGATTGTTTTAACTCCATTTTAAAATAGTATTGGCAGTATTTATATCTCTATCTATTTTAACACAGCCAGATTTTACATTTGAATCCTTTTTTATTGTTTCGGTTATCTTAACATTAAACATAGATTTGTCATAAGGTAACAAAATAATGATCCTACGATTATTTTTTAATAAACAAAAATTTTGCAATTCTATATTAAATGTTTTTATAATTGCTATACTACCTGATTATTATGGCTTATTTTTATGTAGAACCAGATAAAAAAAAGGTAGATTGGAAAAAATTTGAGAATGATGCTGCGGAAGTTTTTGAAGCTTTTGATTATGAAGTTAATAGAGACGTAAGGTTTAAAACTACGAGAAGGTTCCAGATAGATTTTATAGCTTCTAACGAAAAAAGGATCTTCTTTATAGACTGTAAAGACCATTCATACATACCTCCAGAAAAGGAGTATGAATTTGCTAAAATGCAGCTATTAAGGGCAAAAAACTTCAAAAAACTAAAAACAGATAGCAACCAAAAAAATATAATAATGCTTGTTACAAAATACAAAACGAATTCTCTCCTTATGCATAAAGCCGGAATTGGCAGCATACTTTCTGTGGATTATGAATCTTTACCAGAACTTTTAAGGAATATACACTTATACGAAGATGAATTGTTTACTTTCTGATTATTCCAGTCTGTTTGCTAGTATAAACGACATCTTAGCATCTGAGTTTATCTCATAGTCAAGTTTGAGAGGATAATTATTAGAGAAAGACAATTTTATCGGCTTTTCCGAGTCGGCAGAGTATAGAAACTTTGTAAGATATTCTATAGAATATTTTGACCTAGTAGTAGATTCAGATTTCATATCGAATATCTCTTTATTGTCATTTATAGAAAGATCCTGAGAGAATTCTTTTTCTTCGCTCTTTGAACTTATTATTAACCTTGGCATATCAACGGTAAAGTAGATAGAATCGTCGACTAATGCTGCCGCTTTTACCGAATCCTTAACTAAAGAGCTTAATACTGTAACTTCAGCTGTAAACTTTAATTGCGGTATTTTCTGTGCGGTGTAATTCTCATCTATAAGAGGAATTGTAAAGTGCTGCTTGGTTTTACCTCTTATATCAAGGACTAATTTGTTCTTTGAATCGGATATCTTAAGCTTATCATCCTTTTTAACCAGCTTTAATATACCGTTAAGGTCATCCAATGAAACAGAAATTTTTATTGGTTTTTCGATATTGAAGCTAGAAAATATGGAGTTTTTTGCCTCAAAAAGAACCATAGCTATGTTGGCAGGATCCATTGCCTTTATAGCAAACCCTTCCTCATTAAAATCTATAGATACATCAGACATAAGGTTGCCAGTTGCATCCATCATTCTCTTAAATATCTCAGCATCTTTAAATTCAGCTTCCATTACTAGTTAATTCTCTTCTTATTTTTAAATACTTATTATAATTAGTATAATCATTGATATTTATACTTTGAACACTGTCTGCTCTTATTTCGAAGGCCGAATCTGCAGATATAGCTCTCCCTGTTACAAGTACTAAATCTAGAGGTTTAATCGAAAGAGAAACCAGATTGGACATGCATGTTATTCTCGAATCTCCATCTTCTAATTCAAATATACCAGTTTTATCATCAAATGATATAACTTTGCCTACAATCCTGATACGCGAATTATCCTCTTTTATCTCAGTTATACTTGTATCTTCTATTATCTGATTTTCCATTAACTAGATGAATTTACTATTGTAATGTTTATTGGATATGTCTTATAACTAAGACAATTTGAGTATGTAGAAGAAATATTTGCTAATAAAGAATAATTCCCAGGTTTTGTTGGAGAATAAACTCCAAAACTTGTATAAGAACCTTTCTCACTTACATTTGCTTGAAATGACGGTGCTGATTCTAAAGTAAATGGAACGCTGCCATTTGGAGTTACAGTTAAACTTATAGTTTCCGTAACATTTCCTAGATTAGTTACGGGTATATCGAAAAAGGTATTTGTACTCATATTAGCTTTAATTGAGTTACTTACTGTAGCATTGAAAGCTAAATTAACTGAGTTACAATTTATAGCCTGAACTACAGGCGCTTTATAAGTCGGAGAAATTTTACCTGCGATTATAAATCCTATCAAAAAGATTATAACAAGCGAAAGTAATACATACAATTTAAAGCCTTTCATATTTATCATTTAACCTGTTTAATATTAATAAGTGTTTCGTATGTTTAGTATAAAAGAATTTGAAAATGTTTATCCTCCCTCGGAGGACAGTATGCTGCTTTTAAGAGCTGTAAAATACGCAAAGGGAGAGGTATTAGATATGTTTACTGGCAGCGGCATAATAGCAATCAATGCTGCTAAAACGGCGCATAACGTTACTGCAGTAGATATAAATCCATTCGCGATAGACGCTGCAAGGAAGAACTCAAAAATCAATGGAATAAAAAATATAAAATTTATAAAATCTGATCTATTTTCGGAATTAGAAAACAAGAAGTTTGATGTTATTTACGCAAATCCGCCATACTTGCCAGGTAAAAAGGCAAAAGACTGGATAGATTACGCTCTCAATGGCGGAAAAGATGGAAACGAGATTATTTTAAGACTTATACATAATTTAGGTAAGCATCTTAAAAAAGAAGGTGTAGCTTTTATTATAATATCTAGCTTATCCGATACAGAAAAAGTATATAAAGAGATAAGACGTTCTAAATTTAGTTTTAGGAAGCTTTATTCAATAAATTTTTTCTTTGAGGAGCTCTTTCTTATAAAAGTATACTATGATAAAAGCAGGAATAGCTGAAAGTGATGGAAGATTGATAGTAGCAGTAATTATAAACAAATCAGTACAAGTGCACCGCGTAAAAACACTAAACGAAGCTAAGGATATATTAAATACTGCAAAGCCAGAAGTAGTTGGAGTCGATAAAAGCGCTGCAGAATTCTTTGATGATATATCATTTTCTTTTAATGGCATAAAAGTAGACGGAAGCATACCAGATAGCGAAGAAATAAAATCACTTACTATGCTAAGCATAACTAAAGATTCCGATAAAAAAGCAATAAATTCAGCTTATTATGCTTGATTACGTGTATTATTTTCCGTTGTGCTAAGCACTTCTCCCTTTTCTACTTTCACAAAATCTGGCACTATAAGCAAATAATCCTCATCTATACCTATTATCTGGGCCTCTGCTGCATCTGAACTTTTCTTAAGCTTTGAAATGGTTCTCTTAAGCTCATCTACTCCACCTTTATCTTTTATATCCTTAATCTTTATAAAAGAGAGGGTATAACCTGATCTTATGTCATTAAGTATGGAACTAGCATCCTCAAATTTACTAAGATTATAATATTTTACAAAAAGTTTTGGCATCGGTTTATCTCCCTGATCTACCTCTAATTCTACATAATCACTATTCTGATTAGATGAATCCACATTTACATTTTTCTTAAAAATATTCAAAAAATTATCAAACGATATATCTACCATTTCATGCACCTCATAAGTCAATTTAACCTAACAAAATAATGTAATTTTAGTATTTAAGTTTATCATCTGGCAATTATTAAACTATATTTAAATTATATGCAGGAGGAGGGATTCGAACCCTCGAAGGCCTGAGCCATAAGGTCCTAAGCCTTACGCGTTTGACCGCTTCGCTACCCCTGCAAAATTATCTTTTCTTTTTTATTTCTACAACATCACCAAAAGAAAGATCAGTATCCTTACTTATAAGCTTAACATCTTTTTTTGTGTTTACATCATAAAGTGAAACTCTAAAAAATCTTTCCAGTTTTCTAGATGTATCTAAATCTGGAAGCATTTTTCCTTTTATTATCTTTCTAATATCATTTGGGGAACATTTTATATTAGATGAGATCTCTTCTACTGACAGTCCGCTCTTACTTAATTCTTCTTTTATTATATCCGCAAAATTTTCCTTTAGTTCATTGTCATATAAAGAAGTTGATTTTGTGTTTATTGAAATTGTCTCCGCCTTGCCCGAATACTTTCCATACTTTGAACATTTTGTGCATACATTCATAGAAGCCCCTTCTATCTCTACATTTGTCAGAGTATCTTCAAATGCCCCGCATATCTCACAATTCATAAAGGATATCTCCAATATAAATCTCGGCTATGGCGATAGGCAGTTCTATACCAAAAGAATTCAATACTCTTGGATGAACTTCTCCAGCAAATCCTATCTTATTTTTACCAATAAACAAATCATAACCTCTGCCAGGGATAAATGTCTTTGATAATTCCTCTCCATTATATTTTGTTTTTAGATTATCTAAAGAAAATGAATCTGACAGTACCTTTTTCACAATCGATAAAATTTCAGTTACATTAACATCTTTACTGCATGAAACAATAGAAAGCCTTTTACTGTTATTAAAACCTACTTCAGAACCACCAATAACTACAACATCTGATAGAGAGAATATATTCTGTGGAAATTTCTTATGTAAGTTGTTAGATATAAGTCTAAGAAGTTCCGGAAAAATATTCTTGCTGGCCATAGTTACTTCTCCGCTTTTAAGGTGCATTAAACTGGCATAATTTTCTCCTTTAATATATGTATCACCAAACTGGTATCTTTCATTTGTAAGTGTGTTTATATCTATTTCCAGATAGCCAAATCCTAGCATTACTTCTTTTATATTATTTATAGAATAATGGTCTTGTAAATTACCTCCTTCAGTATATGAATGTGGTGTTATACTAGGTATATTTTCAACACCTATGCTGCGCATTACATCATCTATTATATCAACTTGATGCATTATATCCTGTCTATAAAAAGGCGGTTCTACAGCAATATCTTTACCAGATACTTTTACGGAATAATCCATACATTTTAGAATGCGAGCTATTTGATTCGCTGAGACATGACAGCCAAGAACACTTTTTACACTATCTTCACTTAATACAAATTTGTGTGTATCCAATGAAAATTGAGGATTTATTTTATTTTCTTTGTATATGGCACTAAGAATAGATACTCTACCTATAAATTGGAAATTATATAAAAGTATTTTGGTTACGGCATTAACTGTTGAAGCATCTGTTCCAGTTATATCGATTAAAAGATCTTTTGTCTCTTTTGTTACGGAGTGAAAATTTGAATTTATAATTGGAGGCATTGCTATTATTTCTTTTTTACTATCAGACCATATTATTGGTTCTTTACCCAATAATTCCTTGTATTCTTTTCCTTTATCCAAGCCATTTATTATTTCTATATAAGTCTTTTTTGAATCATATCCCAATGGAGAAAAGTTAATATTTTTACTTTTTTCCATGTGATATCTTATGGGAAAGTCTATCTTGTTATAATCAAAAATACCGATTGCTGCTTTCTTTCTATTTCTTCCGACATTTTTATCTAGCCTCTCCTGCATTTTTATTATCTCTGTTATATCTTCTCCTAATTTATTTACAAGTTTTACATGCAGAATATTAACGAAAGGACGGTATGTTTTTTCTATAATTATGCCAGGGCTTTCATTCCCAATGTTTTTATCTCTCTTTATACTTATGTCAAGCCCTGCTGCTAAAACATTAGAAAGAGAGTATTTCGAAACTATATCTACCCTGTCAGAGGTGAGTTCAAAATTTAATACATCTTTTCCAACTTCCAAATCTAAACCATACTTAAAAGAAACGTCCTCATATTTTTTAGTGTTTATTTGTTTACCTAAGATCTCATTTATCTCATTAATTGCGTAAGTAAGCATTACCATATTATATCTCACTGAATATTTTTGCTGAATCTGTATCTCTCAATAGATCTATGTCTGTGTAAGCACCGTATAAATCCCTTATGTCTCCCATTCCTAGCTTAAGATTAAGCATCCTCTCCATACCGAAACCCCATGCAACGATGTTCTTTTTTATTCCGAAAGGCCGAAGAGTTTCTGGCCTAAAAACTCCAGAATTACCGAGTTCTATCCATCTATTAAGCTTAGGGCTAAACGCCTGTATCTCCAGGCTTGGTTCGGTATAAGGATTATATGTCGGTTTAAGCCTTATTTTTTCTATACCTATTTTTCCATAAAATTGCTTTATATAACCTATTAAATCAGCAACTGTAAGATTATCATCATATACCATCCCCTCTATCTGATAAAGCTCTAGAAGATGTGTACTGTCCATTGTCTCGTTCCTAAACGACTTGTCTATTGAGAAAAATTTTGCAGGTTTTTCTTTATTTTTTGAGATAATATCATGTATATATCTAAAAGTAGTTGCAGTAGTGTGCCCTCTCATTATCAATGTACCGCTATTGGAAATATCAAATTTTCTTCTATATCCTATAGACTCGCTGTATTTGGATTCTTTAAACCCTTTCTCGTATACGTTTTTTACATTAGTAAGAATATCCTTAGGAACATTAGCTTTGCCCCCATTTAAATATACGGTATCCTGTATATCTCTATCTGGGTGATCTTGCCTGAACATCATAACATCGAAATTCCAGAAAACTGACTCTACATAATTACTATGCATTTCCTTAAAGCCCATAGAAATCATTACATCCTTTATAAAAGAGGAAAATTTTGTCTTTATGTTTAATTTACCAGAAAGGGAGCTGAGTATTTCTGGATTATCTGCATATTCTCTAAATTTAAGCCCTTCCCAATTTTTTATATTATCCTTAGATAGCTTATCTATAAGATCTTCATTGAACTCAGAATCTTTTATAATTTTATTGCCTAATGGTGTTATGGAGAATTTCTCACGAACTTTACTTATATTTTCGATTATGCCTCTGCGCAATAGGTCCGTTAAATCTTCTGTTTCTTTTATTAAACCTTTATATACAGCATATAAAATTTTATTTCTATTTTCTAACCTGCTTTCCATTTTTGTATCAACGGATAGTTTTCCTTTTTCTTCGAGTAATACGCCAGATTTCTTTAGATAACCGATGGCTGCAGTTATCTCATTTTTATCCATACCCATATTATACAGCTGACTGTAAGTAACGGTAACATTATTTTTTATGAAATTAAAAATCCTATATTCTGGCAGCCCTTCCTTTAAGTATACTTCTCCATTTTTTGTAAGTATAAACTGTGCTTCTTCTATACCCTCTATTTTTATAAGTCCAAGGGACAACATCTTCCTTCCTGAGTTTATTACAGAAGATCTATCAAGTGCGGTTGATAACTCTATTTCATCAGAAAATTTATCTGATCCTTCTAATAGAAGGAGTATACTCTTATCTACTTTATTTAGTACTCTTATTATATTTTTATCTTCCATATTATATAAATAAAGATAAACCTACACAAAATTAAAAGGTTTTAACTCTGCCTTTTTCGACCATTTTAGATGCGATATAAGGGCCGGAAGCATATAAGCCGGAAAATTTCGATTCTATTGGACCAGCATTTAGAGATTCTGCTACCGGAAAGTTTATACTATAAAGAGGGTTAAACTCATAATTAAATGAATCCTTCACAAATTTTGGAAGGTTTAAGTTATCTAACTCTAAAAAGAATTCTTCAGAGGATTTAAATTTCTTTGCCAAAGTCGCTACGGCGGATTCTAGTTTATTTGCAGACATAAATAAATCATATCCTTCTAGTTTATGACTTTTACTTGTTTTTTCCATTGCTACCTGAGCGTAATAACTTGCCATCTGCTCAGTTGTAGCACCTGCTCCATGTGATATCTCATGGAAAAGTGCAAAGAGATATTCTGGTAAAGCTGTTATTCTGTCCGTATTTAGAAACACTGGGCTATATGACTTCTTATTAAAAATTTTACCGATTAAAGAATTATATATAAGCGTAAAACCGCCAACATTTTTCGGAGAATGATGAAATATAAGGGCGGGATTTACTTTTTTATGTAATACTTGTTCTATATATGGCACCATAGATCGTTCATAATATCTTAGGTTATCTTCCGATGTTATTACCTTAGAATACGCTTTTGATGATGAAAGCATATAAATTGCATTTAGATTCTGCAGAGAATCCTCTACACTCGAGTTGTATATATGATGTGAATAATTAGAGAAGATTTTACGAAATTGTCTTGAATATTTTTTTATATCGTCTTTTATCTCGTCTTCCCTTATTTTTTTATGGTTAAATACAGAAGTGGTAGCTCCTGCTATCATTCCGACAGAAAACGCAGAAAAAGTCGCTAACACTGCGGGCAACTCTATAAAAAGTGAGATGTTATAAGGAAGAACTTCACGTGCAAGTTTAAAAAATGGGATGTTCCATATTTGAGAATCATAGAACGTTTCTCCAAAAAAAGAAGCGGAAAACAGTACTTCACCTGTAAGGGCTCCCATGGCAATTGTAGAAATAAAATGACTGCCAGTCTTATTTAAAACGTAATCATATGTCTTTGCTACAAACTTCGCTGGGGACATTAGTACAGATTTTATGGCTCGTCTTATCTTTTTATCATTCCTTTCGTAACCTAATTTAGAATCTTCCCACTGATCTGTTATACTTCTAATGTATCTCTCTAGTCCTATTTCACCATATTCTGATTTAAGCTTGTTTATATCAAGTTTTTTTACTGCAGAAATAGTACTATGATTAAAATTTCTATCGGATAATATGTCTTCTAAAGAACTTTTTTTACCGCTAACAAAATCTGAAAATGCATTTTGTAAAGGCGGATCGCTATCAAATGACATTAAATTTTAATGATATAGTTATATATTAAACTATCCACAAATAGTAAATAATATGATAATCGCTATTTCTGGTACTCCAGGCACTGGCAAACACACTTTGGCTAGAGAGCTCTCTAAAATAACTGGGTATACTATTTTAGACATTGGAAGTATCCTTGCAGGAAAAGAAGAAGTGAGTTTAAGAGAGTTGAATTTGATTTTTAACAAAGCGAAGACGGACAACTTAATAGTAGTATCACATATGTCACATTTAATAAATTCAAGAGATATAAGTCTAGTAATAGTTCTAAGGACAAACCCAGAAATATTAGAAAAAAGGCTTAGACTTAGAAATTACAGTGACTCTAAGATATATGATAATGTTATGTTTGAAGCCATTGATGGAACGTATATTGAAGCGTTAAAAACAGGCAAAAAGACACTACAAATTGATAACAGCGGAGATATAAAAGACACTGTAAAAAAAGCCATAAAAATAATAAAAGGAAATGGGAAAAACGACGAAGTTGATTTCTCTCGAAATATAATAAAAATAGAAAAACGCTTAAATAAATTGGCATTTTTTAATAATAATGGAAATAAAAAACGCAAGGGCCATAAAAATAATAAACGCTAACTCAAACTTTACAATAGAAGTAATAATAGAGACTAAATGCGGAAATTTCAGAGGTTCTTCTCCCAAAGGAGAAAGCAACAGCAAGTATGAAGTAGAACAATTTAGCAAGGGTATAGATCAGGAAATATCTGCATTCAATGAATATCTTAAAAAATTAATAGGTAGAACAATAAACAGTATAAATGATATATTTACAATAGAAAAAGAGATTCCTCCCGAATTTATAGGAGGGCCTTCTCTATCACTTTCATACGCACTTATATACGCGCTTAGCAATGACCTAAATAAAGAACCTTATGACTTGTTTGGAAAAAAACACAATGTAATACCTGTATGTAAGATGATAGGTGGAGGTTTACACGCATCCGGATTAGGTATGGATATACAAGAAATACTTGTAACAACCATTACAGAAAAAAACAAAGAAAGCATTGATACTACACTTAAAGTTTATAAAGAGGTAAAAAGACTGCTAGAAAAAAGTACTGATAGTTTCCTTGGTGGCGTTGACCCAGAAGGAGGATTTATAAGCGGACTTGATAATTACGAATCACTAAAATTAGTAAGAGAGGCCATTGAAAACATTATAAAAGAAAGCAGTATGGACATAAGACTTGGTATAGATTTCGCAGCATCTACATTTTACAAAGACGGAAAGTACTATTATAGAAGACCTATTTATGGAAAAAGCCAACTTGACAGAGGAGAACAGATAGATCTTACAAAGAAATTGGCTGATGAATTTGATATATTCTTTGTAGAGGACCCTGTAGATCAAACTTTACCGGACGATTACGCAGAAATAATGAAAAATTTAAATGGCTCTATGGTTGTAGGAGATGACTTAACAGCTACTACACCTGAAAGATTAGAGAAAGTGCATAGCAGTATAAATGCGACTCTTATAAAACCAAACCAAGTTGGACTTATGTATAAAGTTAAAGAATACTCAGACTTAGCAGATAAATTCAAAATAGATAAAGTTGTATCTCACAGATCCGAAGAAACTGCCATACCAATAATATCAGATGTAGCTGCAGGGCTAGGCGCAAAGTATTTAAAAGTTGGGATTAATAGAGGAGAAAGGATAGAGAAAATAAATAGGTTAATAGAACTCGACTGATATGGTGTTTAAAAAAATAGATAAATTGGAAGCATACAAAACGTATGGAACGAGAATAGGCGCAAATGCCAATAATAAGGCCTTTGATAGGTTTGTATTTAAGAGAATACCAAACAAGTTCACTATACTAAATATAAAGTTAATAGATGAGAGGATAAAATTGGCGGCTAAATTTTTATCTAACTATAACCGTAAGAATATACTCTTAGTATCTACCTTAGACAGCGCTTACTACGCCGTATACAATTTCTCAAAACTTATGAAGGTTAGTGTAAACTTTGGAAGATACCTTGCCGGATCAATGACAAATGTAAGTTATAAGAACTTTTTCGAACCAAAGGTATTATTGATTACCGATCCGAAATCTAATAGAAGAGCGATAAATGACGCAAAAAAGATAAACATACCTATAGTTGGAATAGCAAATACGGATAACAGCACGTCATTTATTGATATGATAATACCAGGAAATAACAAAAGCGGAAACAGCATAGGGCTTATTCTTTTCCTTTTAGCCATTAATATGGCAAGAAAAGACGAAAAGGAAAAAATAGAGAAGATAACCCTTGAAGACTTTGTTTCAAAAGAGTTGGAATTTTAATCTATGAATAAATTTTTAAAACGGCTCTACATAGAGCGGAAGCGGAATAACTATGAAAGAGCTTTGTGATTTTTATAACGGAGAAAAAGCCGTAGCAAAAAAAGTAAAATACTGCAGAAATATGTCGAGCAAGGTTCTTGGTCTTATGTTTGTTTCAAGCCCAATGAACGGAGCCTTTCTTCCAGACGTAAAAGATATACACATGAATTTTGTAAGATTTGAATTGAGAGTAATATGGCTAGATAAAAACTTTAAAGTAATACACCAGACTATTGCAAGAAAGTGGAGGCTTTATAACGGGCCAGAAGGGGCTAAACATGTACTTGAACTTCCTGTGGATAATAAATGCAACATAAAAGTAGGAGATAAACTTAAAATAAAAATATATGAAAACAAGTAATAAAGAATTAACGACAGACTATATAAATTCAAAATCGGAAAATGAGACCCTATTTAATTTAAGATTTGTATTTCCTGGAAATTCTAAAATAAAAGTAGAAAATGATAAAATAATTCTAAAATCACTAAAAAGAGAGAGAAAAGAGAATGGAAATATGATAAAAGAGCTTTCAGATTATATCATAAAAAACAAACCAGATTGTGTACTAGTTTCGGGAGGGATAGATTCTTCTATATTGGCCGTGATTGCCAAAAAAGAATTTAAAAAGATAAAGCTTGTATCGGCAGGAACAAATGAGTGCGAAGACTTAAAATTCTCAATAAAACTAGCAAATAGCATTGATGAAAAACTTAGTATAGCTGAAATAAATGAAAAAAATATATTTGAAGCCGTTAAAGCATTGAAATCAATGCAAATTAGTACATATGATCTAATAATGGGAATAACCGAATTTATAGCGATAAAAAAGGCTGCAGAATTAGGATGTAAACGTATAATGAGCGGATTGGGAAGCGATGAGCTTTTCTTTGGATTTAATAAACATAAACATATAGAAGAGAATAAACTAGAAGATTACAGAGAAGAGAAACTTTTTTATATGCCGGCATTCGATTTATTAAGAATTAATTCCATTGCTGCGAATTTTAAGGTTTCTATCCTATTACCTTACCTCAGTGACAATTTTATAGATATAGCTAAGTCACAGGTTAAAATAGAATATAATGATAAAGCCCTGCTACGTCTTATAGGAAAAGAAATAGGACTGAACAAGGAATTAATAGAAAGGAATAAAAAAGCGATGCAGTATGGCAGCGGAACTGTTAAAATGCTACGCGACCTTTCTAAGAAAAAAAATAAAATGGTAGGTGAGTTAATAAAAGAAATATGATAAAAGTAAAAGCATTTGGAGGATATAATAAAATAGGAAAAAGTATGACCGCAATCGATGTAGACGGCGAAATAGTAATAACCGATATGGGTGCGGACATAGAAAGACTGGTAAACTTTGAAGAAGACAAGAATGATATATCTATAAGCGACCTGACAGCATTGATAGATAACGGTGTAATACCAGACGACAGAGACTTTTTTATGAAAGAAGGTAAAAAAGTAAAAGCAATAGTACTTACACATGGTCATCTTGACCATATCTGGGCTGTACCGTTTCTTAGCCAGAAATATATGTGCCCGGTTATAGCCACACCATTTGCTATAAAAATTATAGAGAACTTAATGAAGAATTTTAAAATAAAATCTGTTAGACTTATTCCACTTAACACTGGAACGAGTTATAAAATATCAGACAACATAAAACTTGAACTCGTTAATATAACGCACTCAATACCGAACAGCTCTCTTATAGCTTTACACACTAAATATGGAGTAATTGTATATGCAAATGACTGGAAATTTGACAACAATCCTACATTAGGAAAGAAACCAGACTACGATAAACTTGAAGCGCTTAGAAAGGAAGGTATATTCCTTTTGATATCTGATTCTACTAATGCAGATGTTGACGGATATACTTTTTCTGAAAGCATAGTAAAGACTATGTTAGAGGATATAATCAAAAAGACGCTTGACAACAAAACCATATTTATCTCGACTTTTTCTTCTCATATAGCTAGAATAAAAAATATCACTGAGATAAGCCGTAAACTTAATAGAAATGTCATGATATTCGGGAGGAGTATGGACATGTATATAAAGTCGGCCATATCTACAAGTGTAATAAATAAAGGCACATTACCTGAAGTAGCTTTTAGAAGAGAACAGATAAATGGGCTTTTAAAACATGTCTATGATAAACCTGGAAAGTACGTAATAATATGTACCGGTCACCAAGGTGAAAAAGGAGCATTTTTAGATAAATTAGTTACAGGCCAGTATGGATATAGATTGTCTGGGGATGATGCTGTTATATTCTCATCTAGAACGATACCCACCCCTTTAAACGAAGCGAATAAAGGGATGCTTATGAATGCTCTAGAAAGCCTAAATGTTAATGTTGCAGATAACGTACATGTATCTGGACATGCATCAAAAAATGACCATAAACTGATGATAAAGATGCTTATGCCAAAACATCTTATACCCTCACATGGCGGGATAGATAAAATGAGTGCAAACATAGAACTTGCTAGAGAATTTGGATATGAACTTAACAAAAATTCCCATCTATTATTCGATGGGCAAGAAATATCTCTTGAATAAAGATAAAAACTGTAAATGAGATTAAGTTAGGATGGTTGAAGAAGAAAAGACGCTTGAGAATACAAAAAACTGGAGCAGAGAACTTGAAAAGAGGATTATAAATGAGATAAATTCTCTTGATTTTACTTTCTCGCTTAATACGGAAAAAGAGATATTCTCATTGGATACCCCTCCACCTTATACTTCCGGAAGGCCTTGGCATCTAGGCGCTGCCGCACAATACTCTAAAATAGATATTTTAGGTAGATCCCAGAGAATGTTGGGTAAAGAGGTTCTTTTTCCAGTCGGAATGGACAGAAATGGTATACCTGTAGAAAGATATACTGAAAAAAAGAATGGCATAAGCATAAAGGATACTTCCAGAGAGGAGTTTATAAAACTCTGCAAAGAATCACTCGACGAATTAGAAGGAGAAATGCTAGATATACTTAAATCATTTAGCTATTCCGGTGATTTCAAAAACGTATATCGGACAGACTCTGCAAGTTATAGAGCTTTGACACAAAGCACTTTTATAGAGATGTGGAAAAAGGGCATGATAATAAGAGGCACTAGACCAAGCAACTACTGTATAGACTGTGGAACGACTATAGCGGATGCAGAGATAGAATACAAAGAGCTAGACACTAATCTAGTATATTTCTACTTTAAGATAAAAGACTCGGATAAAAAAATATTGGTTGCGAGTACTAGACCTGAACTTTTGGGAGCTTGTTCGGTTATACTCGTAAATCCTACCGATGATAGATTCAAAGAATTTGTAGGTAAAACTGCTATTATTCCAATTTATGAAAAAGAAGTGAAGATTATTGCGCACAGCTATGCTAAAGCCGAATTCGGTAGTGGTGCAGTAATGATTTGCAGCTATGGTGATTACAATGATATGGTAATCATAAAAGAGCTAAACCTTAAAGAGACCATCCTTATAGATACGAATGGCAGAATGAACGAAAATGCGGGGGAAAAACTCAAAGGATTAAAAGTAAACAAAGCAAGAGAAACAATAATAAAGCTTCTACAGGATTATGGAGCTGTTGATAAAATAGAAAAGATAAAACATAGAACGCCTATGTGCGATAGAAGCAAGATACCTATAGAAATAATACCGATGGACGAATATTATGTAAAAGTCACGGATATAAGAGATCGTTTGATAGAACTGGCAAATGAATTAGAGATAATCCCTGAACAACATAAGCAAATACTCATAAACTGGTTAAAAGTATCAAATGATTGGCCAATATCTAGAAGAAGATATTATGGAACTGAAATACCTTTATGGTACTGCAATAATTGCGGGGAACCTTTAGTGCCAGAAGAAGGTAAGTATTACATACCTTGGAAGGAACTTCCTCCAGAAGGGTCTAAATGTAGTAAATGCAATGGTGATAAATTTACAGGAGATACCAGAACTTTTGATACTTGGATGGATTCCAGTGTTTCTGCACTTTATGTTACGAAATATCTTTATGACAAAGAATTTTTCAGTAAGACTTACCCTATGACTCTAAGACCACAAGGAATAGACATTGTAAGGACTTGGCTAAACTATAGTATATTAAGGAATTATCAGTTAACTGAAAAACTACCTTGGAAAACTGCATGGATAGATGGAATGGGATTAGATGAACACGGAGAAAAAATGTCAAAATCAAAGGGAAATGGAGTAGATCCTACTATAGTCATAGAGAAGTACGGTGCCGACGCTTTTAGATTTTGGGCAGTATCTGAAGCCATGCCTGGAAGCAACTTTATGTTCTCTGAGAGCAGACTACAAGGCAGCTCTAAATTTCTTACAAAACTTTGGAACGTTGCAAGGTTGATAAAACAGTTCCCTGCACAAGAAGATAGGCCCACAATTACAGAAAGTGATAGATGGATAATAGAATACACAAAAAAGATTACAAATGAATGTGTAGATGCATATAAAAAATTAAATCCATATCTGCCTGCAAATAAAATAAGAGAGTTTATATGGAATGTTTTTGCGCCACATTATCTGGAGTTAATAAAAGCAAGGGCATACGGAGAAGGATTTTCAGAAGAAGAAAAAGAATCTGCACTATATACTTTAAATTCAACATTCAAGGAGTTATTACTTTTACTTGCACCAATAACTCCATTTATAACTGACACTATTTGGAGAGAACTTTATTCAAAAGAATCCATACATTATCAAAATATAACAAACTTTCCAGAAGAGGATAATACTATACTGGAAACGGGAGAAAAATTAATGGAATTCAACAAGAAAGTTTGGAATTTAAAAAAAGAGAAAAAGATATCACTTAGAGATAAGATAAGCATAGAAATTCCCCAAGAATTAAAACCATTTGAAAAAGATCTTATAAAGATGCATAATATAGAGTAAAATGGAAGTCACTGTAAATAATATAAACTTTGGTAAAAAAACCGTAAAACTTCAATCTGATATTACTGAAGAATTAATAGAGAAACTTCAGCTAAATGATGATTCCGTAATAATAATTGGAAAGAGTGGAAAAATTTATACAAAAGATGAAAATATAAAGGAAGAAGAAATAACTGTAGTTGAGGTGTTTTCTGGAGGATAATGGAATGCGAAATATGCGGTAATGATGCTATAATCTCCACGAACAATGGTACTCTATGTACAGAACACTTTAAGAAAAGATTTGAGGATATAACATTAAACACTATAAAAAAATATAAACTTATAAAAAAAGGAGAGAAAGTAGCCGTAGCAAATTCCGGAGGAAAAGATTCCCTATCATTACTGTATATACTGGCAAAGTATTTTAAAAAAAATAATGAAATAGTATCAATAACTATAGATGAAGGGATAAAAGGATATAGAGACAAGACTATAGAGATCATGAAGAGATACTGTGATGAATATGGAATAAAGTACAAAATATACTCATATAAGGATTTAACCGGCAAAACGATGGATTATATAGCTTCTTTAAAAAAAGGTATACCCTGTGCAGCCTGTGGTGTTCTCCGTAGATATCTAATAAACTACGCTGCTAAAGATAACAAGGCAGATAAACTGGCTACTGCCCATAATCTTGATGATGAAGCGGAGAATGTGATAATGAACTTAGTACAGAATGACGTGGAAAAGATGACCAGACTTGGCGCTTATTCAGGTGTAGTTAAAGAAGAAGAATTTATACCTAGGATAAAACCATTCATATTTCTTGGAGAGAAA
The DNA here is from genome assembly GCA_002503215.1 of Candidatus Parvarchaeota archaeon UBA446. GTDB lineage: Archaea > Nanobdellota > Nanobdellia > Parvarchaeales > Parvarchaeaceae > Parvarchaeum > Parvarchaeum acidophilus. The sequence goes on from DARG01000031.1 coordinate 23,113, forward strand.
GAAACTATGCTTTATTCTATGTTAAATGGAATAGATGCAATACACACTCCTTGTCCTTATGCTGGCTATGGTTTTAGAGGTTTGGTATCAAGAAGCATAAAAGAATTTGAAACTAAATACTCAGGATCTAAACGAAACGTTGTAAATACGATGCTAAATGTAAAAGAATCAAGAAAAAATTTGAAAGTGAAAAATGTAAATAAGTGTATACAATGTGGATTTCCATCAGTAAAGGAGATTTGTGAAGCCTGCAAAATAAAGATAAGCCTACAAAAAGCATATTAGATTTAAAGGTTTAAATATAAAAAATGGCAGTAAACTTTATATGGAAGCTGACAATAACCAAAATGGGTCTGCGAATTATGAATCTTACATAAAAGATGTGGACAAATTTAATAATTCTATAAGCACGCTTATATCTGATTTATACAGCAAAGTTGATTTTATGGGGCAACAGATAGTTGCTCTTAATAAAAAAATAGACAGTAAGGATCCTGAAGAAATTGTTAGGACAAATATTTCAAAAGTAAATAACGATGTAAATTCGATTTCTAACGCACTAAATAATGCAATTGAAGCGTTTAATACTTCTATAGAGAAAATGAACGATGCATACAATGATTCTACTACAAAAATAAACCACCTTAACGAATCAGTAGCGGCATTAAAATCAAATATGAGTGAACTGTCAGAAAATGTAAGTCAGACCGTAGAAAACTTTAATGATGCAGCAAAGGCGATAAATCTTAAAGATAGTGATTATAACGGGAATATAAAGAAGATAATGGACAGAATAAATGCTTTGGAACACCAGTATGATATCACTGTACAAAACATGAAAGAAGCTACATCAAACTTATCCGCAGTAGATTCGGAAATTCAGGATAAAGTAGATAAATTAAACGAGACTATGACAACTTCCTTACCGAATATAAACGCATTTAATGATGATATTAATGATTTAAAAAGATTTAAAAACGATACTGAAGGAAAATTCGAAAAGATAATAAATACCTCAAATTCACTTGCTGTCGAAATAAACGGCATAAATCTAAAAATAGAGACTATAAGTAACGAATTCCAAAACATTCAAAAAGGAATAAATGACACACAGATTCATATAAATGATTTCATGAATGTCGCTAGATCTACACTTTCTACCATAACCTCATATAATCCTTCTGAAACCGTTATAGAACTTAGAAAAACGCAAGATAAAACTGAGATTATAGAAGGAGAAGTTGAAAAAATCCTTGACTCTAATAATAACCTGTCAAAATCACTGACAGAACTATCAAATAGAGTAAATTCGTTATCCGTTGTAAAAAATGCATCTAAATTATTCGAAAACGTGGAGAACGTATACAAAAATGTTGAAGACAGTGAAAACAGGATAAATGCGCAATCATCAAAAATAGAAGTTATGTTTAATCAGATAAATTCAAACATGAACAAATTTATGGACTTAAGTGGAAAGATAAATGAATTAAATAAAAGAATCAATGAGATGGAAGGCACTATAAACAAAGTAAATAATGGATTATCACTATTCGCTACAAAAGATGATGTTATAAACCTACAGAATAAAATATATTCTTCAAAAGACTCAAAAAATGAAAATTAACGCATGGATAAAAAAGATGGCAGAAAAATAAAAGAGAGACTATACATAGACAGACCATTAAGCGGTATATCTCTAAATGAGTTTGAAAAGCCCACAAATGATTACAATGTAAACATGCGAAGACTATGTATATCATTAGGGTTAGTAAGACCTGGAGAAAGCAGAATAGCGATAGTTTACATTCTTGATATACTTATGAAAGCTAGAAAGAAGAAAAAAGAAGGGCTGGACAGCTATGAAATAGTAAACGAACTTTATAAAAAAAAGATTAAAATAGTATATGCAAACATACTTAGAGACATAAGAAAATTAATAAATGCTGGATTAGTAGAAAAAAGAAATAACCTTTATAGGATAAGAGAAAACATGAAATTAAATGAGATTGTAACTAGTTTTATAAAACCATACATAATAGATAGAACTCTTAAAAAAATAGAAGAATACGCAGATGCGGTAGAAAAATATAACTGATTAATCGATCTCTGAAAGTAATTTTAGTATCTTTTTACCTTTTGGAGTAAGATTTATTATTTTTTTATGACTATTCCCTTCAAACTCTACTATCCCTTTGTTATGCATTACTTTTATTAATCTTACGATATAGGCATAGCTGCAGTCTATCTTTTTTGATATGCTTGCCGCGTATACTGGAGAACTACTGTCATTTATGACTTTTAATAACATAAAGGGTTTGTCATGAAGGAATAATTTGTTTATGCTCTTTTTAGAATCATCTGAAACCATAATTATCAGATAACAATCAAGTATTTAAATTTTTTTATGCTCTTCCAACGTATTTGTATCAAAATTAGATATAGAATCTTCCAATACTGGAACGAAATCATACGAATAAAATAAATCTGTTATATAATCAAGCTTTCTTTTTATGCCGTTTTTAATAGTAACAGTTTTTAAAGGAGCATCAAACTTAGTCCAAAGGACATAAGCATCAAATTTATACATATAACTTGTATAATCTATAAAATCTTCAAGTAATTGAAATGTTGGATCTGAAAGATAAGGTTTTACTAGATATTTTCTAAATTCTCTTTTTTTGCCATTGAATGATAAGTCATCACACTTTTCAATATAATCATCAAGTTCGTAAGATATTCCATCGAGTAAACCATTTAAACCATATTTTTTTGAATATACTGAAAATCCATTAATCGCATATTCTAAATTTTCCCCGTTTATTACAGAATTTGCGAAAGATAAACATTCTTTTTTGTCATTGAGCAGACTTTTCAATGTATGCCTCCCCTCTATTATTAGCTCCTGTTTATCAATAAGTTCCATCACATTTTTAGAATATATTCAATATAAAAAGCTATCATACTTCCTGCGACAATGTATCAGCAATTTATAAATGCAGAATAGATTAGCGAATTAATGTATTGCAGATGTCTCCTGTTTGTGTAGATGCCGTAGTTCTAGATATAAAAGAGAAGTTATACATGTATTTGTATGCCTCTTGAATAGAGATATGAATAGTATAATTTACAAATAAAAAATAAAATCAATATAAAGAGATAACTGCTGATAAGCTTAAATATCTAAACGAATCTTGAATAATAAATGAAAATGACAATAGTAGAGGTAAGCGGGCCGATGACAACCGCTTTGGTTCATAGACTTAGCTAGAGCCATCGAGTCATTGTTCTGTTTTACAAATCTGCTTTCAACTCCTACTATAGATTCTTCTGTAAAATACAAATTTCTAGGTTATGTTCTTTCCGGGTTCCCGGAATACGAAATTTTAGGAGGTATAAAATGGAAAAGGAAATGAATGAAGAAAAAAAGTATAGCAGAAACAAGGACCTTGAGCGGATGTTGGGGAAAAACAAAGATTTTGTTCATATCAGAAAGTAATCTTGATATAAGGATAAGGAATTACAACGCCAAGGATTTTGAGGATGTATACGAGATATATTCGAAATCGTTTGCAGAGGAACCATGGAACGAATATATGAAATGCGGCCTGTGTGGTGTCAACTATGGAATATACGAATCCAGAACAGTAAAGCAGAGCTGTAAAAAATGTAATGGCCCGCTTAGACTAGAGAGGTACTGGAGCAGAAAGGATGTATATGATGATATTGAATACGCTATTGCTATAGATTGGAGAAAAATACTTGTTGCGGAAATTAACGGGAAACTGGCAGGTTTTACATGGGGATACAGGATGGATAAGGAAAAGTTCAATTTCCTTTCTGAAAGCGAAATATTCTCGAAGGAAGGAGAAATTATGTACGTTGATGAAGTTGCTACATCTCCAGATTGTAGGAACATGGGAATAGCGACCATGCTTGAGACTGTTCTGCTATCTGAAGCCAGGAACTCTGGTTTCAGCTATGCAGTCCTGCGTACGGATGAAAAGAATAAATCTGCTATATCCGTGTACGAAAAACTTGGATTCAGAAAAATGAAAGCAAACAACGGCGAGCTAAAAGATCCAGAATTTAATTCTAGGATATACATGGCAAAACCGCTTGTAAGGTACGGCTAGTTGGCATGGAAGCAAGCTTTTGGGGAGGAAAAAACCTCCCTGCAGATTTAAAGAAAGTTTCCGAGCTTACGAAAAGACTTGTGAATGTATACTCTCCTTCGGGACAAGAAAACGAACTTGCTGAATTATTGGCCCCTTTGCTGAGAGAAAACTTCAAAGTAAGCCTGCAGAGGATAGGCAGCCGCAACAACGTAATCGCAACCAAAGGAAAACCGGATATAATATTGAGCGCGCACATGGATACTGTACCCGGAAAACTGAAAACATACGAAGATAATAAATTCATATATGGTAGAGGAGCATGCGATGCAAAGGGAGCCATTGCATCAATGATCCTAGCTGCAGAAAAGGCCGCAGCATATGGTGCGTCTGATTTCGGACTTCTTTTCGATGTTGGAGAGGAGAACTCCTTTGAGGGAGTATTAAAGGCCGTAAATATTATAAATCCAAAGTTGGTTGTTCTTGGAGAGCCTTCGTCCGGAAGGCTCGTAACACAGCAGAAGGGACTTTTGCAGTTGTCCCTGACAAAGAAAGGAAAGGCTGCACCGGCGGCTACGCCTTACAAAGGAATATCTGCTATAGAGCTTCTAATAGCCTCTTTAAACAGGCTTATATCAATCGAAACTTTCCGAGAGTATAAAAAATTAGGGAATACGATTAATATAGGGATGATAGAAGGAGGAAAAGCTGCTAATATTGTAGCGGATGAATCTAGGGCCATAATAGACATACGAACGGTGTCTAATAACTCAAAAATACTTAAAGACATATCCAAGGTGTTGGGAAGAGGAGTGGTAAAGGACTTGGACTTTGAACCGTGTGTATCTGATGCTAAGTACTTGTCAGATATCCTAAAAGTAAAAACCATTACTATGTCTTACTTCACGGAGATGTATTTCTGGAATAAAAAATCGAAAGCAGTGGTGCTTGGCCCTGGTGATTACTCCGTAGCTCACACGGAAAGAGAAAAAGTATCGAAGAGGGAACTTCTCACGGTAGAAGAGAAATACCTGAAGATACTGACTGATGATAGAGTAAGGAGAGACATGAATGATTGAGCAATGATAATATTATTAAGAATTGCGACTAAAATGATTATGACATAAGTTTAATAATAAATTTAGTCGGTATTCAGTGATATTTATATCTAAAAAGAGGATGTGGGCCCACTGGGATTTGAACCCAGATCAGATGGTTACTCCCATCTGTGGCATTCGAAGCCATCTGTTCTATCCAAGTTAGACTATGGGCCCAACATATTTTATATGAACTTAATGTATTTAGCTTTAAAAATTGCTGATGTATAAACCTACTTTATTATATTTCTATAATCTTTCCTTTTGGACCCGCATTTATTACCCTCGTGTTTCCTAATTTGTCTTCTAGACTAAAGGTTTCATGGACATGACCACATATGCAGATCTCTGGTTTTATTTTTTCTATCATATCTCTCACAGAAGTGCTACCAATCTTCATGTTTTTTCTTATAGTATCAAGTTTGGTGTTGTAAGGAGGAACATGAACGACCATTATCTTTTTCTTTGCTCCTTTAATGTAATTATACGAAGCTTTTATTCTGTCTCTTATTTCATCTTCGGAAAGCTCATTTGGGCCTATGTTAGCAAGCCCACAACCAAAGAAACCAATGTCTCCAATCTTAAAAGAATAATTGTGTAAATCATAGATTGTATCAGAGTACCTTCTTTTTAACATGAATATGTCTGCTTCACTGTCATGATTCCCAGGAATTATAGCAACTTTTTTCCCAGCATCTTTAAATGGTTTAAGTAAACCTTCTAGCCCATTACCGAAAATTGACAGATCTCCTGCTAATATTACTAAGTCAGCTTTTTCCCTCTTTGCTTTTTTAGCGAGGGCGTCTGCCGCGTATAAATCACCGTGTATGTCTGAGGCTGCTAATATCTTCATATTTTATATATAAAGTATTCAAAGAAATACCTTTCTAGTAACTTTATAACATAAAATCTGTTTTTTTACACCAATTTTACTTGTCATTATCTTTATAATTTATCTAAATCCCTTTTTATTCCTCATAGAATGATTGCAAGTGTTCTATTTTATTAAAGTATTTTCTTCTTTGTGTAGATAGAAGTATACTTTAACAGCTGTACCTCTACCAAGAATAACAGATAGCTTATCCATTCCTTGTTCTTTAAGTAGACTAAGAGAGGTTATACCTGAATTATACAATTTCCTTGCCCTAACTCTACCTATATCCGGTACAGTTATAAGCGGTATAAGCTCTTTTTTTACTCCATTCTTTACTCGTATCTCCATCTCGTTTATGTCCCTCTTCTTAAGTCCTAGAACCTTTGCTACCTCTTTTAATGAATAAAGTAACCATTTTGTATTTTCAAGTATGTTATAGAATTCTCCCGGTAAAAGCCCGTATTCCTCTTCCATATATCTCTCTCCTTTTTCTGATACCCAATCCTGCATCACATGCGCCATCTTTATTGCGGATACAAAACGATCATAATCCACGATATTCTCATCCGCAGAAAGCTCCAAACTGTAAGCCTCTTCTTCATATTTCTGAAACTCTTTCTGGTTAACTCGTATATTCCTAAATTCTTGACTACAAAATATTACATGCAGTAAATCTAACTCTTCTACTGTTTTCTTCTTTATTTTTTCCACAAAATTTATGAAAAGAGATCCGGTAAGAGGGTCTATATAAAGTGAATTTATAAGTTTACCCATCCTCGTAACCTCTATTTTATCCTGCTTATATTCTACAAAGTTATTTTCTTCGAGAAATGAAATGGCATCTTCTATTTTGTCATAAACATCTATTCCACTAAAATGCATAAAAGTCTCTTCAAAAAAATGTGAGATATTGTCTTCTTTATCATATATCCCCAGACAAAAGAGATTAAGAGTATACCTTCTTATCGCTATTTCACTGTTAAATTTAGATGTTATCGGTTCTATGATCCCACTTAGATATTTTTCATCTATAATATCCAGCTCTGCTTCGTTTCTTGCTACTATTATGGCACTTCCTTCGCTGTCGTATTTAGGCCTGCCTGCCCTTCCCATCATCTGTTCTATTTCTATGGAGGGTAAAAGCTCCATACCATAGCTTCCATATCTTCTTATTGAATTTATTATAACGGTATTTGCGGGAAGGTTAACCCCCATAGCAAGTGTAGGTGTTGCAACTATAAATTTTATAAGACCTGCTTTAAAGTTGTTCTCAACGATTTTTCTCTGTTTGTTAACTAGTCCCGCATGATGGAATGCTACCCCATTCTTTACTAGCTCACTAAGTATCTCGCATTGTGTAGTTGGCCTTTCCAATGAATCTAATATTTCTTTAGAAATGTGCTGCAACTTCTGTTTTTCTTCGATTGAAAGCCGACTTCCTATTATTGTCGATATAGTTTTTGCATTTGCTACGACGTTCCTTTTGTTCTGTGAGAATACCAATGCCTGTCTGCCTTGTTTAAAAAGCCACGAAGAGATATTTGAGAGAGGATCATCGTAACCAGTGTTTATTTTTTCACTTTTTCCGTTTATAAGTTCCCCCTCAAAATATTTTTTCTTTGAAAGTTTTATTGGTCTAAAATCACTTCTCACTAGCTCTGCACCCAACCATTCTGCAAGTTCATCTGCGTTTCCTATAGTTGCACTAAGACCTATAATTTGAGCTTCTGGGAACAACAGTTTGTCTAAAGTTATAAGAAATTCCTGTGTCGGGCCTCTGCCCATGTCCGATATAAGATGTATCTCATCATACACTATACAACCAATATTTCTTACTTTAGTTATGGAATTACGTATAATGCTATCAAACTTTTCTGTAGAAGCAAATATTACATCGTATTTATCGATATTATAATCCTGCTCATTATAATCTCCTATTGAAAGTAAACATTTCACTTCTGGATTATCTCTTGAAAAATCCTCATATTTTTCAGATATTAACGCCCTGAGTGGTGCCAGATAAACTGCTTTGTTCCCCTCAGATATGGTATTCAATATAGCCATCTCTGCTATTAAGGTCTTACCTGAAGCTGTGGGTGCGGAAATTAGTAGATTTCTACCTTTAAAAAGCCCTTTTTTAATTGCTTCTGCCTGAGGTGGCATGAACTGTGTTATTCTTGAAGAAAGTTTATTATATACGCTTAGAGGTATCAACTTTTCAAAATCTGTTAAACTTTCCATATATTACTAATATTAAATAGAGGATATTTAAATAATCAAGTTGTAATACTACTAGTAATAACTATCAAAAATACAGATTATAATTATGGAAATTTTATTTTTAGGGTGGGAATTCCCGCCTCATTCAGTTGGTGGACTTGGAACACACTCCTATAACATAATAAAGGCTTTGGTAAAAAAAGGAATAAAAATAAACGTGATAATACCATTCAAAGACATCGCAGATATAAGAGGAGTTAATTTTTTATCTTTTACGTCTAAATCCAGCAGTATATATAATATTAAGAAAACAGAGAACGTTGATGAAAAAGAAAGTACATTATATAATGATGTTTTCAATGAAGTAGAAGAATACAAGAACATGGCATTAAAACTTTCTTCAAATATAAACTTCGATGTCATACATGCAAACGACTGGGTAACAGGAAGAGCTGCTATAGCATTGAAAAAGAAAACAGGAAAAAAACTCATAGTCACTATACACAGTATAGAATACGACAGAACGGCAGGAAATCCTTGGGATAGCATAGCACAAGAAGAGAAAAGACTTGTTGAATACGCTGATAAAGTGGTTACAGTAAGTAATAGGTTAAAACTAGAGATTATGAACCTTTACCACATTGATGATAAAAAGATAAGCGTGATATACAATGCTGTTGACAGCAGGAGTAAAGATTTAATCAAAAAGAATACAACTGGAAGAAAAGTAGTTCTTTTTATAGGAAGATTATCTGTACAAAAAGGGATTGATAACCTGATAAGAGCATTCAAACTTGTATCAGAAAAAGATAAGACTGCTGTGCTTTATATAGTCGGAGAAGGACCTGAATTACGAAATTTAATAAAACTATCCATAGAACTGGATCTGGCGGATAAAGTTATATTTTTGGGAAGAGCGCCTGATAATGAAGTAGAAACTTTATATTCGGTGGCCAAAGTATTTGTAATGCCTTCGGTTTCTGAGCCTTTTGGTATAGTTGCCCTTGAAGCTATATCAGCAAAAGTTCCAACTATAATATCATCTCAATCTGGAGTATCTGAGGTAATAAGAAACGCTTTGACAGTTGATTTTTGGGATGTACAACAACTTGCAGATCTTATACTTGGATTTCTAGATTATAAAGGCATAGGAGAAGAAATATCTAATAATGCATATAGTGAATTGAAAAACATTACTTGGGATAAATCGGCTAGCGAGTTTATAAAATTGTATAATGAATAAAAAATGATTATATTAGCCTATAATCTTACTAAACAACATTTATTAACAAAGGTTTGCTAAAATATTAATGAATATCGATATTGTCTTTGAGTATATCATCCTTTCAATAGCTCTTGGCGCGATTTTTGGATTAGAAAATGAATATAGGATGCAAAAAGGGACTAAGATATTTTTAGGTTTTCGTACCTCTATATTCATAACATTGCTAGGAACTTTATTTGGTGTATTTTATGGTTTATTTAATTATATGCCTATAATAATTGCAGGATTCGCAACTATGTTGGTTTTTACAACAGCTATATATATAGAAAAGAACCAAATAACCAAAAGTCCTGGAGCAACAACATATGTAAGTTCTATGATACTCTTCTTGTCGGGAATGCTGGTAGGTTTTGGATATTATGACTATGCTATAATAATAGTCATACTTATTACCGCAATAAGCTTTTATAAAAGAGAATTTCTCTATTTTATAAATTCTATACACAAAAGTGAGATGATAGCAGCTCTAAATCTTTTGATTATAGCTTTTGTAATATTACCTTTACTACCAAATAAATATATTGGGCCGTATGATTTTTTTAATCCGTTCCAGTTCTGGTTATTAGTAGCTTTAGTTGGCTCTGTTTTCTTCCTGCAGTATGCAATACTTAGAATATCTAAATCCGGTTTGTTGTTATCTACTGCCATTGGTGCACTTATAACTGGTACTACAATAACATTCGTTTTAATAAGTTTAGGCAACAGGTTTAAAAAGGTTGGGAAAGCCGTAGCTTATAACATAGTAGTAACTGCTAACATACCAATGGTGCTTATTCAGGCATTATTGGTAATATACATATTAACTTTTTCATTAAAGATAGTATATTACATGACGCCTATTGTATTAGTTTCCATAATAAGTTTGTTGATAGTTTATATTAAAGGGAGGAAATATATGAGTATAAAATCAGAACGCCCGAATACTCCGTTTCCCTTAGTAAAAACACTCGAGTTCGCCATAGTTTTTTTCATAGTCCTTTCTGTATCTAGAATAGTCGGTGCAGTGGCACCTAACTTATTAGTAGTAGATATGTTCTTAGCCGCACTCGCAAATATAGTTGGTGCCGCTTTTGCATTAGGAAGCTTATATCTAAATCACCAGATAAGTGCGAGTTACACAGCTATGCTTTTAGGGATATCTATATTTGCAGCAGTAATAGAAAAAGGATTTATAGGATTAATTTCAAAGAACAAAGAGACTAGGAGGTTGGTCTTCAGCTATTCAATGACTGTTGGATTGGCTCTTCTTGTTACACTTTTCATACAATACCATGGAATTTGAATTTGATAAAGAAAGAATCGATAAATTAAAGCACTTGCTTGCCGAGGGAATCGATCCATATGGAAGCAGATTTGACAAAACTGCTGAAACACTAAAAATAAAAAGCGATTTTGATAAGTTAGAAGGAAAGGATGAAAAGATAGCAGGAAGGATAATAGCGAAGAGAGATCATGGTACAATAAAATTCATTGATATTCAAGATGAAACGGGTACAATACAGATATATTTCTCAAATAAGCATGTAAATAAAGAATCGATCAAGATTGCGGAACTACTTGATGTGGGAGATATAATAGGAGTATACGGTTCAGTTGTAAAAACTAAGACCGATGAAATATCAATAGACGCAAAAGAAGTTGTAATACTAAGTAAATCGCTTTTGCCTCTCCCTCCGAGATGGTATGGGTTAGAGGATACGGAAAAAAGATTCAGAAAAAGATACCTAGACTTAATAATAAACAGAGAATCCATGGAAAAGATAAAAAAAGGTAGTATAATGGTATCAAAAATAAGAGAAATATTAGGCAAGAAAGGATATACCGAAGTAGTGGTACCAATACTTCAGCCAATACCAGGTGGAGCTAATGCTAAACCTTTTATAACACATTATAACTCATTGGATAGGGATTTCTATCTTAAAATAGCCTCTGAGCTATATCTAAAAAGATTATTAGTGGGGGGGTTCGAAAAAGTCTTCGATATAAGTAAAAATTTCAGAAATGAGGGTATAGACACCAGACATAATCCAGAGTTTATGATGCTTGAGGCTTACCAAGCATATGGAGATCTAAGTAGCATGCTTGAGCTTACGGAAGAAATTATAAAAGAAGCCATATACGCTGCAAACGGAACTTATTCCATAAAATTTGGTGAAAAAAACATAGATTTTTCGAAATTTGAGATAAAAACAATGGAGGAGATGGTAAAAGAGAAAACTGGTGTAAACAATGACCAGGAGATAATAAAACGCGGAAAGGTATTGGACTCTAAAGTTGAATCGTATGGAGAAGCAATAAATGCAATATTTGAGGCGGAGATATCCGATAATATAATAAATCCTGTATTTGTTACAAAATTTCCTATAGAAGTTTCTCCTTTAGCAAAGAACATGGAAGATGATCCAAGATTTGTTTACAGGTTTGAGTTATATATAGCCGGCATGGAAATAGCAAATGCATTTTCAGAACTTAATAATCCTATAGAACAGATAAAAAGATTTGAAGAAGAAGCAAGGAGAAAAAATAAGGGAATAGATGAAACGCAAGAATTCGATAAAGATTTTATAGAAGCCTTGGGATATGGCATGCCACCTACTGGTGGTGTTGGTATAGGAATTGATCGTATACAGATGCTTGGTACAAATTCTAAAAGCATAAAAGAAGTTATACCTTTCCCACAATTAAGAACATTTGAAGATTAAAAATAAAAAAAATAAAAAATATTTTTGAGCTATTTAGCTAAAATTAGGAACTCACTGACTTCCTTTTCTCTTGCTATAGCATTCTCTACAGTAAACTGGTCTGCCTTCTTGTGGCTGAAATGGAACTTCCGTTTCCTTTCCACAATCAGAGCATACAGCTTTATACATTCTTCTTTCGAATTTTGCCATATTCCTTCTCAAAGGAATGAACTAAAGAGTTTCCACAAGAGCGAATTTAAATTATCAAAAAACTCTCCTGATAGAACTCCTAACATTCATTTCCTCTATTTGAATATAAGATACGCTGGCTTTATAAACTTATCTTTTTTTTGTTTACAGGATAAATCCGATTTTTATTATACTCTTTATTCAGCCAACAGCCCCCTAGATATTCCCCTTTTTCATTTGCTGGCAGTTCTTTAGTTTCTAAATCTACATTGGCTTTTACCTCTCTATATATCTCAGTATATCTTACTATCTTAGCCATACCTTGAGGTGTTTTCATATTTTCACTTGTTAATATATAATCGGATACATTAGTAAGAAGGCAATAAGCTTGTTTTAATGCTGTTCCCATATTCTTAGAATCGTAAGCTTGCTTAACCTTATTAAGTTGGTCATAAAGTTCATCTTTTCTTGTCCCCTCAACTAAATCCATTATTTCCTCGAGTAATTTTTTTTCCATTTTTTTACCTCCTCGTCTAAAGTATTAATATGAAACTTTAATATATTTAAATCTTTTTATTGAAAGTTAATTAATACAAATAGATATTTTTTACATATAAAAATGTTTAAGTAGTTATAAATATTAAAAAGATAATTAGAAATTATTGGGTCTGTAGCTTAATGGTGGAGCGCCGCTCTTATATGGGTACGCTCTAACAAACTAAGTAAAGCGGAGGCCGGGGGTTCGATCCCCCTCAGACCCAAATTTTTATATTAGAACTGTAAGTCTGTGACGAACCATTAGCATTATACAAGATTTGTCACAATGCTTACACAATTTACTGAAAAATCCTGCATCTTTCCTAGAAAAGGAGTTTCGTAAAACCCTGAATCCGTACCAATATAGTGGTACCTATCTTCCATTTCTTTCTTGATTACTTTTATCTTTTCCGCATTATCCTGTATTCCTGCGACTATATATACGGATTCGACTATCCCTTTTTTGTAAAGTTTGAACGCGCCCTTTACAACCGAATAAACTGACCTTGACAATTTTTTATAGCCAGAAATGTCTGGATTCATGACGTACTGTAATTTATTTTCTCTTAACACTTCAATATATCCTTTCTTTATGGCCAGTATCTCCCCACTACCAGGCAGCATGTTTTCAACCAGCAGATCATAGAGAGATTTGCTTTCCATTCTCACATGTACCCGAAAAGTCTCAACTTTTCCATGACTCCTTCCTTATCTTGTGACCTTCCGGCTCTTTCCCTTGTATGCTCGAGATCTTGTTCCCATGCTGGCAAATCACTAGTCTTCTTGGAATCCAGTTTTCCATCTATAGATCTATAACCTAATTTATAAAGAGGGTGCACAGGGAGCTTTTGCTTGAACATGTACTCCCATATGTTCCTCTCTGTAAACGGCAGTATAGGTTGTACCCTTACATGATCAGGATGGCTCCTAGGGCTTATGAATACCTCCATAGACCTTGCATCATTCTCGTCCCATCTTACACCTGTGAAAAGAGCATCAAACCTGTATTTTTCAATGTACATATTCATAGCTACTGTTTTTAACAGGTGATTACCTATTTCCGTTTCTAGGCTATATTCAAACTCATCACCATTAAAACCTATTCTTCTGGCTTCATCTTGATTTAATTTGTTTAAACTGTTTATTTTTATCATATTATTTTCGCCTACGTTATTCAAAACATCTTCATTCTTTGCGTATATTACTTTGAAACCCCACTCTTTGCTGACATCCTCAAGCATCTTCATTGTCTCATCATAATGTTGCCCGTGGTCTATGAAAAGTGCCGGAGGCATCTGCATACCCAAGTCCTTGCACGCTCTTCTAACAAGATCTAGGACGACTGTACTGTCTTTTCCTGCACTCCATACTACAGTGGGGCGTGTGTATCTTTTTAATGCGTCTTTTATTACAATGAGAGCTATATCCTCCTTTGCCTCTAGACTCAGGCCGCTCTCTATTCTCTGTTTTTTTACTGAATACTCCTCGCTTTCCATTTGTACCTCCTACATGTAACCTAATCTTCTGAGTTTATCCTCAAGATCCGTTACTCTTTCATCTTTATCTTTTCTTCCCTTTCCTTCCTCAGCACTTTCGGAGATTATCTCTCTCAACAGATATTCAACGAAACTCGAAAGGGATGTAAACCCTGTCTTTTCCGTGAACTTTTTTACCTTATCAGCTAAAGGCTTAGGTATAGAAACTGTAGTGAATTTTTGTTCTTCCATAATTACTAATAATTATATATAATTATGTATATAAATAACTTTCTATATTTGGCAACTTTGCTAATAAACTCTAATTTGCTAACAAAGTCGGGAAGCTGCTAATAAAGTCTTATTTTTTCATTACTTAATTAGCAAAGCTATCTTTGACTTTGTATAAACAATCAGACTTATTAAATAGGACCCATACTTTCAAAGAAGTACCGATTTAATCTTATATAGATAAATCAAAGGCCTTTAAAATAGACAAAAATAAATCTCTCTACAGAGAAGACAATCTAAATATTTTTAGTTATCTGTATAAAGCAACTTAAAAGCATGAAATATACATATACTAGAAAAACCCATATAAGCTATGCCAAAAGAATTGCTAACATCTGATGAAATCATTCATTTATCAAATTTATTAAGACAAACATATAAATTTATAAGTGATTTATCTATTTCAGATCCGCTAGCTAAAAGGTTAAAATATCCACAGATACCTCCAATACTTAGCGAGTCACTAGCGATTCGCCTTCTAAAAAATGGCAAGATATTAAAAAATAAGTTAAACAATTATTCATTTAACTTTGGTGGAAATGTAGCAGATATATTAGCTACATTTGGTGAAGAAACAATCAAAATAGAAGTTAAAGCTACCGGTGCAAAGGCCTTTCAATATTTTAGTGATAAAGATACAGACGCAGATTATATAATTTGGCTACATTTTGGAGAGTTCTTTTCTAAAGCAGAAGACTTACCTATCGAGGTATACTTAATATCTAAACCAAAACGTTATTTCCCAAATCATAAGAAAATTACATTACCAGTAGTAAAGAGAATTGTAGTAGATATAGAAGAAACAAAAATAACTTTAAGCAACATTTAAATTTAGACAGTACTCGACTTTATAAGCGTAATTAGGGTTTGCATAGTACTTTCTCTAATCTTCCAGAGTGTATCTCCAGTTGGAGAGAACGTATTTAATGAAGATAGAAACTATTGCCGTTTTCATAACCGTCCAATATAACATTTTAAGTTCCCAAAGGAAAGTTTATATAAGTATTCATATCTAAAGAAGAGAGTAAAGTCATAATCGCAATAAAAAGTTGATAAATAGATAAAATGGAATCATCAGAAAATGAAACGTATAAACATGCTGGCCTCATAAAGTCAGATCTAAAAAGTATAGTGAATACTGCATGGCCATCAATTCAGAATGAAGCAGAAAAGGTAACTAAAGATTTCAGCTTAAAATCAAGAGCTTACTGGATAAAAGCATTCTATAAAAAACTAAATCCTGTATCAACACTGTATGAGCTGGAATATGGAGTATTCTGGCATGCACTTGACAACTGGGAAGGTATAAAGAAGCAGCTAGGTCCTGACAGACAACTTGCATATGAAGAGGCAGTCCTATCACAAGCAGAGAGATCTGAACTTATAAGGAAGAAAAGACATAACTTCGCACCAGGATATGAACACCCTTATATAATACTTTTGGAGTTATATGACGAACAGAAAATTTCGGAAAAGGCCGTGAGCAAGACAAAACTTACAGATATAGTGGACCATGCCTTTTGGGAGATAGCCTATGACAACTCACCCGGTAAGTCACTAACTGCCATGAATCTGGAACTTTTTGACTCATATATACCGATAATTGACTTTAGAACCGCACTCAAGTCCTACAGAAAGCCTCTTGAAGCAGGAGATTGGGTAACGCATAACTATATCAAAGAATTTAAAAGACAGAAATCTGGTATGTCAAAGGAAGAAGCAGAAGCTCTTGCTGCCCCAATCATAGAGAAAATAATTTACGACAAAATTACCTATGAAATAGAACCCTGGCTTTACAGACCTAACGACGATTCCTCGGAAGTAAGTCTAGCTGATGACGGTAGTTTATCGATAACGGACAAGAAAATAAAAAATATTTACCCGGAGATGAGTCTCTCTTACCAGTTAAAACCCTACACACAATATATGAAAAGTGCCCCCGCACAGGACAGGATAAGACACCTTGCATCGTATTTGGCTTCAAACGCTAAAAACGGTGAGGATGACCTAAGAAAGCCGTATGCTATGGCCTTCAACAAAATAATGAAATACTTAAGATTTGATAATAGGCAGAAAAAAGATGAATTTATACTTAATAATCCTGTAGACTAGTTACATTCTGTGACCTACAAAGTCATTTGGGTTAAACATGTATTCCGATAGATGGTTTTTCACCTTCTCCCTATTCTGTCTGAGCTGATTAAGAAACAGGTTTATAGAGTCGGCGGCTAGTGCCTTCATCTCACCGCTCAGCAACTTGCCGGATTTATAATCATCGTATACACTCTGTACCTTTCTTTCGTCATTCTCTATAAAACTATAAACGTTAAATGAGAAGTCTATATCTGGGTTTGCACCGTATTTCCTCTGCTCTTCTAATGTATCCCTCCCGCCAGAGAAAGCATATTTCATGAGCTTCTTCTTCACAGTCTGTTCGCTGTCATCTAGGAATATGGCACTCTCTTCCACGGAGGAGGACATCTTTCCAGAATTACCCTGCAAAGCAGGAAGGAATTTGGAGATTATAGAAGAGGGCTTATAATAGCCGAGTTTAGGCAGTACATCCCTTGATATCCTAAAGTATGGATCCTGATCTATTGCATATGGTATAAGACACCTAAGGTTCTTTCCGCTGATCGCAGACAATAGAAATGAAGGAACTATCTGCATCGATGGAAAAAATACCTTTCCTATATTGTCACTGTCAGTCACCCCAAACACTGCCTTTATAGTAGACATGGTAGTATGCTTAGCTACATCGGTTGCATAGTAATAAAGCTCCTTGGCATTGTCATAATCTTTGATTATATGTGTCTTCTTCGGATCGAATCCCAATGATAAAATGTCTAAGATATTTTCTTCGGCTACATGTTCTATCTCCTTCTTTGTTCTAGTACTTTTTATAAGATATTTTTCATCATCTGTTATCTGTATTAATAAATGCACATCAAATGTATCCTGAAGCCATTTAGTAAAAGTAAACGGAAGCAAGTGTCCTATATGCATTTTTCCAGATGGACCTCTTCCTGTATAAAGATAAAAACTCTTACCGTTTTCATAATCGTCTAATATTAGGTTAAGATCTCTGTGTGCAAAAAAGATTTTTTTGGAAAGAAAAGGGTGTAGTTTTCCTTTTGCTATTTTTTCTATCCTTTCTAAAAGTTTGCTAGTTATGAGTTCTACACCGAACTTTTTGACAAGTTTGGAGTAAGACGCTTCATTCAGTTCTCCAGACACTTCCCAAGGAGTAACTTTAAGCTCTTCCATATAAGATTAAAGCTACTGCTGTTTATTAAGATTTATTATATTTTACATGCTTAATATATTATATTGAGTAAATCCTTTATGTCATGTATAACCGCATCTGGTTCATTTATTCCATTATTAGGTGGAAGAAACGCATCTATAAGTATAGCTTTCATACCTGCTTCTTTAGCGTTGTCTATATCTGCGTCCATTCTGTCACCTACTGCTACGGTATCTTCAGGTTTTACACCTAGAAGTCTGGAAAGTTCTATAAAAGGTATTGGACCAGTCTTCCTTTGAGGTATCGTCTCTCCGGCTATTATCAACGCGTCGAAAAGTCTTATAAAACTTAGTTTTTCTAACCGCTGTTTCTTAAGTCCTGGCCTTACATCTGTATCTGTTAATAAACCCAGTTTTTTTCCTCTCTTCTTCAGTTCTTCTAAGATATTTTCAGTATATTCGGGATATGTTACCTTATTAAGTATGGCATCATAAAAGCTCTCTGCCAATTCGTTGATTTCGTTTTCATTTAAACCCAAACCGAGATTACTATTTACTTGTTCTATCACCACCTTTCTATCATATACTCTATTAGATAGAGGTTGCTTATCTATTGCTTCTTTCTGAGCAGCAAACATCTTCTCTTTTAAAGATTCCTGATCTAGATTTAACTTGTCTGCAAGTCTTTTGGAAATCTCAGAATATGCATAGTTTATAGCGTGGTGTGTATTCACCAGTGTATTATCAAAATCAAATATAATTGCACTTGCTCTTATTTTTTCTGGCATTCAATTATCCTTTCTTTTTCCGTTTACAGTCTTATTATTCCAGGAATAAGCCTTTATCTTGGCAGTTTTCCCATAGCCGCAGTGCGAACAGTAGTGTTTCCTCTTTAAGTATGACTCTTTACCACACCTTCTACACATTACATGCGGCTGTTTTCTATTATGCAAACCCATTGATGCTGTCGTCATATTGTCGGGGAAATGAGAATTATTGTGTCACCTCTTATAAAAACGTTTCCTAGTTTTCTAAGAGTATCTACATCTTTCTTCTCTTCTGCATTTTCTAATGTGACGTTTATATGAACGTCAAAGGCAATTAACTTACCTGTTATTGAATGGTTATTTTTAAGCTCAACCAAAACCATTTTTCCTCTAGCCGAGTTCAATAAATCCAACGGCCTACTTAAAACATTTTCTGACATACTAATCCCCGTAACCTCCCATACCGCCAGGAGGCATTTGTGGCTGCTGATTGGCAGACTTTCCGGCGGCGATTATATCGTCTATTCTAAGGATCATAACAGCCACTTCGCTTGCACTCTTAATAGCTTGTTTTTTTATCCTTAGGGGCTCGATTACCCCTTCCTTATACATATCAGAAACCTGAGGCTTATACACATCCAGCAGATTAACACCTGCCCAAGTTTTACCCTTTTGATGCTCTGCCCTTAGTTCTACTAATATGTCTATAGGATCTAAACCTGCATTTTCAGATAGTGTCTTAGGCACTATCTCAAGAGCGTCCGAAAATGCATTTACTGCAAGTTGCTCTCTTCCTTCTAATCCTTTAGCAAAATCTTTAAGTTCCTTTGAAACTTCCAGTTCTGTAGCTCCGCCTCCCGCTACAATAGCACCATCATCTTCTATTACTGACTTCAAATCTCCTAAGCTATCATCTACAGCTCTCTGTATTTCGTCTACAACGTGTTCTGTACCGCCTCTTATAAGTATAGTAACTGCCTTAGGATTTTTACATTCTTCTATAAGTGCTAATGTTTCGCCAGCGAGTTTTTCAACGTGCACCAGTCCTGCCTCACCAAGACTTTCTTTATCTAGTTCATCTAGTGTAGCAACTACTTTCGCACCAGTAGCTTTTCCTATCTTTTTCATGTCACTTTCGGATACTCTTCTAAAAGCGAGTATGCCTGCTTTGGAAAGGAAGTGCTGCGCTGCGTCATCTATTCCTTTTTGGACTATAACAACATTTGCACCAGATGCCTTTATTTTTTCTACCATTTCCTTTAGCATGCTTTCCTCTTCGTTTAAGAATGCCTGCAGTTGTTCTGGTTTTTCTATTCTTATCTGTGCGTCTATATTTGTTTTCTCTATTTCAAGAGCAAGATTCAAAAGAGCTACTTTTGCATCTTTTATCTCATCCGGCATATTAGGATGGACCTTCTCTTTATCTATTATTACACCTTTTACTAATCTTGAATCGAGTAAACCTCCTCCTACTTTCTTTTCCACCTTTATATCTTCTAAATCTATACTGCTTTCTTTATTTGACATGGATTTTACATGTTGAACAGCATCTACTATAAGAGAGATTATATGTGAATCCGCACCAGTACTCTTTCCTATTATAGCCGTTTTTACTATCCTTCCTAGGTCTTCTTTATTAGATAAATCTAATTTTGTCTTTATTTTATCAAGTATATCTTGCGCTTTATTTGCGGCCAGCTTATAACCTCTTGCTACAAGAGTAGGATGAATACTCTGGTCTAGAAGTGCCTCAGCGTTCTTTAATAATTCTCCAGCTATTATTACTGCAGTTGTAGTACCATCTCCTACCTCTTCTTCTTGAGTCTTGGCTACCTCTACTACCATTTTAGCAACGGGGTTCTCTATTTCGATATTCTTTAAAACTGTTACCCCATCATTAGTTATCGTAATATCCCCTATATTATCAACAAGCATCTTGTCCATGCCTCTCGGCCCTAAAGTAGACTTTACAGCGTTTGCAACAGCTTTTGCCGCAGCTATATTATTTCTCTGAGCATCTTTTCCACTGGTCTTATTGTACCCTTCTGGTAAAATAAAAATTGGTTGAATTCCTTCTGCCATATTAATACCTCCTATAAAATTTTTATTATGTACAGTGCGCTATCTAGCACTGATATTTGTAATAGGTATAAGGTCATATTTAAAGTTTTCCATGGCTTTGGCTGTGTAGAAATCCTCA
>DARG01000026.1 GCA_002503215.1 Candidatus Parvarchaeota archaeon UBA446
ATGAGGATTTCTACACAGCCTAAATTCGGTAAAAATATTTAGAAGATTAAAAAGTCATAGAGGTAAAGATGAAATCTTGTTATATTCAAAAAGGAATTTCGTTGCCGCTTTATTTCAGACAATAGGGTTATTAGCTATAGTAGGTTTAATGGCTTACATAGGCGTAGTGCTTCATTAACATATGTGCTGGCAGATATAACGTTTATATATTAAGTATTGAAACAATTACCTACAGAACATATAGCGCGTTAATAGCTTATTTTTATGTTTATCCTTTCTTCAGTATTACTCTGTTATGAGTTTACAATTGAGATGTCTACCTTTTAAAGTGCTTTTTTAAGTTCTTCGTACGCTTTTAACATATTTTTGTAATTATATCCGAATTCTGCTGCAAAAGATTCCAACTGGAAGGGAGATAGTACGTTTGTCGCGTTATCGGCAAAGCTAGAATATATACAATTAACGCCATAATCATTGCATATCTTGCCGTTTATTAGAAGGTTCTTATACACTTTGAACATATTGTTGCTATCCAAGAGTGATGAGAAAGAAAATAACACGAAAATCTTATTTTCCTTTAGCTTGCTGCATAATCCTTTGTTAAGAATGAATCCTTCATTTTCTAAATCAAATATAATATTTGCTTTTCCTTTTCTGATTACAAATTCATAATCCTTTCCATGGTATGCGGTAAGATCAGTAATCTTGTCTTTAAAAGCATCAAAGACTTTACAATCTTCGATTGATATAGCATTTTGAAACCCTACTTCTCGTAGTTTATTTTTAATTTCTTCTGATCTGAACTTAATGACATCGATTTTCATATTTTATATTTATTTTCATATAAATAAAACTTTATATATAAGAAAATAGAAAGCTATAAGATTATGGCAGAAAGATCTAACCCTGTAGCGGACAAAAGATTGTTTTACAATGTTTATGTTTGCAGAAACTGTAACACAAAGATGCGAATTTCAAGTCAAAAAGTGCTTAGGAACAACAAAGTAAGGTGCAGAAATTGCGGTTCTTCAGCTTTAAGACCTAAACACAAAGAATTAAGAAAGCTGAAGGTGTAAATATTATAATGTCTGTATTAGGCCTTTTATTAGCAAATGGCGATAATCTATTACTTACAGTAATAATACTTGTTATATTCGGGTTATTTGTACTTGTAAACAGAAGAAAATTTGATGTTGAAGGAAAGGTGGTTTTTCTATACAAAACAAAAATTGGCCTAAAAATAATGAAACGTATAGCAAAGTTCAAAAGACTAATAAACATATACTCCACTATAGGTGTTTTTGTTGCACTTGCAGGTATTGGCTTTGTTCTTTATCTTTTTATACCCTACCTATACTTGATGATAATACACCCAACAACAACGTTACCTGCTGTGGCTCCCTTGTTTCCCGTATCCATTTCATTACACGGTTTACCAGTTTTGATAGGAGTCCCAGTAATATACATACTGCTAGCTATAATAGTTCTAGCAGCGTTGCATGAAGCTTCTCACGGCGTTGTAGCCCTATCAAAAAAAATAAAAGTAAAATCAACCGGTTTCGGATTTCTTTTTGGTGTTCTTCCCCTTGCATTCGTAGAACCTGATGTTAAACAGTTAGTAAAAGGAAAGAGGATAGATAGGTTAAGGATATTCTCGGCAGGGGCGTTTACAAATGTGGTTTTAGGCTTTATATTTTTGGGGGCATATCTTCTGCTTTCGCATTTTATGGTTTCAGCTAGTTTAGTTTCATATTCTGCGTATAATCTGGATGTGTCTTCTGTGGTCAGTAACAGTCCTGCAAGTCTGGCAGGACTTCCAGTAAATGCAACGGTTTCGGAGATAAATGGAAATGTTTTCTATAATACTTCTCAAGCCCTTTCTGATCTCAATGTTAAGCCTGGTCAGTATGTAAATTTCACACTAGTAAACGGTTCAGTATACTCTATGAAAACTACTTATAACTCCTCTATAAATAACACTTATCATAGTTATATAGGAGTAAGTGGTTTTTTCACGCTTGCTAAACCACCTTCGTTTTTAATAGAACCAATATCGATTACTGCTTATCCTAAACCGT
This sequence comes from Candidatus Parvarchaeota archaeon UBA446, assembly GCA_002503215.1. Lineage (GTDB taxonomy): Archaea > Nanobdellota > Nanobdellia > Parvarchaeales > Parvarchaeaceae > Parvarchaeum > Parvarchaeum acidophilus. The sequence continues at coordinate 2,079 of DARG01000026.1, forward strand.
CTTTTCCTTCGCAGTCTTTATACTGGATAGATGGACTTCTTCTCTGGTTTTGGGTTATATCTTTCAGTTTAGCTATAGTAAATATATTGCCTCTCTCTTATCTGGTCGATGGTGGCAAAATCGTTTTTGATGCTTTAGGATATGTAATAAAAAACGAAAAAACTGCTCTGAAAATATTAAATACATTGGCATTTTTGTTTATTTTATTATTAGTTCTTTTAAGTCCTATTGGTTCTATTATATTTTCTGTTATAAGGTAAATAGGATAGAAATGGTTAAATTCATACCTTACTTTAATATCTGATGGTATCTAAAAAAAGTAAGGCAAATTTAAGTAAAAATAAACTTAATAAAACTGTTACAAAAAAAGTAAGTTCAATTAAAATAAAGTCAAATGCAAAAAAATCAGTTTTAAAGAAGAAAAGTAAGAAAAGTTTAAGCAAAAAAGGATTAGGGCCAATAAAAGAGAAGAAAATTCGCGTAGATTCAAAGAAGCTTCTTGAACTTGAAGAATCAAAAAAATATGTTATGGATGTTGCTGGTGAAAATGGACTGATGGTATTTAAATTCTTAATATCACAAGGCGAAATGGAAGAAAACCAGTTAGCAAAGAAATTAAAATTTGAGAAAGCGAATGCTATAAGGAAATTTCTTTATAGGCTTTACAATAATAACTTAGTTTCTTATAGAAAAGTTAAAAAGAACAATAAGGCATGGTATACATATTTTTGGAGTGCAAATCCGGATAAGCTTGTAATGATAATAACTAAAATGTATGAAGGCGAAATAAGGGACACAAAAAAATCAATGGAGCTTAATAAGGCAGAAGATTTCTATGTTTGTGATATATGTAATAGAAGGTACGACGTTAGTGAATCACTAGAGAATGACTTCAGGTGCAAGAATGATGGTGGATTGCTTGAGCACGTAGAATCACAAAAGATGTTAGAAGATAAACAGAGTAGAATAGACTTCTTAAATAAAAAGCTAGAAGAAGTAAGGAAAATAATAAAGAAATAATTAATTAACCGACGATAATCCACACTTGTAATTTAGATTTATTTCATTCGAGTTTGAACACACGCTAGCAGAAGGGGAAGATACAGCTGCGCAAGAATATCCAAAGCTTGCATTCTCTTTTATACAGGTATTACTATTTATTGTGTTATTTATGATAAGGTTGTGGCAGCTTAGCTCGCATATACCTATTGCTACCTGCCGATGATTCTCATAAGGATTCGTATAAAAAAGTGCTGCTCCAATCACGAGTGCGACCAAAACTATTAAAACAGCATAATAACCCTTATCCATAACAGTTAATATATCAATTTTTAAATATAAAAAGTGTTTAAAATGATAACTTATACTAATGTTTATGCCAAAAAGAGTTTCAGCATTGATTATACGTGATGATAAAGTATTGATGGTAAAGCTTAAGACACAAGACAGATATATGCCAAGAGCTACTTGGGTATTCCCTTTTATAGAACTAAGCGAAGATAATAGTCCAAGAAGAGAGATACTTCTATTAATTAAAAATTTTTCAATTGATGTTAGACTTACAGGAAAGTTTTTTAATTATTATCCAAGTGAGAATCCAAAGCTTCAATATTTTCTTTATGTGATGGATTACCTAAAGGGTGAACCGGAAGTAATGTCTAATTTTCAGGCATATAAATGGGTACAGATTTCAGATATAACTTCCTATTCTACTTCATTTATGGACAATAATGTATCAAAGTTTCTAGATGAAAAAGCTAAAGAGTATAATAAAAATTAAACGTACATGTTTTGTTCTTCATTTTTAGGAGTTTTATCTAATCTTTTTACAAGATTGTTTATTTGAATCAGCGTTTTTTTGTATTCGGATACCAATTCCGAAGTATCTATCTTTAAGTCTATAAATTCTCCTAGAACGTCTATAAGTGCAGCTGCGGCTATTCCATCAGGTATTTCGTTATGTGTCTCCGCCATTAATACTATAAAAGGTATGCCCAAATTTCTACATTGATTGGCTATGTAAGAATTGAATCCCATCATTGCACCTTCCGGTAGTTTCTTGCAGTTTTTTATCTCCTTTTCTGTATATGTACTTGCAAAGTATACATTACTTTTATCTTGGGGTTTTTCTATAGATAGTCCATCTAAAGCTATCATCTGAGATGCGTTCTTTTCCTTATAAAGGTCTATTACTTTTTTGGATAAGGAACTTACGGCGTTTATCTGAAGAGGTATATGTGATGTTATTATTATAAAATCCTTACCTTCAAGCATCCGCACAGGAGAAAGCATTTCTCCGTTTTTTATTACAGAAAATTGTGACATTTCATCTAAGTCTATGCCCCCTATATCTTTCACAACTCCTTTCTCTTCAAGAAATCTAGCAGCTAAAAGTGATATATATCCAGCTGTTTGGAAAGCCGTTATTATCTTTTTTATTTCTTCCATTGTTAGTTAAATCAATGTAAGTTTAAATAATCTTTTAATTTAGATCTATAACCCAATTACATTTAAGACAGGTATATATCCTAGGTATATCATAACTGTCATAACAACCGGAATAATAAAAAATAGTACCCAATACACTTTGTTCCATCTCCATACTTTGTAACCATCTAATCCTATAAAAGATACCGAGCCTAAAGGCAGCATATTGAATGCTGCGAGATAAAAACTTATAAAAGTTCCTAATCCAGTAACCAAATATCCAAAGCTTGTAAGAAGCCCAATCGAAGAAGGAACTCCAACTAAGGAGTATATAACAAGGAAAAGTCCCAAAAATACAAAACCTGCCACTATATCTATTAATGGACCAGCAAGGGATATTTTACCATATCTCTCAGTAAATCCTTTCGGATCAGTATAAGGTTCACTTGGATTAGGTTCAAATATCGTAGCACCCGGGAGAGCAAATACAAATCCTATGAGTAAGGCCATAATTACAGCTAGTACCAAAAAGAAGGGAAACATTCTGAACTGAGCTTGGTACCCATAGCTCTGTGCCACAAACTTGTGCATAAGTTCATGTAGTATAAAAGCTATTCCCAATACTATTAAAGACGCCATAAAATAGAAAATAAATGCAGAGCCATAAACTGGGTACAAAACTACAGCAAATGCAAAACTAAGTCCTACCCAAGCTATAAGTATATCCTCAACCTCTTTTACTGAAAATCTAGAAGAAAAGTTGCCGAATCTTTTGCCACTATTTGTTTTATAACCTATATTAGATTTGAAAGGAATAAATTCCCAAGGCTTTTTTTTTCTGTATATCCTTACAGAAGGATTGCCTCTCTTTACTACTTTCACTTCTTTTTGCATACTCCTAATACTAGCATATCTTTATATATATTTTCTAATTCTTCTATCTCCAAATAAAAAACCTTCTTTTTAAGTAGATCTTTTTTACTGTATGGTTCAAGTTTATTTCTTATATCTCCTTTAGACAAATTAAGCATAGATCTGCTATCCATAATAGCGGAATAAAGGTTTTTTTTCTTATGTTGGAACAAAAGTCTAGTGAATCTTAAGAAATTTTTGTCTATTTCTATTTTCTTAGGAATTAATTTTAATATTATCGATTCTACGGCAGGTTTGGGCCTAAACGAGTTTTTGCTTACATTAGATATATGTTTTACATCGCAAGTATACTGTGCAAAAACAGATATCATTGAGTAATCTCTTATCCCTGGAAATGCCAACATCCTGTTTCCAAATTCAAGTTGGTACATAAGCACCGCAAATCCGTCTCTTTTTTTGTTTAAAAAATATATAATTTTTTCAGTTATAGGTGAAGATATTGCATATGGCAGATTTGATATAATTTTATTTGCGTTTTCTGGGAATTCTATCGAAAGCGCATCAGCATTTATAAACTCGATATTATCATTTTCTACAAGCGTCCTAGCAGAATCATATAGATTAGTATCTATCTCTATTGCGTATACTTTCTTTACAAGAGTAGCTATCCTCTTTGTAAGTCTCCCATCACCGCTACCTATCTCTAAGATAATATCATCTTTCTTAAGCTCAGATGCTTTTATTATCTTATTAAACACCGATTCATCTTTTAAGAATACTTTAGTGTTATTCATACCAATATCTTTATTACCTGCCCATTTTTTACAGGCGCATCGTTTTTAATTTTTAGCCCAGTGTCGCAGTCTATTGCACCTTTGTAGTTCTTTGCAACATCAGAATGTATTATATAAGCTACATCCTTAGGTGTGGATAACTCTTCTACTAAGTAAGCATCTGGTAATATTCTACCAAAGCCGTCCATAAGTCTTTTTTCATCTTCCACTGGAAATACGGCTTTATACTTTTTTATATCAAATACAAGTTTATTTATTGCTTCCGTTACACCAGTTCCTCCATTTTTTAAAATTATTTTTTCTATAATATTCATAGCCTTTTCCTGTTCATCACTCAACTGTTTCAATTTTTCTATGTGATTGTTCGTAAATTTTATAAAACCATTTTTTTCTGCTTCCCTTATAGTTAGTTCTGCTGCAGCAGAGCATGGCATAAACTCATAATCAAATTTTTCTTTTAGCTTACTTATCTTAGTAGAAACGTCATCCACCGAATCCATTTTATTACATAGTATTAGAATAGGTTTTTCTTTTTTCATAACCAATGAAGAGATGGCTAATGCATTTTGTTCATTTATTTCTTTTATATCAAGTTCTTTTACCGCATCTTTTATTGTTTCAAGGTGCAAGTTAACTCCAGATAAGTTCTTAAATATTACGTTTGATATGTCATCTTTTCCAACATACCTAGATCGTTGTATTATAGACGCAAGCCACCGTTTTATTTCATTATCAACCATAGAGATATCCACAGCAGGATCAAATTCTTTGGTGTGGTTTCCATTGGAATCCGTATTTCCAGATATATCTATTACTTCTATTATAGCATCTGCTTCCATAATATCACTAAGAAATTTATTTCCTAGTCCTTTACCTTCGCTTGCCCCTTCAATTAAACCGGCCACATCTATTAAATTAACAGGTATAAACCTGGTTCCATTCTTACATGGTGCGTTGTGCGGAATGCATTTGACAGAGAATCTTTTTTCAGGGCATTCTATGGTAGCATAACCTATCCCTTTATTTGGAGATATAGTAGTAAAAGATCTGTCTTCTATCTCAACTTCTTCCAAGGTAAGAGCCTTAAATAGTGTACTCTTTCCAACGTTGGTTCTGCCGATTATTCCTATTTTCATATGATAATTATAGCTCCTATTATTAAATTAGATACAAGTAAAGCTACCATATATTTTATAGCAATTTGCAAGTCTGCTTTTTCTGCCGAATAAAACATTGATAGAGAAAGGTTGGCAATTACAAATATTCCTCCAATCAAAAAATAATATGTAACGGCGAACTTTAAGATAATAGCAAGGATTATTATTTCAGCCACTATAAAAAAATAATTAAATATTTTAGTTATGTATAGTTTTTTTGATATTTCTTCTAGTTCTTCTTGAGTAATTACCCCTATAATATAACCTAATATGATGCTAAAGGCGATTAGGACACTGAATTCTATATCTTGCATCAGTAAAATCATATTCAATTAGTATGTGTTATTTATTATTTAAATAAAAGAGTTGTGAATAATAAATGAATGTGCCTAATAATAGTGTAGATATAGATGTTGAAGAAGAAAAAGGATTAGTTGCATCCAATAGTATATACGGTTTATTGAGATCTGGATCCAAATTTTTTGTTTCATTTCTTATAAGCATACTTCTCGTTAGATTTTTAGGTCCTGAAAATTATGGTTATTATACAATAGTCGTTCTATATTGGGGTGTTGCTTCAACTGTAGCAGGTTTAGGAATAGGGGCTACAATCCAGTATGCAATATCAAAATACAGAGCTCAGAGTTCAAATACGAAGTTATTATGGGCAGTTAAACATTATCTGCTGCTTGTAACACTGTCATCGTTGGTTGCTTCCTTGATATTATTTATGCTTTCTGGAGTAATTGGCTCACTTTATCATTCGGCAGAGGTTAGTTATCTTTTAAAAATCTTAGCACTTGGTCTCGTTTTTTATTCTATAGCAGGTAACTTTACCGAGCCTTCCTTTATAGGTTTCCAGAAGATGAAAAACAGTTTTATAACGGGAGTACTGTATGATTTTTTGAGAGTTGTACAGTTACTTGTAGTTTATCTTGGTTTTGGTTTAATAGGCGCAATAAAATTCTATGATATAGTGTATTTAGTTGTTTCAACCGTCGGACTTTTTCTTCTTTATCGTGCGATTCATGGTTTTCCAAAGGCGGCAAAGCCGGAAAAAGAGGATCTCTCTCATTTTTATGGGTATAGGAACTTTTCATATATAATAGCAGTTATATCACTTCTTTACGGTACAATTATAGCGCTTTTTCTAGGAGTAGTAGCCCCAAATATCTCCGCTGTAAGTTTTTATAGAGTTGGACTTATAATGGCAGGAATACTAGCAATACCTGCATCTGCTATTGGTTCTGCGTTTTTTGCATCAATAACAAAATTCTTTGAAAAGAAAGACTTCAATGTTTTTTATAGGATGCAAAGAAGTTTGATAAAATATTCCTTTTTAGTAACTTTTCCGCTAGTAATAGCATCTATAATCTCAGCTCCTCGTTTAATATCATATCTTTACAAGTCTACTTTCATAGGTGCAGAGATTCCTTTTATAATACTACTTATACCTGTTCTAATTTCAAGCATATTCGGACCTATAACTCAGGTTTTAAGTGCAACTGGTAAGCAGAAGTATATGATGTATTCCGCCATAACAGGTGCGGTAGTGGGCCTTCTTCTTACCTTTATCCTTGTTCCTATATTTTATGCAGAAGGGGCAGCTATAGCATATTTATCAGTTAATCTTGCCATGCTTATAGTAAATATTTTTTTGGTTTCAAAGTACATAAAGATAATAATACCATATCTAGATCTTTTGAAAGCGATTGTATCTGTAGTTTTAATGGCCGCTTTTCTTTACTTTATGCTAAAAATTGTAACGAGACTTGCGTATCTGCCATTAGTACTCATATCTGCGCTCGTGTTCTATGTAATAATCCTTTATTTGATCAGAGCTATAAATAACAAAGAGATAAGATTTATAATAAAGCTTGTAAAAGCCGACAAGTTTGTAAAAATGTTTTATAAAAAGTATTAATAATTTGTGATATTTATAAAAACATGAAACTAAATGTTAAAGCAGTCGACCTAGAATTTGACGAAGATGATAGAAAACTATTCGCCGATGGAAAGGAAGTTCCATTTTCTGTGAGAAAAGTAAGTGAAATGAAGGACGTTCTGTTCAATAAAGAGTTTATAACGACTAAAAATAAAGGAGATATCCTTTATAGAATGTATAGAGGTGCAGGGGTCGATAAGAATGCAACAGTATTTTCAGCGCACAATATAAGATATGATGTTACAGTTATAGAAAATTATGACTTAGGGGGAGAATTCACAAAAACCTTAGGCCATTATCATCCTATAGTAAAAAACGGTTTAGCTTACCCAGAATTGTATGAGGTTATAAGCGGAGAAGTCGTTTATCTCCTTCAGAAAAAAAATGATGACGGGAGTTATGATTTACAGCTTGTTCATGCAAAAACTGGAGATAAAGTTATAATGCCTCCTAACTACGGTCATTTTTCTATAAATGTAGGTAGTGGCTTACTTATAGAAGCAAATCTAGTTAATTCGACATTTTCTTCTAATTACAAACCGGTACAAGATATGGGAGGTGGTGCTATATTTTTGCTTAGAAATGGAAATGCCGTGCTTAACAGGAAATATTCAGAAACTACATTAAAGCACGGCGAAGCCGAAAAAATACCTTTCCTTGACTACTCACAGAGCATATACGATGAGTATATAGCTCATCCAGAACATTTTATATTTTTAAATAAACCTGAGTTTTTGTTTTCAAAACATGACTCTTGGGATATAGAAACGCAGGATTTTTGAGTTAGAAAGGTTTAATAACTATAAATAATTGTTTTATATATTTGGATTATGGCTGAAAATGATGAGTTAAATGACATTAAAAAGGATGCCTTGCATGAAGAGCATAAAGTAGAGTCTGAAATAAAGAAAGAAGAACATAAATTGTATCAAGAAGAAGCAGAAATAAAGAAAGAGGAGATAAAAATTAGAGAATTAAAGGAAGAAAATGAAAGACTGGCAAAAATAGAAGAAGAAACCTCAAAGAAAAAAGCCAGCGAAATAGAAATTGAGTTAAATTTTTCAGGATTAGAGAAATTTGGAGGAGTAGCTTATAATATACTTATCAAAAGAAGAGTACTATTTTATATACTTCTTATACTTGCGGTTACCGTAGGTTGGTACGTTCATACAGCCAGTATACCTGGACTTTTAAATCCTCTTTCTTCAAATTCTTCGTTAGTAGGAAATAATTACTTGGGTATGGGTGGTTCACTATCTGGTTTAGATCCATATACTTTCTATATACAGATGCAGAATATACTGAAAACTGGTAATGTGCCCGTTGTAAATCACCTGCAGTATCTGCCCATAGGTTTACCGTCTAGATCTGATGAACTTATGGTCTCTTTCTTTGGTGCCTTTACCTCAAGGTTAGTGGATCCTATAGTAAAAGGAGCGGTGCCAATGACTTCTTTCATGCTTCTACCAGCAGTATTTGCTATATTTTCTGCGCTTCTCTTGTTTTTGATACTTTTGGAGCTGTTTGGTGATTACTGGATGGCCACAATAAGTGCATTTATGCTACCAGTATTTCTGACCTTTTTAAGCCGTTCAACTGCAGGATTTACACAGAAGACTTCTTTAGGCTTCATGTTTATTCTTCTAGCTATATTTTTCCTCGTAAAATCATTAAAATCAAAAAGAACAAGAAGCAAGATGGTCTATGGTCTTGCTACAGGAATAGCTACAGGCCTAGCGACTGCGGCAAGTGGGTATAGTGAATATCTTATCTTGACTATACCTGTTATATACTTAGTCGTTATACTATTGGGATATGCTAAGAAGGGAGATCTTCTAGCTTACATACTATTCGCTATATGGATTCCTATAAAAGTAAGCTTCGTAAGCTTTACATTCTCCGACGTTATACACAGTGCGTTGTATTATCCTATGATTTTCGTGTATGTACTTGTAATATTCAAGTTGTTGATATATGATAAACGCCATAGTAAACTTAAAATACCTTTAATAAGTAACGGCTTTTCTGCTGTTATATACAGTATAATAATATCTCTTGCAGTTGTTGCTTTAACAGGATTAAACACTTTAAAGCATGCATTTTCAAGAGTAGCGTCCGAATTTATCCATCCACTTGGAGTAGGGATAGTTAATCCAGTTACAGAAACTATAGCAGAATATGCACCTTTAAATCTAACTCAGAGAGTTCAAGACTTTAATTTCATTTTTGGATCTCTTGGGATAAATTTTCTTTTATTCTGTGCTGGGGCAGCATTCCTTTTCTTTATAATGCTTAAACGCTTCAAACATTGGTATATACCCTATTTATTAGGAGTACCGTTTATATTGATGCTAAATGGTGGTACATTCAGTTATAATGCTACTTCTTATTCTTTCCTTTTTACATTTTTAGCACTGGAGTTTATACCTATAGGTTATCTGGCTTTACATAACAGAGACATAGATTCTAGGAAAATTTTGAGCGCAGTAGTATTCCTTACGCTGATTTCTTTAATAATGACTATAGTCTTCTGGACTATGAACTCCTCAGCAAATAATTACAAGTATGGCGCACTTGGTTTGGTAATAATACTAATCTTTGAGTTTGCGTTTGATAAACAGCAAGATACTAATTTAGTATCGCTTCTAGCAATAGTGCCATTCCTTTTCTTTGTTTTAACGGTTATACTCTCAAACGTTGAAAGCAGACTTTTAGAACCTACTGAACTAGGAGCAGCTATAATAATACCGTTTGCACTAGTATACTTCTTTAGAAATTCAATAGATTTACTGAAAGGATTTACTCCTTCTAAAAATACACAAAAAATAATAACCGCAGTTATAATAATAATAGCAGTCGCATTTATAGCAGCAGATTTGCATTCTAGCTTGGTTCTTTCATATCAAACCGCGCAGCAAAGTGGAAGCGGTCTTTTGTTATGGGGGCCGACTTTGCAATGGATTAGCCAGAACACTCCAACAAATACTTCAATAATCTCATGGTGGGATTATGGATACTGGGAAGAAGCGATAGCTAATAGAACTACTGTAGCAGACGGAAGCAATGCCTACGGCTATCAATCCATGATAGCAAAATACTTTTTTGAGGCTACCTCACCGTATACATATTCTACTTACTTGCATTTCATACATGAACCCACATATGCGATTATAAGTGGTAGTGAGGTTGAGAAGTTCTCAGCTATTTCTACAATAGCACTGGAACCAACATCATTCACTCCTATGGACGAAATAAATGCTACAAAAAATCTGAATAATGTAGGCAATGCAAGCTATAAGTTTCTTCTTTCTTTTGGAGATTCAAATGGGCAGATAAGTTCATTATACTCAAATGCAACAATTAGTGGTTTAGAAGGAAACGCAAACGATTATATACTAGTTGAAATACAAATACCTGTGAATGCTAGTAATTCTGGTGTTATAACCGCAATAGGTAACCCTTATGGTATATTATACAATCAATTGACTGGTAGTTTCTCATCACCTATGCCTTTGGATTATAACTGCGTTTACAGTGTAGGTTGTAAGAGCGTATCGAACAACAGTATACCTGGAGGAATGATGCTTCTTAATGCAACAAATTCGGTGGATCTACATATAGGGGGCATATCATCTGCACCCGGTGGATATGAAGTTTTACCAATAAACATGTCGCAATTCGGAAATGGGCCAGCTTTGTTATACATGCCGAATGAAACTCTAAACACTCTATTTGACAAGTTATACCTATTAAATGAGACAGTACCCGGTTTCAAGCTGCTTTATACGGATAACTTACCAGTGAATTCTCTTCTAAGCATAGAGAATCAAGTTCTCACAGATGTTAATGTTTATGAGATAAATTATACTGCTCTTAGCAAGTACATGTTAACAAGCGAATGTTCTGTTTCACCTTCTGCAGTTAACTATTGTGATAATCTAAGTTATCTACCAGTCGTTTTCAAAAATAACAGTAAACTTATAAATAATACACCAATTAATTAGTAATGAAAGTAATAGTTTCCGGACTTACAGCATCTGGCAAATCAAGTGTTTCTAAGGCTTTAGCAAAGGAATTTAATCTTGAGTATTTTTCAGCAAGTTCAAAGCTTAGAGAGATTCTACCAAAAAAAGATTTTGAAGTTTGGGAATCTAAAAAAGGTATAGAAGCAGTGAAATTTAGAATAAAAAATCCAATTTATGATAAGAAACTCGATAGAATTATGTTATCTCTTTTCAATAGAAGCTTCAATATGATATTGGACAGTTGGGTAGCTTCTTGGAAAGTAACTGATACAAACATTATTAAAATATATATAAAGGCTGACGAAAAAATAAGGGCTGAGAGGGTTAGTAACAGAGATGGAATAACGTTTAAACAGGCACTTTCTTTTATGAGAATAAAAGATAAACTTACCGCTCAAATTTATAGCAATATCTATGGTATAGATGTTAAAAAAGATTTTAGACCTTTTAATCTTGTAATAGATTCCTCTTATTTGGATTTAAAAGAGGTTATTAAAATATGTTCATATTTTATACTTAAATGTAAAAAGGCAAAGTTTTAATTCTTAATCCTTAATTTAATGAAATGAAACTGCCACTTGAAGGTTTGAAGCAGGATATCTTCTCAATAAGAGAAGAGGAAACTGATCTTAAATACGGCAGATTTCCTGAAAAAAGAAGCGTAGAAGAAAGGATAAATTATGGCTTTATTCTGCTTGATAAACCAGCAGGTATAAGGTCTAAGACGGCTGCGTATATAGCTAAGAAGTTAATGGCAGTACTTGGTGTAAAAAAGATAGGTTACTCAGGGACTTTAGAAGATTGAAGAAATCCCAATGTAACAGGTCTTTTACCCTTAGCCATAAACAATGCTACAAAGGCACTGTCAGTCCTTCTTCTTGGCGGAAAGGAGTATATAGCTCTCATGCACCTGCATAAAGAAGTAGAAGAGCACTTACTCAGAGATACGTTCATAAAATTCACAGGCGAGATAACTCAGATGCCCCCAGTAAGATCGCATGTTAAGCGCCAGTATAGACAAAGAGAAGTGTATTATTCTGAAATAATAGAGATTTCTGGAAAAGATGTCCTCTTTAAGGTTGGAGTCGAATCTGGCACATATATAAGAAAGCTTATACATGATATGGGTGAAAATCTCGGCGTAGGTGCACATATGGTAGAACTAAGAAGAACCAAAGTTTCTACTCTTTCAGAAAAAAACAACTTAGTAACACTACAGGACCTAGAAGATGCTATACATATGTATGTAAATGAAAAGGATGTACGGTTACTTAATCAATGCATAGGCAATATAGAATCGGCAATAGATTTTATTCCAAGAATTTTTGTATCCGACACTACTGTAGATCCAGTATGCCATGGTTCTCCAGTGGCGATACCAGGTATAGTAAAACTGACGGATTTTGATAAAGGCGAGCTTGTAGCTATAATGACTTTGAAAGGAGAAATTATAGCTCTCGGAAAATCCGTACTTTCTTCAGAGGATATAAAATCTATTAAAAGAGGAGTAGCTGTAAAAACAGACAGCGTTATAATGAATATTGGGACTTATCCAACGTATAAAAAGGTTAATTAAAATAAATGTCTAAAGTATAGAATCGTGAATCGGGGTGGTGATCTAGCTTGGTTATGATGCTAGCTTCGGGGGTTAGTTGACCTGGGTTCAAATCCCAGCCACCCCATTTATGTTTTTATGAACCTCTTAAGAATGAGGTGGCTATTATTGATATTATTATTGTGGCAAGTATCGCAACAGAATATGCTTGTTCTGTTATTACACCGATGCTTAAACCCACAGTCGCTATAGCTATGCCTACTGCACCTCTGCCGTTTATTATTGCGCTAACTTTTCTTTTCACTTTTTTATTTTTAATTCTCATTACTCTGCCTGAGAAATAAAAATTAAGTATAAGAGAAAAAAATATTACTGCAAAAGATATTATTACTATTTGAATCACTATATTTTTGATAATTTGGAAGCTTGAGACTTCAATTCCAGCTATTCCGAAGAAAATCGGTATGAAGAATCCATCGTTCATCCTTTTAAGAGTTTTTCTAATTTTACCGAAAAGTTTTCTACCTATAAGTCCCTCATGTATTATAAGCCCAGCAAAGAATACTCCTATTATGTAATTTATTCCTATCAGCTGTGATATAACTCCCACAAGCAGACCTATAATTATTATCACTCCGTATCCAAAATGTTCACTTTTAAGAATGGCCCTTGATCTTGTAAGGTGCATTCTAAATTTTTTCTTGCCCTTATTTAGTACTTTGTCGATATTTACGAATATAAGAAGAAATACGGTGAAATAAACTATCATTAGTATAGCATCCAGAAAATTTTTATAAGTCATTCCTAATAAAATAAAGGCTAAAGTGTCTGTTATAATGACAGATGAGATTATAGTTACTCCTTTACTGTCCCGCTCAAGTCTGTATTTCATTATAAGTACCGAGATTATAGATATAGAAGGTACAGCTATAGAAAGAGATACTATTAGATCAGCTTTTATACCAAAACTGAACAAAGTAGTAGAAAGGGCTATGGCAAGTATGAGAGGTAAAACAAAACTTGGTATTACCATTTTTATTCCAGGTTTTAAGTATTTTATTACATATTCCGTTTTCATTTCTATACCTAGAAGAAATATTATGAAGAAAAGTGCAAGTGAAGATAGAGTCTGTAAACTGCTATTTATTGATATAACATCAAGAAAAAACGGACCTATAATTAATCCAGCTATTAAGTATCCTACAATTGAAGGAAATTTCAACTGCTCAAATATCTCCCCTATAACCATCGATACAGCAAGTATTATTAGTATCTGTATTATAATATCAAGTGCCATGGTTTTTTATATTATTATACTATATATATTATATAAAAATAATATTTAAGTAGTGTTATTATAAATATGGAGCTTTTTTATTTGTAGATCAGTTCTAAATTATGATGCAGAGGTAGCGAAGCGGTCAAACGTGTAAGGCTAAGGACCTTATGGCTCAGGCCTTCGAGGGTTCAAATCCCTCCCTCTGCATATAAATAAATATTAAAACATTTTATTATGAATTCACGGGTTTTTAACCGTTAAACAAAAGTATAAATACTAAGTAAATTTATAAAATACAATTATGTCGATAACAGGTAATGGTATTCATAAACGTTCTAGAAAACGTTTAAAGTTGGATATTAATGAAAGAGGTAAGATAGATATAAAGAAGGCTTTGCAGTCCTTTGATGTTGGAGACAAAGTAGTAATAGATCCAGATTCTAGAATACAGAGAAATCTACCTCAAAGAAGCTTTTTTGGGGCCGTCGGTGTTGTACTTAATAAGAAAGGTAAAGCTTATACTATTGAGGTAAAACAACAAGGCAAGTATCCTAAGAAGATAGACGTTTTACCTGTGCATATGAAGAGGCTTATCTAATGGAATACGAAGTTATAGACGAAAAATTTATGGATGAGACAGAAATAAGAGATAATTATACCAATTTTATAGATAAAAACTCAGAATACGGCAAAAAAATGCTTGATCATATACAGAAGAATATTAAAATCGATAATTTTGAAAAAGTTTTCGAGGAATTGTCGGCGTTAAATCTGAATATCAGAGATGATTATCTACGGATGTTAATAGACGCTATACCTTCCTCATCGGACCAAGTAAAAGCAATAATAGCACCACTTAAGTTGAATATAAAGGAAGAAGATTTAAAATTAATAATCTCAGTGCTAAAAAAGCATTTATAACTCTGCAGTGCCCTTCTATAATATGGGAAAAGATGAATATGCATATGTTTTGGAATACATGCCTTTTGGGTTACCTGACTCAAAAGACAGAAAGGCATCGGCTATAGTTTTTACAGATTCTCTCAGTCTTCTTTTGGTTGCTCTTAAAAAAGATGTAAAGGTAGACCCTGGTTTGAAAGTATATATAGGAGAAAATAAAAGGGATGAAGTTCATCATATAATCCAACGTATAACTCCTGATAAATTAAGTGGTAATGGGTTGGCTTCACTAAATGATAGGATTGCAACTATAGTAAAAGAGAATGAAGAAAAATATATAGACATAATAAATAAACTTGGTTCTATAAATGTACGTCTGCATTCTTTAAATCTGCTTCCTGGAGTGGGTAAGAAAATCGTTCAAAAAATACTAGAAGAAAGAACAAAAGCTAAATTTAAATCATACGAAGATTTTAATGAAAGAGTAGGTTTTACATCCGATATCGCTAAGAGTATAGAAGACAGAATAATGGAAGAACTCAACGGTGAGGATAAATACAAGATATTTACTTAGGGGTTGTAGTCTAACCAGGCAGAATCAGCGGCTCCAGCTTGACTGGAAAAATGACGTTAAGAATGATTAAGAAGAAACCGCTTGATCCAGGTTCAAATCCTGGCAACCCCAGCCTTTGGCCCCAGTTTTATTCGGCAGTTACGGAATGTATCCAGAGATTTTCTATAAAATATGTATATAATTATCATAGATGCTATTATTATTGCAGCATCAGAATCCACAAGTATAGTTTGTGTGGACAGGTAAATAGGAGACAATGCAGTAGAACCGAATATAAACGCGACAAACAGTGGTATAAGTACATTGCAACAGAACGGTGTTGTAATTAGACTGAAAAAAATAGCAACAGCTGTATTTTTTTCGTTGGCATGTTTTTTAGCTTCTATTATATAATAATTTACAGTTATTATTATACTTATAAGAAAACTTAGGATGAAAGCGGAAAGCACATCGAAAATCGGGTAAAAGTATGAGAATATTGGCATTCCTACGCTATCATTAAGGAATAAGTAGACATATGCTGTAAATATTAAGACAGGCACTAATGTGAATAATTTTCGACGTCTCACTAAGTTTTCAAATAATTCCAAACCTTTAATTTTCTGCATCATTGTCGTATATACTAAGAAAATATAAAAACTTTTTTAATTTCATAGATAAAATAATAAATTATATCATGTTATAAACCGGATTAAAAAAGATAAGGATTAATTATGCTGTATAATTATTCTCTTAATGGTTGGTATAGCTGATTTACCGTTGCATTATGGACACGTTCCCGATTATCTGCTTAGGATAATGAAGGATATGTGTGATTCTATAGTACATACAATGATTTATGAATTCGGAGAGGATAAACTATTGGAAAGACTTTCTAATCCTCTTTGGTTTCAGGCCCTCAACAATGCAATAGGGATGGACTGGGATTCAAGCGGTTCCACAACAGTACTGTTGGCACTGCTTAAGCAAATATTAAACAAAAAAAGTGATATATTCGTGTTAGGGGGTAAAGGAAAGCATTCTCTTGGAGTGCAAGAGGAAAGTGGTTCAATTCCAGCTTCGTTTGATATTGATCCAAAGGATGTGAAAGATAACAGCGTTCTATCGGCAAAGGTCGATACAGTACTCTTACAAGATGGCTACAATCTATATATACACTACATGTTGGTTTCAAAATCTGGAAAATGGTTAGTGGTACAGCAAGGAATGAATCCTAATACTAGATTTGCTAGGAGGTACCATTTATCCGAGGTAGACAACTTTGAATGCGAACCAAATTCGTCCATTTCGGGTGTAATTGGAAGGGCAGTAAACATAATACAAAAGGATAGCAGTGATGTTAGGAAATTATTTTTAGAGCTTATTAACAGCGACAGGAATACCCTACTGAGGGATTACTCAAAGGCCATGAATAATTTGAAAGGAAATACCACGTTGGAACTTACGGAAAGCAATGCGTCGATATATGGATTTGATAGGGTGAAAAAGTTGAATTATTATAAGCCTGTAAATATACATCTGCTGAAAAGGAACTTAGAAAAGATAAAAGCAGATAGCCTTTCATCCATATCTGACACGCTTCTTAACGGCATGACCGCATCTACTGCGAGGGCAATTTTCCTCATATCAGATCTAATCTACAACGAACCCCCTTCTTTTCAGGATCCTGTCAACTATCCTTATGATCCATTTAAATACTCCTTCTTAATAGGAGGGAAAGATGGTATACCCTACCCTATAAACAGCAAGATGGCATACTCTGTTATAGACACAATGAAAGGCATAGTAATGAAGACTAAACTTGGAGAGAAAAGCAAAAATAGAGCGATATTCAGGCTCGAAAGTCTGACTAAGCATTAAAAACAGTAAATATAGGTTATTTTGTGGGGCATGTAAGATAATATTTAAATTCTATAACTAATTCAATATTGGATGCAATATAAATGGACAGTTCTTGCCAATACAACGATGGGCGGATTGATGGCTTCTATAAATGCAACTATAATACTTATATCTCTGCCGTCGATTTTTAGAGGGTTGAATGTAAATCCTGTTGCGTCAGGGAATTTTACGTTGCTTTTGTGGGTAATCTTAGGTTACATGGTAGTAACCGCCTCTCTTTTAGTTACATTTGGTAGATTATCCGATGATCACGGTAGAAAGAGATTTTATACCTTAGGCTTTGCTATTTTTGCCGCAGCATCTATAGCTCTTTCGTTTACTCCGTATAATTCGGGTACTTCTGGTGTTTTGTTCATAATAATCTTTAGGCTTGTACAAGGGGTGGGAGGAGGTTTTATAATGGTGAACAGTACAGCACTGCTAACAGATGCTTTCCCAGACAATGAAAGAGGCAAAGCACTTGGTACAAACCAAGTGGCATTTCTAGCTGGTAGTTTTATAGGATTGGTAGCTGGAGGATTGTTAGCTCCTTTTGATTTTCATCTTATATTTATAGTTAATATACCATTCGCTGTTCTAGGGGCATTTTGGTCTTACTTTAAGCTTAAAGAAGAAAAAACATCAAGAAAAAAGGTGAAATTGGACATAAAAGGAAATCTTACATTATCAGGAGGTTTGATTCTAATAGCTTTAGGTTTTACCTATGCTCTTTCTCCTTATAAAAGTAATGCATTAGGTTGGTTTAACCCTTGGGTAATCGCAAGCCTAGTTATAGGTCTGGCACTTATAGTGTCATTTGTATTTGTGGAGAAAAAAGTTAAAAATCCTCTTTTCAAGTTAGGTTTATTAAAGAATATCCAGTTCGCTTTCAGTTCGTTAGCTCTTTTTCTAAGTGCATTGGCTAGAGGAGCCGTAATGTTTTTGGTGATAATATGGTTGCAAGGTGTTTATCTTCCATTGCATGGATTTACGATAGCACAGACTCCTTTTTGGGCAGGAGTATATATGATCCCATTAATGGTCGGTTTTATCGCATTTGGTCCTATAAGTGGAGTTTTAACAGATAAATTCGGCGGCAGAATCTTTAGTACCGGCGGACTTCTTATAAGCGCATTAGGATTGTTTTTATTAACTCTTTTTTCAGCAAGCTTTTCTTATATACCCTTTGCTATAGTACTTTTCATTATAGGTGCAGGAAACGGGTTATTTGCAGCTCCAAATACTAAGAGGGCTATGGATGCTTTAGAATGGAGAGACCGGGGAGTAGGTAATGGAATAAGGACTACTTTTGCAAATGTAGGTCAGATGATAAGTATGGTTATATTCTTTACTATAGCTATAACAATATTTTCACTTACGCTACCATCAATAATGAGTTCTCAGCTTATTTCTTTAGGAGTTCCATCCGGTATTACATCTCAGTTATCAGCGGTCCCAGCATCATCGTTTCTTTTCTCTGCTTTTCTTGGCATAAATCCAATATCTACATTTCTATCCGCAGTACCAGCAAATTTAGTATCACAAATACCAGCAAAGTCCTTAACTATCCTTAACTCTAGCTCTTTTATACCCAAAGTTATATCTTCTCCGTTCATGCAAGGCCTAAGAACAGCTTTGTATATTGGTATAATAATACTTATAATTGCAGCGATATTATCCGCTTTCACAAAACATAAAGTTGTGAGCGGAGCAGAAAAAGTTCTTTAATCAGCTGATATTTAGGTAGTTCTTTATCCCTTTAGATACAGTATAATTTTTGTAATAAATCTCATTACTGTTTTCGTATCCTTTTATTATATAACTCCCAGACAGCAGTGTTAATTCTCCTATCCCATTTGAAAAACTCTGGTTAATATATGAATTATTTCTATAAATAGAAATATCTAAATTTCTTATAGAGCTGTTTATGTACAGTAATCCTATAGAAGATGAGTTAATTGACCACAGAT
The DNA here is from genome assembly GCA_002503215.1 of Candidatus Parvarchaeota archaeon UBA446. Taxonomy (GTDB): domain Archaea; phylum Nanobdellota; class Nanobdellia; order Parvarchaeales; family Parvarchaeaceae; genus Parvarchaeum; species Parvarchaeum acidophilus. Next base: position 21,459 of record DARG01000026.1, read on the forward strand.
TTCCAAGGTAAACATCTTTTCCGCTTGTGATATTTGCAAAAGGCAACCCATTACCACCAAATTTAGGATTCACTACCGCATTGTTTATACCTTCTTCGGTATCACACCCATAATTATAAGCATCTTGAAAAGCTTGGAAGTTATTGCCATTCCAGTAGTCTATAGATAATAAAAGACTTCCATTAATCATAGTTGTGTTTGATCCTGCTCCAGGTCCACCTATTATTATACCTGCATCATAAAAATTATAGCCTGGAGTATAATTAAAGCCGCTTATTAACATAGACGCATTACTTACATTTTTTAGTCTATTAAATACAACTTTGTCGTATTCTTTCCAGCCGTATCCATCATTATATGAAAATATTATTTCAGGAGAGCCGTTTGCATTAATACTGCTATTTGTCATAAGATATATTTGTTGGTTGTTTCTCAAGGTTATGTTATCTCCAGTTTGATTTGTATCCTCATAAAAATAGTAACTTTCATTCTTTGTTGAAGGTGCTACGGTGCCATTCCCTACAATAAGTTTTTGGTTCATACTGGAATTTATCCCCGAGCTATTCCATACATTGTCTATAAATGCAATCGAATTGGTTATGCTATCAATCAGGATTACGTTTTGTAGAAAATAAGTTTGTGATAGGTTTCCATAACTCAATAAAACATTGGAATTTAATTGTATAGACGCATTATAATTGCCGCTAATGTTTGTTAACATACCTTCATCAGTTATACTTGCTTTTATAGAATTTGTCGATAAGTTATAGATATTTCCGTAGCTTGTTACTCCATAATCTACTATACCCATAGGAGAAGGTTCAGAATATCTGCAAGAATATAAATTTACCCCATCACTTATTCCTAATCCCGTAAATTGGTAATCATTATATGGGTAAAGTATAACCACTGCAATTATCATTACTGCAAAGACCCACCCTATAAGCATAAATAATTCTGCTTTAGTATCATCCATATGCATTATATCTATCTTTAACATTTAATTTCTTTTTGTTTTTGGGATAGGCTCTTTAAACGCAAATATAAAAGTTTAAATTTAAGTACAGAAAATTTAGTTACTTATAAATACTTAAAAATAACTGTAAATTTTACAACTTATCACTAAAAACTATTAATATTATAATTAATATTGATTAGTATGATGATATATAGGATTGTGTCTAGGAAACTAGGTAAAAAAGAGGATTTTATCTACTTCGCTGTGAATTATATAGCTCCTTCTATGATTAAAGTTTCTTCTAATACCAAACTGTGTTTCAACTCTAAGATATATGTTGATGATGATATCGCTTATTACAATAAAAAATATTTAGGAAAAATTATAGATTACAAAAGTTCATCAGATATTATCGTAAGTACCGATTACAGTATAAAATACACAGGAGGATATTCTCTGGATGGTAAAAAGATATTCTTAGACAAGAATTTTCCCAAATCTATAACAGTGAAAGGCAAGGCAGTAAATACAGTCGATAGCATAGCAAGGCATCATGAGCTAGTAGAAAAATGGATGATAGATCTTGGTTACAAATATGCTTATTCACATAGGATAGCTACTTCCGTAGAAAGGGAATTTATAAGTATGCTTGGAATCAATTGGAACGATTATGATAAATATCTCGGTAGACATTTACATGAGAATTACAGAAGAAAATTAGAAAATAGCCCTTTGGATTTAGATTTAATACCTTACGTAGAATCAAAGGATACATTAGCTCTAAAAGAAATAAAAGAAAGCATAAACACTATGATAATTGACATAGCTCAATAAAACTAAGAATAAAATAAAGTTTAATAATCCGTAAGCCTTTATCTTTTATGAGTAATTGTATATTCTGTAGTATAGCAGAAAGAAAACAATCCGCGGAAATAGTTTTTGAAGACAAAGACTTTATTGCCTTTCTTGACAAGAGCCCAATATTCAAAGGGCATACTCTGTTAGTGCCTAAGAAACATATACAAACTATATTGGATTTTCCGGATAACGAATTGATGAAAATGATAACAGATGTAAAACTACTTTCTATTGCAATAAAATCAGCATTAGAGTGCGACGGAATACTGCTTATAAATAATAACATAATTAGTCAAAGCGTACCTCATTTTCACATGCATATCATACCAAGAAGAAAAGGAGAAGTACTAAAAGGATTCATGTGGCCAAGAACCAGATACAAAGACAATGAGTACGAAGAATTTGGAAAGAAGATAGCAGTAGCGGTAAAATCTCTTGAAGAAAGCATTTAAATATGTTAATATCCTAAAGGTTACTATGGTGTCTAATAGGGCTATATTGCCAATTATCATATCCTTTGTTCTTTTAGTATTTGTGTTAGGTTCAGTTCATGCTGCAGGAATAGGTACTTCAAAAGTAACGCTTACACAGTCATCTGTAAACATCTCGCAAGGTTCCTCAGCTAATATTGGTTTTACAATAACTTTAGTGAGTGGAACCAAATGGGGAACCAGTCTAGCAGAAAGTCCTTCCAATAACTACATAACATTCTCTCCAAGTTTATCTGATCAAGACCCCTCGTACAGTGGTACACTTACAGTAAACGTTGCTAAGAATACGCCTCCGGGAACATATACGTTCAATGTGTCTGCGACAGGCGACGATCCTTCCACATCTTCTGTTCAATTAACAGTTTACGTATCTAAAGTAAACACAACGACTCCAATTTCTGTAACACCTCCTACAACTACAACTGCTAAGCCTGTGAATTACTTTGATTATGTAGGATTTATCTTCATAGTTATAATCGCAGTTATCTTAGGCCTAGGTTTTTCCATGAAAAAGAAGTTTATAAAAGCTGCCAATTACACTATGTTAGTTTCTATAGTTCTAAGCCTTATAGCAGCAGTTTATCTTTTAATTTATGATAGTCTTTTAAGAAATTCAGGCATGCTGCATTATGATATTCTTATCGTTTTCTTTGTACTTACTATAATATTAGCATATCTAGTATATGCAAACAAAAAGATGCATAGAAATGCATTGCTTGTGTTGGGTAGTTTATCTGCTTTGTTTGTATTAGCGATGTTTTTAGATGCAATCTTAGGTCTGCCTTTAACTAGCATCTCTGGTTCATTATCCTATGGTTTTAATTATCTTTTTGGTTTCGGCGCAGCTGGTACAGCATCTTCTTATAGTATCTCATTCGCTTTCAGTCTTTTGCTATTAAGTGTGACAGCAACGTCTCTTTTAAGCCTGTTACAATATTTTATCAATAAAAAATAAAGTTTATAAAATACTAAAATTTTTATAATAAATATAATTTTTGTGTAATAATTATTTATAAATTAAAGTAATAAACGAATCATAAAAAGTAAGGTCTGCTATAAATATAAAAATAACAATAAAAATTATTAATAAAGATAATGTAAATATAATATATTAAATATATTATTATTTTTCATTTTTAATGCTTTTAAAATACAAAAAGTATTTAAGTAAGAATAAGCAAATAAAGTAATTATCTGTATATCCCGGATACGCAGGAGTGCTGTATTCAGTGCTGTGATTGCATCTTTTCATATACAGAAAATCGTTTGATGCTTTAAAAAGCAAATGAAAAACAATGAGTGCGTGAATTTCATATTTATGCATGATGATGTTAATGCACCAATTCCAGTTGATCCTGCTGGAGGTCACTGCTATTGGGATTCGAATGAGACATGCAAGTTCATCTGCCGGGTAACGGTAGATTGCGTACGGCTGAGGCAACACATAGATAACGTAACGTTAGGAAGAGGATATCCTCGGGAAACTGAGGTTAATACTCTATAGCAATAATATCTGAAACGATTTTATTGTTAAAGCTTATTTCTAATACCGAGATAATGTGCCTAACGATCGGTCTATGCCTGATTAGACTGTTGGTGAGGTAACGGCCCACCAAATCTAAGATCAGTAGGGGCCATGAGAGTGGTTTCCCCCAGAAGGGTACTGAGACAAGGACCCTAGCACTACGGTGTGCAGCAGTCCCGAAAACTCCACAATGCGCGCAAGCGTGATGAGGGAATCCCAAGTGTTCTTTCCGTTTCGGAAGGAACTTTTGCCACGTTTTGAAATGGCGTGGCGAATAAGGGCTGGGCAAGCGGGTGCCAGCAGCCGCGGTAATACCCGCGGCCCGAGTTGTGACCATTATTATTGAGTCTAAAGCGTTCGTAGCTGGTTTGGATAGTTTGTGCTTAAATCTTTTCGTTTAACGAAAAGGCATGGTATAAATACTTCCAGACTAGAGGCCGGGAGGGGAGATGGGAACTTTTCGGGTAGGAGTAAAATCCTTTAATCCGAAAAAGACCACCAATAGCGAAGGCACATCTCCAGAACGGACCTGACGGTGAGGGACGAAGGCTAGGAGAACAAACCGGATCAGATACCCGGGTAGCCCTAGCAGTAAACGCTGCTTACTATACGTTGCATTTTCTTGAGAAAATGCAGTGTGACAGCGAAGGCGTTAAGTAAGCCACTTGGGGAGTATAATCGCAAGGTCGAAACTTAAAGGAATTGGCGGGGGAGCACAAAAACGGGTGAAGTTTGCGGTTTAATTGGATTCAACTCCGGGAATCTTACCAGAAGCGACAGCAATATGAAGGCCAGTCTGAAGAACTTGCCAAATGCGCTGAAAGGTGTTGCATGGCCATCATCAGTTAGTATCTTGAGACGTCCCGTTAAGTCGGGTAACTAACAAGACCCTCTTCTATATTTGCTAACATGCAATCCGTTGTGAATGAGCAAAATATAGAGACAGCTTTCGAAAGAAAGAGGAAGGTGAGGGCGACGGTAGGTCAGTACGACCCTAATCCTCTGGGCTACACGCGAATTGCAATGGTAAAGGCAATAGGATGCCACTCCGAAAGGAGGAGCTAATCCCCGAATCTTTACCCTAGTTCGGATCGAGGTCTGTAACTCGGCCTCGTGAAGGCGGAATCCGTAGTAACCGCGTTTCAACAAAGCGCGGTGAATACTTTCCTGCTCCTTGCACACACTGCCCGTCAAACCAAACAAGTTGGATTTAGATGAGATTGTCGTTATGCGATAACCGAATCTAGGTTCAGTGAGTAGGGTTAAGTCGCCACAAGGTAGCCGTATGGGAACATGCGGCTGGATCACCTCCTTTA
>DARG01000029.1 GCA_002503215.1 Candidatus Parvarchaeota archaeon UBA446
ATTAATAAACTAAGCTTTAAATATAAAAAACCATTAAAGGATGAGATATGAGAACTTCAAAATATGGTGTTGGTGTAAGAAAAAGAGTAGATGCAGTTAAATCTCTTAGGGCTAAAAAATATCAATGTCCGAGGTGTAAAAAAACCTCTATAATAAGAGCATCATCTGGTATATGGAAGTGCAAGCACTGTAATTTGGTTATTGCAGACAATGCTTACAGTTTAACTTCAAAGGAGGTAAACTATGTCAAAGTATAAATGTTTTGATTGCGGCGCAACCGTAGATTCGTCGGAAGTTGGCGAGATAGTAAGGTGCCCCTACTGTGGTGGAAGAATTCTTTTTAAGAAAAAACCGGAAGGCGGTCATCATGTCAAGGCGGATTAGTCCCTTTGAGTTATCCATAAAAATAAACGGCAATAAAGAATTTTTAAGAAATATATCTTTTTCTATACCTAAATCAAACAGTAAAAGGGCTAGCACACAACTAAGGCAATTAAAGAATTCGTTAAACATAGTTATTAAAGCGGAAGATTTTAATATACTATTAGCTTTAAATAACAGTTTAATGCAGCTTTTAAAGATGGTTAAGGAGGTAGATTTATATGAATGATGAAGAATTTGAGGAACTTAGACAACGTCTTCAGGTAGAAACAACTCAGAAACAGACGCTTCAGCTACAGTACAACGAACTTAAAAGAACGTTAGAAGAAGTCGATAAATCAGGAGAGCACTCTGAACTTTTTCAGCTTTTTGGCCAGGTTCTTTTGAAGAAAAGCAAAGAAGACATCTCTAAAGATATAAAGGAAAAAATGGAAATAATAGAGTTTAGGCTAAAATCCTCATCAAAATCAATAGATGAACTCACAAATAAAATCCAGAGCATGCAAGACAAAAATAAAAGTTGATGTTAATCATATAACTTACTAGATTTACTAAGCATTGGTTTAAAGTAAATCTTATCAACTCTTCATGAGCTTTTAGTTTCTATAATGATCAGTAGACTCAATCTAAATTCAATCTTGATAATTTCTGTTTTTATATACTTCTATCTCTCCTTCAATTTTTCTCTCACTCAATTAATAAAATAGTTTAGTTTATCACTTATCTGTTGTATTCTGTGATAGTCACACAAAAATTAAAAGTTTATATGAGGTTTATATTCTTTAGTAATAAACATGGTAAGTAAGTTAAAGTTGAAATATTTGGATAAAAGTTTTTAGAAATTAAATTATGAAAACTACTAAGTCATTGGATGAGATATTAGAAAATGTAAAAGGATTCAGATTACAAGCTATACATAATATAAAATCAGCGTTGAATAATATTGCTAGAAAAACCGGAGAACAAGAAGCCAAGATAGCAGTCGCTAAAACGGGGCTAAAATACAGTGAAGAGGAGGCTATTAAGATAGTTAATAACTTGTCAAATATTGCTCATAAAACTAGAGACTCCAAAGCTACAATAGCAGCTGCTACAGCTATAGAAAAATATGGTGAAAAAACGGCTAGAAATGTCGCTTATTGGTTATCATATTTTGCTTATTCCTCTATTGGAAACACGAAACATATCATTGAAATGGCTAATATAATGTCATTGGACGAGATAGTAAAGACCTTGGAAGGATACGATGAAGAAAGTGAAAGATACTACGAAAGTGTAATCCATAGATTGATAAGGTACGCTTACGTAACTAGAGACGCGAAAGCTACTAGTGAATTGGCAAAGATAATTTCACTCAATGGGGATACATTAAAGAGATACAATAAAGAAACGGCTGTAAGAATCGCCCGTGGATTGTTAGCCATCGCTTATTGGGATAGAGGCCTTGAAGCCACAAAGGCAGCAGCTAAAGCTATAAAGATATATAGTGGTGAAGAAACTGCCGAGAGTATTGCATCTCATTTGGCAGAAATTGCCGATGCCACTTGCAATCTTGAAGCTACAAAGGCAGCAGCTAAAGCTATAGGGAAATATGATAAAGAGACAGCGAGAGATGTCGCTTCTTGGTTATCAAATATCGCTTACAATACGGCAGATCCCAAAATTACAACAGTAGCTGCTGAAACTATAGGAAAATATAACAAAGAGACAGCTGGATATATCGCTGGTAGATTGTCAGATTTCATTCATTTACATTACGCTAGTGATAATTTCTCTATAATTAAACTAGCTGATATAATGTCACTAAGTGACATTGTAGAGACGGTAGGAAAATACGAAGGAGAAGCAGGTGAGAATGTCATCTTTGGGTTATTAGAATGGGCGGAAAAGGCACGAGACGCAAAAGCTACTAGTGAATTGGCAAAGATAATTTCGCCTGATGGAAATACCTTAAAGAGATACAATAAAGAAACGGCTGGGAAGATTTCAAGCGAATTATCAGCTATTGCAGGCAGAACTGGTAATCTTGAAGCCACAAAGGCAGCAGCTAAAGTGATTGGAAGCTACAAGGAAAAAGCAGCAGAGGGCGTGGCTCGGGGACTGAGAGATGTAGCTTTCTACACCAAAGACGCCAAAGCTGTGATCAAAGCAGCTAATATAATGTCACTTGATAAGATAGTTAATATAGTAGGAAGATACGAAAGAGAATCAGTCAGTTCTATAACTAAAGGGTTGGCACATATTATTTATTTAACCATGGACAAAGAAGTGGTCATAGCTGCATGCGATCTTGTGAATAAAGTGGGAAGCAATCTATTTGACATTCTGGATAGTAATGAGATAGTAAAGCTTCATAATAAACGACTTGACAAACTTATAGAAACAAAGGGCGACTTCAATAGTGTGGAGGCATATTTAAAATCCAATGGGGAATTGCCGCTGCCAACCAGATATAATATAAAATCTTATAACAACAAAGTAGCCGATTATTTATCAAAAGAATATGGAATAAAAAGGGAAATAAAGGATAATCAATTATTTATGCTGTTCTCAGTAGAAAAGGAAGAAAGAAAACTATTTGCAGAACTAATGAATAACTCATATGAGAAGAACAGGAAAACGTACTCCATTGGTCTAGAAACAGGAGAAGAACTAAAAATAGACAGAAATATGTTACCCTATTTTTCCCTTATATCTGTAATAGGTTCTAGGAATATTTCTAATGAAAAAGAAGCTTTATCTACTATGGCAGAGATAGTAGGTGAAAAGGCTGTCAATAGAGCAAGAAACGCTTTCAATTCGCATTATAAAAATTTGAGAAATAAAATAATAGCGTATGTCAACAATAAAGATATAAATGAAGCGTTGAAGCTGTTAAAGGACACAGGAGATGAAGCAATAAAAGATGTGATTTCTACTTCTGAATACAGAAACCTAAGCGAATTAAATGGAAAGAATGTTTTAGAAGCAGTGGAAAGCAACAACCCATTGGATTACGATTCTAGGGTGCAGATAGCATGTGTATATCTCCCTTCCAATAATAAAGGAGGGGTAGTCGATTACTGCAAGGATAAAAGGTTCAAGTTGATAAGATATGACGTAAACGGCAACGCTATAGGTAGTGCGATCTGCTATATTGAGAATGACAATTTCCTTGTAGATTCCGTGGAAGGGCATAGGACATTTAGAAAGAAGAAGATATTTGATGCAGTATACAAAGATCTTATCAATAGAGCTAAAGAGTATGGTGCTAGAAGGATAATTTTCAGCACTAATGTGTATAATGATACCCCAAATCAATTTATAGAACACATTAAAGGATATGGATTGAAGTCAAAGAGAATCAAAATGACTTTGGACACTGAAGGTTACCTTGAGGCGTATAAAGAAGGTACGCAAGGATATATATTAGACTTTTCTGGGTAAAATATAGAATTCAAGATAAAAACATAGGTAAAAATTAATATACTATCAAGAAATAAGCCATAACCGTTAGGATAAATCATGACATAACTATGATATTGAACTTTTTAGGTCTATGTCTTGATTACCTACTCTGTTACGAATTTTTATGGAAATGGTCCGTTCATAGAAATATAATGTGAGAAATTAAGTAATAAACTCAAGTAGGCTTTGTGGTCTATTCTTACATTCAAGTTTTGTAAATATTTTTATTTACATATATACATAAAATATAATGTTTGATTTTGTTACAGTAGGTTCTGCCACTAAAGATTCGTTTATTTTTCTTGATAAGGTTTCGTTAAAACCAGGTGTAAACCGTCATTTTCTAGAAATACCTACCGATAAAAAAATAGATGTTAATAAAGTATTGGAATTCAGTGGGGGGAGTGCAACAAATGCAGCTGCATCTTTTGCTTCCTTTAATAAAAAATCTTCTGTAATCTCAAAAATCGGTAATGATGAGTACGGAAAATTTGTGCTTTCAGATTTAAAAAAATTTGGTATAAATACAGATCTTATCAAAATTGAAAAAGGGGAAACACCTTTCTCAGATATAATAGTGTCATCAGAAGGTAGCATGATTTTGCTTGTACACAGAGGTATAGAAAGTACACTTTCAATCGATGAAATCAACAAAGATTTCGATTCAAAATGGCTTTACATAGGACCTCTTCCTCAAAAAAATATTTCATTTTTGACAAAATTATTGGAGTTTGCAGATAAAAAACATATGAAGACAGTTTTCAATCCTGGCTCAGTAGAACTAAATCTAAAACTTAAAAAAATGGAACCTTTACTAAAATATGTTGATATAATAAGCATGAATGACGAAGAGGCCAAGAAATTTGTTGGGTACTCGAATGATGTAAACAATATATCTAAACTTGCAAAATACGTCAAAGAAACAGCCATAATAACCAAAGGTGAAAAAGGTTCACTAGTTCTTTCGGATAAAAAACTTTACATAGCGAATACTTTCAAAGCAAAGCAGATAAATTTTATAGGAGCAGGAGATGCATTTTTATCCGGTTTTGTAAATGCAATGGATGATGGAAAAGACATAGAAGACGGAATAAATTTGGCCAGTTTCAATGCTCTAAACGTAATACAAAAATATGGAGCAAAAAGCGGTTTAATAGGAGAATACCCTCCTGAAAATATGAGGCTTAGGATAGTAAAAAGTACAATAAGTATATAATTAATGAAGTTATAATAATAAAATGGAAAAATTACCATTACATGGAGTTTTCTTAGCATACGACCATGGGCTGGAACACGGGCCTACAGATTTTAATGAATTAAATGTATCTCCAAAGTACATAATTGACATAGCTACCAAAGCTGAAGTAGACGCTCTAATATTATTGAAAGGGAGCGCAAGAAATTATTATGATAGTAAAAAAGTCAATATACCTTTAATACTCAAGCTTAATGGTAAAACAAGATTGTATTCCGGGGAACCGTTCTCTACACAAAATACAAGTATTGAAGAAGCAGTAAAATTAGGTGCAGCAGCTGTAGGGTATACAGTTTATTGGGGAAGCAAATATGAAAAGTTTATGGTTCGTGAGTTTGGTAGAATAGAGGAAGAAGCGCATTCTTTGGGTTTACCAGTAGTAATGTGGTCTTATCCTAGAGGAAAAACTATAAAGGATGACGAATCTCCGGAAATAGTTTCATATGCTGCTAGAGCTGCGTTTGAGATGGGAGCAGACATAGTAAAATTAAAATATCCCGATGAAGACTCAAAATTAGATTGGGTCGTGAAATCTGCAGATAAAACAAAAGTTTTTCTTGCAGGAGGTAAGAAGTTGGATTCTCTTAACATAGAACAACACGTTAAAAAAGCAATAAGCGCGGGATTTAGTGGTATGGCCATTGGTAGAAATATATGGCAGAGTGATAATCCAGTCGAAAGAATAAAGGCCATAAAAGACATAGTAAACGGCTAATGGAAACCGGAAAGCTATGTATAGACATAGGCGGCACTAAAACTTTATTTGCTATAATCAATAAGAGCGGTATACTTAAGAGTAAGAAAGTTGACACTCCTAAATCAAAAGAGTTTTTTTTAGAAGTTATCAAGAAAGAAATAGAAGAGTATCTGCCTATTTCAAACGGGATAATAAATGTTTCCGTCGCTGGCAGACTGAATAATAATGGAAATGTAATTTTTTGTCCAAATATTCCAATATTAGGTTTTAATTTAATGAATTTTTTACACGGTTTTTCAAAAAATGTAAATATAGAGAACGATGGTAATTGTTTTGGTTTATATCATCTACATAACGGCGATTTTAAAGGAGCCAAAAGTGGCTTTGCAGTAGTGTGGGGTACTGGAATAGGCAGTTCTATAATTTATCAAAATAATATTTATAAGGGAACCGGTATAGCGACGGAATCCGGACATATTATAGCAGATTACAAAAATGGTAAAGATATAGAGGATCTAATCGGAGGGAGAGCTATAAAGAGACTATATAATATGGAGGGGTTTGAGATGCATAAGCTTGCAGAAAGCGGTAATGAAACGGCAATTTCTAATTTTAGGCACATCGGAAAACTATTTGGGTATTACCTTTCATCTTTGTGTTTAGTTCTAGATCCTCAAGTAATAATTTTAGGAGGCAGTTTTGCAAATTCTTGGAAATTTATGAAATACGACGTAAATGAAGTTTTACGCGAAAAGCTCGTACGCAAGAAAATAAAAATAAAAATAGCAAAAGGAAAGTTTTATGTAATAAGAGGGGCTTATTTTATAGATGGGAAATAAAATTTTGATAATAAATTATAAAGCATATAAGGAAGCATTTTCAAAAGGTATAGACATAGCTAAATACGCAGCACAAGTTTCAGCAAGTAAAAATATAAGCGTTATAGTCTCTCCTCCTTTTACGATAATTAATGAACTTAGTAAAATAGCCAAAACTATAGCACAAGGGGTAGATGAGGTTGATCCAGGTGCTTTTACTGCACATATAACCTGGTTTGAACTAAAGAATACTGGCGTTTCAGGAACTTTAATAAATCATTCGGAGAAGAGGTATACCTGCTCAAAAGATGGACCGTTGGCTTACGATAAATTAGAAGAAGCAGTTAAAAAATGCACAGCAGCAGGATTGGAAACTTATGTTTGTGTTCAAAATTTAGAAGAGGCACGTAAAGTCGCAGAAATGAATCCAACAGGAGTTGCATACGAACCTCCAGAACTTATAGGCGGAAATATTTCAGTTTCAAATTCGAAGCCAGCCATTGTGAAGGAATTTTGCGATATAATCAAATCAAGTTCACATTCATTGGCGCTTATTGGTGCGGGAATAAAAGGTAAAGAAGATGCAGTTAAAAGCGTAGAATTAGGTAGCGATGGTTTATTAGTTGCTTCTGGTATAATGAAGGTAGAAGATTATAAACAGGTTATAGATGATCTTATCTCTGGATTAAGTAAGTGAATTAATATTATTAAGATCATTCTTTATAGTGCTATTACTACAAACTCCAGTATTATAACCTATATAGCTGCATAAAAGTGTTTGTACGAAATAAACACTGTCATTAAATGCTTTTCCATCTGTTTTATTTGTTGTTATAAGATTATCTATTTCAGTTATATTTTTATTTGCAAACAATTTAGGATTTATCATTGATGACACTTCAATATATCTACCGCCTATATCCATAAACGGCATAAAATTTCCAATGTTGCTAAAAAGTGGATATGCTGAGTTTTGATCAAATTCAAACAATTGTTTTTCTAAAATGTTCACGTATGGACTTGAGCTAAGATTTTGAAGATATGAAGGTTCCAAATAAAAATAATTACTATTGTAATCGCTGCCATTTAATGCGTAGAACTCAGTATCTCCGAGTGTTTCACTCGAAGAGAAAGCTACTCTTGGAGCTATCAAAGTACTTAAGTTACTAAAGTTTCCGAATGCTTTCAGAGCGGTATACATTATAAGACTCTGTACAGCACTAAAACTTGAATTGCTGTATACAAAACTTATTTCTACTTTGTTTTTATTTGTGTAATTTGTGCCATTAATGAGATATAAAACCTCCGATGGATTTATAACCGAAGTATTCGTATTTTTGTACACATATGACTGATTAAGTATATCAAAAGCAGTTATGCTCCTGTTTTGAATTAAGTCAAAATATTTTATCCCTTTGTAGACTCCTGCAAGAAATGGCGTGTTAAGTACGAAATTATTGCTTTCTACATTAAATGCATTCAGATAAGCAAGACTGTCAAGTGTGTCGGTAGATACATTAGTTTCATTTATTATAAGGGTTGGCAGCGATGTAACAGAGTATTGCGATACTAAAGAGGATCCAGAAACACTTTCAAAAGACACATTCTTGGATAATAAATCTGCACCATTGGAATGAAATAGCGATTTTATTATATTTAATGCTCCATCACTGCAGCCCTTGCAGCTGTTATACAGTATCTCTACTGAGTTAGTACCATGCTTTGAAGGGGCAGAATTATAGAAAAATAGGAAGTATGCAATTACAAAAACAATAACTATACCGAAAATCAATACAATTAAATTATTTTTCATTATATCTTATATAATAGCTTTTATTAATTCATTCCTATAACTTACTTGAAGGTATTGCTTATTTCTTTTAGATGCATTTCTTCTATAGTAGATAGTTTTATTGGGGTTATAGTTATATTCCCTGCAAATAAGTTGTAAAGATCTGCGTCTTTATCCAAGTCTTTTCGTAGTGTACCATACAACCAATAGTACTCCTTACCATTTGGGTCTTTTTTCTTTATTACTACATCATCGAAAACCCTTTTATCCGTTTTTACTATTTTTATTTTAGTTTTATTGTTAATCTTTTGGGGCAGATTTACGTTTATCATATCAACGTTTTTTGGGAAACCATTCTTTTTTATTTTTTCCAAGATTTTTACGATGTTTTTGTAAGAATCATTCATCTCTCTATCTATATCTTCCTGTTTTGCCGCGGGAGTTAAATTTTTTGAAAAAGCCACACTAGGTATTTCTGAGATTGCAGCGAACATTGCAGCGGATATAGTACCTGAAGAGTATACTGTTTCTAAACCTGCATTCATGCCTTCATTGACCCCGGATAAAACCATAGTTACCTCTTTCTTGAAAAGATGGTAAACAGACATAAAAACGCAATCAGCAGGGGTTCCAGAAACTGTATAACACGGCATTTTATTATATTTTATTTTTTCAACTCTTAACGGTTTGTGAAAAGTAAAACTCATACCACTTGAGCTTTGTAATTTGTTGGGAGAGACTACTACGACTTTAGATCCAAAAACTTTTTTAGCAGCTTTATACAAAACTTTTAAACCCTCTGTTTTATAGCCGTCATCGTTAGTTACTACTATTACCATTATAACTTATACACGCACATACTTTTATCTGTTTTGTATTTTTCAACCAAACAGACTGCTTAATCCAGCTGCAGCTTCGTCAGCGCTTTTTACTTCCTCTTTAGGTTCAGCTTTCTTTGCTTCTTTCTTTTCTTCTGCTGCAGGTGCCTGTGCTACTTGTGTATTCTTAGCTTCTTCTATAATCTTTGCTATGTCAACATCTTTTAAAGCGGAAACAACAACTTTTATTTGTGCTTCATCTGGTTCTACACCCACTGCTGATACTACTTTTTTAAGTGAATCTTCAGTGATTTCTTTACCAAAACTATTCAACAACATCGCAGCGTATACATACTCCATAATTTATTCTCCTCCAACTATTTTATTTAATGCATTGGCTTGATAAACAGCCTTTGCTAATATGTCTCTTGCATTTGAACTTGAGACTATATTTCTATTTACAGATAGAAATCTTACTCCTATATAAATCTTTTTAATTAGCTCAGAAACGGAATATTTGTTTATAATCCCTCTTTCTAGTGATATACCTAGTGCTGCCCTAAATGTTTTTTCAACTTCAGATATATACGTTTCTTTCTTAGTGTAAAGAAGTTTTTTATCAAAAATGTTCTTTCCGTCAAAGGCATAAGATATAGTTAGTATAAGTTCTTTTGGTCTGATGTCCATACTGGAAAGTATAGACGCTATTTTTTCACTTATCTTATCTCCTTTCTTAACAATAGTGGTATCCGAAATTATACTTATTTTTCCACTTTCGTTTTTAGTTTTAACTCCTATTGATGAGAACTGTGAAAGCATCGGTCCAGGTGGAAATGGCGTTGGACCAGCAGGCAATACTATATCTGCCTCCGATATTTCTCCCGTCTTTAGTTTTGAAAATGTGCTGTTTTGCATGGCTTCCGAAGAAAGTTCAAAAGGGTCCTCATTAGAAAGCAGCAAAACCGGCATTTTAGTATCATCAATTTTATCTTTTAAAGGTGCGTTTAGTTTTTTTAATGCACTGCTTATAACTACTTTATTTGTGTATATAAATTCAGCTTTGTCTCTGAAAATCTTTTTCATTTTTTCAAAGCTTTCTGAAGGATAACCTAACATTTCAACAAGTCCTACAGTTTTATATTTTTTTATCCTATTCTGGAGTTCTTCCGATTTTTTCTCTTTTTGTGTAGATCCTCTCGATTTTTTCATATCTCCACCTTCTTACCCATAGTAGCTTTTAAATACATATGTTTTATTCCAGCGTCACCATTCAATAAATTCGCTTTAATAAAAGAGTAAACGGCCATTACATTTTCTGTAATTTTTTCAGAAGGCAATCCCTCATCACCCACTTTTACACTGACAGCATTAATTTTTTTTGTGTTTATTCTTACCATACTCTCTACTTTTTTAACTTGTGTTTTAAGGTCAGATGATGGGCTTACTATCGTGTTTGTTTTAGGGTTTGGCATCTTATTTGCCACAGTAAGTTGTTTACCAAATTTTGCTGCCATTTGTGCCATTATTGAGGCCTCTGCAAAGAAGAAATCATATTCTTTTATCATTTTCCTTATCATCTTTTTGTCAAAAGACTGAAAATCATCTTTTAGTATAGTCTTTGAAAATACCTCATTAGCTTTTACACTTATATCTTTATCAACAAATGCGCAGGTCTTTATCTCATTTACAGCACTAGGAAGAGATAAAACTCCGTCTATAGGTACTTCCGACTTGTTTTTTCTGGGTCTTAAAACAACTATAAAATCTATAGATTGTTTGAACTTTTTCTTATTCTCTCCTAAGTCCTTAATAACTTCTTTGAGCGCATTTTCAACGTTTTCTTTGTCCATATCAATTGAAATATAAAGAAACCTAATGTTTTTAAAGCTTTTTAACTTTTCTGTCTATTAAGTTCTTAACTAACTTATAATAATATGTTTGTTTATAATACTTGTGAAACCGTCTGAAATATTAAAATATTACCTAAATGAAGAAGTAATAAACAAGCTTTTAATAGTTAAAGACAGAGAATGCGCCGTAAGATATTATGATAAATTTGGTAAACGGCCAATGTACTTTCAATATCCAAACGATATAGAAAACTTAATAAGAGGAGGGGCAACAAGCTTTCACGTCAGTGAAGAAAGGTGGGTAAATCCTCTTCTTTTGGATAAGGACCTTTCAAAAGACCAGCTTACCGATCTACGTAAAAGCTGGGATCTTGTAATAGACATAGACTGTAAGGTTCTAGATATATCTAAAATTTTCACTAAATTGTTAATTGATAAACTTGAAAGAGAAGGCATACACAGTATGTCCGTAAAGTTTAGTGGTGGTAGCGGATTTCATCTCCTATTGCCTTGCGAATCATTCCCGTCGTCAATAAATGGTCAAGAAACCAGAAAATTGTTTCCAGATGCACCTATGATTATATCCCTATTCTTAAAGAATGAACTAAAGGATTCTTTGGAGAAGGAAATAAAAAGTTATGGATTGGATAAAGTAGCAGAAGAGCTTCATACAGATAAGGATAAGTTCTATGATGACGGAAAATTCGATCCTTATTCTATAATAGATATAGATACCGTTCTAATCTCCGAAAGGCATATGTTTAGGATGCAGTACTCTCTAAATGAGAAAAAATGGCTTGTTTCCGTACCAATAGAAAAAAATAAAGTCATTGATTTTGATGTGGAGCAGGCCGAACCGGATAAAGTTTCCACTAAAATAGACTTTTTTGATATACCCGAAAGAAAGAATGAAGCTTCAGCTCTTTTTATAAGAGCATATGATGCGTTTCGCGAGGAGCCTAAAAAAGATGAGCAGGAAATAATAAAGAGATTTGTGCCTGTAAACTTGCCTTTGGATATGAATAAACTGCCTCCTTGTATAAAGATAATATCAAATGGTTTATCTGATGGAAGAAAAAGAAGCGTATTCATACTGATAAACTTTCTTAGAAATATAGGCCGTACAAAAGAGGAAGTACTGGCTTTTCTTTTAGAATGGAATAAGAAAAACAATCCTCCTCTCAAAGAAAATCTTATAATACCTCAGGTAGAATATGCTTTTTCGGGTAAATCCTATCCTCCTCCAAATTGCGATGCAAAAGGCTATTATAAGTTTTTCAATGTCTGTTTTCCAGACGAAACCTGCAGACTTATAAAAAATCCATTATCATATTATATAAGACTTAATTCAAAAAATCATAAGAAATAACTATAGTCTTTCCTTACAAAATTATAAAGGGCATTTATATCTTTAAAATATTTATTACCTTTACCAAATAATTCTGGATTGTTTACTCCTATAAACTTAGTGCCAGCATTTTTACTGGCCATAAAATCAGTCTCTGCATCTCCGATATAGAAAGTTTCACTAACCTTAGATTTTATAATCCTCATGGCTTTGTTTATTATATAAGGGTCAGGCTTTTCATGTTTTAAGGCAGGTGCAGTCACGACGTCGCACAATTCTTCAATTTTTATAAATGGGTTTATCCTGCTAAATTCCGTTTTATTCATAGATGTCGCTATACAAAATTTGGCACGTTTATTTTTAAGCAGTAAAAGTAGCTCTTTAGCTTTTGGATAAAATTTTATTTTTTTTATTTGGTCTTCATCAAATTTATTATCCTTTATTTCTATTATCTTTTTCATCTTTACAGGGCTAATTTTTATTCCTAGCCTTTTTTCTATCAATAAAAATAATTCTTTTGAAGGTAAGCGTATGTTTTTTCTTATTATAGAAATAGGGATAGTATCGTGGCCTAAAACTTCATCCATAGCCTCCTTTACAAGTTTTACATGTACTTCAAAGCTGTTTATTATTGTTCCATCTAAATCAAATATCATTGCCATACAGCTTAATCGTTCTTCTAGTAGAAATACGTATCTTTAAAATTCCATAGAATTTAATTTTTTCATTATTTTATCGTTGATAATTTCATATCCAAACGTGTCTTCACTGAAAATTTGTGATAAAAAACCATTTGTTATTAACATCTTTGCGCTGTTATTCTCAAGTCCCCTGGACATCAAATAAAATACGGCATTTTTGTTTATAGGCTCTGTTGATGCAGAATGATAGGCTTTTAGTTCATTATGACCTATTTCTAGGCTTGGAACAGATATGCTTTTTGCGTCTTTGCTTAGGATAAGCGAGCTTTCAGATAAATAAGCATAAGAATTATACGCAGTGTTACCTTGTAATATTACACCTTTATAGATAGACTTTGATGAATCTGCCAATGCAGCTTTATAGGCAACGTTACTCTTAGTATTCTTAGCAGCATGGTTTATCTCGGTTTCTATATCAAAATAAGAATCTTTATTTCCAATAACCGACTGTTTTATTTTTATTTCAGAATGTTCAAGAAGCTCCATCCATATTCTTTCTCTTGTCTCTCCTTCACTAGTTAAAAGTTCAATTATCTCTATGTTTCCAGCAGAAGATATATTATAATTTTTTGCAGTAACTCCTGCAAAATTTTGTACAGATAATAATGTTATATCACTATTTTCCTCAGTTACAATATCTGTGTTCTGCCCAAAGTAAATATTTTTTTCAGACGATTCATCTATAATTAAACTTGCTTTACTGTTTTTGCCTGCATGTACTAATATTTTATAAGCACAGTTCTCAGATGGCCTAGAATTTATTTTTATTGGTTCTTTTATTTCAGAATCGTCTTTTATAGTTATAATTATCCCCGATGTTAATTTAGAGTTTATAAATGCCTGTATCTTATCTTTGTCTTTAAATTTTTTTATTACAGCAGGAATTTCCATGGCTTCGGAAAATCTAGTTATTTTTACTTGTTCTTCATCAGGGTTTTCATAGTCTATTGATGTTACTTTAGATTCGTATTTTGGCAGAAAAACATCATCTCTATCACTATATTTTACGAATATCTCCCTTTCCTCAAATGGAAGTGAAGATTGAGCTTTTTCTTCGGCAGCTTTATACTCTTCAATCCACTGCGTTTCCATGCCTTAGCCTACGGATCCTTCCATGTTTATTTTTATGAGGCGATTAAATTCTACAGCAAATTCTATAGGCAGTTCTTGGACAAACTCAGCTATAAATCCTAATACTATCATATTTACCGCTTCATTTTCTGAAAGGCCTCTAGATTCAAGATAAAATAGTTGTTCATCATTTATTTTTCCTACAGAGGCTTCATGAGATATAGAACTTTCTTCTTCGTCTATCTCCATGTATGGATAAGTATCCGTGCGTGACTTATTGTCAAAGATAAGCGCATCACATTTCGTACTTGATTTTATATCTGTTGCGCCTTTTTTTACTTTTACAAGCCCTCTATAAGTGGTTCTTCCGCCATTTAGACATATTGATTTTGAACGTATGACTGAACTAGTATCTGGTGCAAGGTGAACGGCCTTTGTTCCTGTGTCTTGATGCTGCCCTTTATTTGCAAGAGCAACCGATAGAACGTTTGATTTTGCACCCCTCTCCATTAAATAAACAGAGGGGTATTTTTCTGTTACCTTTGAACCCATATTTGCATCGACCCATTCAACAAATGCATTTTCATATGCAAATGCTCTTTTTGTGACTAAATTATATACATCGCTAGACCAGTTCTGCACCGTTATGTATTTTACGTGTGCATTTTTGTGTGCTATTACCTCTACTACTGCTGCATGTAATGCGTCTTTAGAGTATACAGGTGCAGTGCAACCTTCAATATATGTCAAATCGGCTCCTTCATCGGCTATTATAAGGGTTCTTTCAAATTGTCCCATATTGGCCGCGTTTATCCTAAAATAAGCTTGTAGTGGCATAGGCACTTTCACGCCCTTAGGAACATAAATAAAACTGCCTCCAGACCAGACTGCGGAGTTCAATGCGGCAAACTTGTTATCATTAGGAGATATTACTTTTCCAAAATATTTTTTCACAAGTTCAGGGTGTTCTCTTACCGCCGTGTCAGTATCACAAAATATTACTCCCAATGCTTCAAGTTCCTTTTTAACGCTGTTATAAACTACTTCGCTTTCATACATTACCTCTACACCAGATAAGGATTTTTTCTCCGCTTCCGGTATTCCTAGTTTATTATAAGTATCTCTTATGTCCTCAGGTAATTCATCCCAGCTCTTTGCTTTGTTGTCGGTGGCCCTAGCAAAATATACCATGTCCTCAAATTTTATCTTAGACAGATCTGCTCCCCATTTAGGAACTGGCCTCTTTAAAAAAAACTTATAAGCTTGAAGCCTAAAATCTCTCATCCATTCCGGCTCGGCTTTTAGTTTGGATATGGCCTTTATAACATTTTCCGATAGACCCTCATTAAATATTATTTTGTATTTGGAGGTTGAGTTTTTAAAATCATATTTGCTGTAGTCGAATTCTATTTTTTCCATATTATAAAATCTCAGAGTAACCCTTTTCACGTATTTGTTTTATCAGCTGGTAGTCTCCGCTTCTTATTATTTTTCCGTTTTTTATTATGCTTACAGCATCCGGTTTAATGTAATCCAGAACATGATCATTGTGTGTTATCATTAAAAATCCGGTGTCTTTAGACAGTTTTTTTGTTATTTCGCCCAGAAGTTTCACGCTATCCACATCCATTCCGGAATCTATTTCGTCAAGTATGGCTATTTTTGGCTTCAGAATCATCACTTGTAACAGTTCAAATCGCTTTTTTTCACCGCCAGAAAATCCTTCATTCAACGATCTTTTTAAAAAGGAATCAGGTAAATTTAATTCTTGCATGGTCTGTACAACCTCTTTTCTTAATTCAGGATTTTTCCCATTGAGATTGGTATAAGTAGTGGTAAGAAAATTCATAACGTTTACTCCAGATATTTCGACAGGCTCCTGGAAAGCGAGGAATATACCCTTTTTCGCGCGCTCATTTACTTTGAGCTTCAACAGGTCTTCTCCATCAATTGTTATGCGTCCAGCCGTTACATTATACTTTGGATTACCCATTATCACATTTGCGAGGGTGCTTTTTCCACTGCCGTTCGGGCCCATCAAAACATGTATCTTTCCCCTCTGTATAAGAAGGTCTACCCCATTCAGCACCTTTTTACCGTTTACTTCCGTTTCAAGATCATTAACTTTTATTTCTTCCATATTATCTAGAATTTGCGATTTTAATGAGACATAGGAATTCCTTTATTTCATTTTCTTTTATTACATTTAAGTCCCTGGACATTTGGCATATTTCGCAGGTTTTTAGGTTTATATCCAGTTTTTCACTGTGAATTTTATAAGTTAGCTTTTTAAGGTATCTCATGAACTCTTTGTTAGCTGACATTTTCTGCGTTATCAATCCCCTCAAGCCGCTTTTATACTGAGAAATTGCCGGTTGGGTTATCCCTAAGAGCTTGGAAACATTACTCTGGGTCATTCCCGTCTCAAGCAGATTATTTGCTATTATAGCCCTGGCAGATGGGAATATCTCGGACAGTACTTTCGAACAAAATAATTCTGACATGTTTACAGTACATCTTCATAGTTTATAAATATAACGCCGTTATAATCTTTGAACCAACTATAAAAATATGTGTTTACCAGAGCTTCGTAATATAAGTTACAAATATAAAGACCATAAAGGCTATGAACACTGTAAATGCTGCGATGTAATTTGTTATGCTTAAAATTCCTATGACTAAAAGAAAAAGAAAAGTTATCGAATAAATTATGGAATTGTGATATATAAGATTTGCACCATTAAATCTTCTTTCTGGGAGAAAATCTACGAAAACAAACATTGCCAAAGCTATTCCGGATATAAGAAAGGCGTTTTCATTTAAGGAGCGCCATAAACTTATGAATACAAATGCTATGAAAAGGAGTATTAAAGAGGATAAGAAAGTAATTTTCCATTTCTCATGTACTTTAACCTCTCCCTTCTTTATGCCTTTTATCGTATTAAGCCTGCTGTATTTATTATAGCTTATAACCGGTATCGGGATGGGTATGCCGAAACTGGATGCGACTAATGTTGCTATTACCGAAAAAATCATTCCGGTGAGCCAGAACTCCCCGTTTACATTTATATGGAACAAACCAGCTATAAAACTTTTTGTGAACAAAATAAGAAAAGAAGACAGCACTATAAGCAGCATATATAGAAATATTTGTGATAAATGCAAATAATAAAAGTTGACTGCAAATAAAATTATAATATCTATTAATATGTATGAAAAAAATCTCATGTTTCTTTTATTTATCAGTTCCATTCTATTTTTTCTTGCCTTTCTTTTTAACTCTTATATGTATTAAGGATAGTATAACTACAGCGATTACTGTGAAGATAATATAGCCCAGTGTGTTTACAATGGACGAGATGGTCAGTGGCACAGGCTGTTTTTTGGCGCTGAAGATAGATTCGGTAACGGTTGAAAAATTTCCCGATTCGTATGAGATTTTAACGCTTTCAACTTTACTGGTCGGAAGATACACAGATATTTTTGTGGCGCTTACATTCAGCTCATATGGAACAGTATAATAAACTGTGCTTCCATTCACTTCCAATGCGAATTGCAACAGTATTCTTACCGGTACATTATTGTAGTTTTTAATGTAAGATATCCAAAGTTCTCTTGTAGCGTTTACAGAGGTTGTATTGCCGCCATAAAATGACATGTTTATTACCGGTTTTATCAGGTATGTGGAGTAAACTTTCGTCGCAGAGTAGTTTTGGTAGGTTCCCGTGAAATAAAACGACAAATTACGCTGATAACCACTGCTTAATGTCATGTTTATTGGAATGATAAATTTAGAATCTATCGGTAGGTTAAACGACTGCTGAAAATTTAGTGCTATTGAAATACCTTTAAGGATCGGCAGACTCCAATTTATCCGCATAGGAGTATTGCCGTTGTTTAAAAGAGTTATAGTCAACGCAGCGGAATTGTTCATTATTTCTGTATTTATATTGTTGTTCAGGAAAGTAAAGCTGGGTTTTGACAGTATTGTGAGCTCATTGCTCGCCTTAAGTGGAAATTTTAAAGTAGAAAAATTCACACTTACAGAATACGTTCCCGCGGGAAAATTGGTTATATTGTATTTCAATATTTTATAGCCGGTAAAATTAGCATGGAAGTTTCCTTGTATCACAGAAGTGTCATTAATAATGATGCTAAAATTAGTAGCAGTGGGAAAGTTTGCAGATACATTAAAATAAAGAAACTGGTTCATGCTTAAAGTATTGTTTAAAATGTTGAATGAAGTGGAGGCAGACGACGCTTTGACACTACCAAAGCTTAGTAGCATCAAAAACACCGGGATCAGCAAAAAAACTATTCTTCTACCCATTAGATTTAGACTCAAATCTTAAATATATACACTTAACGCGGCTAAAAATAGCGGTTTTTTTAAATTCTACATAAATATGAAAAGTCAGCGTATTCTGCATAGGTATAAAAGGTATTATCCCTATTTTTTAATATGAAAAAACCGGTTATCAGTATTTACGCCACTGTTTTCAATAATGTTAAGATGGTTAAACGATCAATCGATTCTGTAATAAACCAATTTCCGGATTTCAGAACAAAATTTGAATTTGTTATAACCGACAATTATTCCAATGACGGAACTTTTGAGATATTACGGGAATACTCAAAAAAGTATACAAATATAAAAATTATTAGACAGAAGTGCAGCAGGGGAAAGGGCAGGGCCATCGCATTTAACAACACCCTCGGAAAGTACGTTTTCTACGTCGATTTGGATACTGTCTATCTGCCGACATTAAGGAACATAGTTTACAGCTATAAAAAATTAAAATATAAGGAGATGTTTCCGTTTGGTTTAATGTCTAGAGCCACCATGGAGTATATAGGAAACTGGCGGGACTTAAACTATTCAGAAGACATAGAAATCGCTGCTAGGGCCATATCCAAAGGGGTTAAAATCTATTCTGTTCCTTGCGTTTTGGGACAAAATCAGGTGGCCTCAAACAGGGAAAAAAGATATGCCACCGGCTTAAAATATAATGTGCGTTGGTTAAAGAATATTTCCTCTATGATAGTTGGGGGGGGGTTAAAATTATCGGACTTTATACGCAGGTATAAACGCCGCGGAAAAGTGAAGCTTATCCTTTTATACCTAATTTGCAGATTAATCAGCCCGTCAAAATTATACAGGCATTCAAAAAATTATGACAATCATCAACTTTTGGATCACAGTACGGTTTATCTGCATCCGAGGGCGTTTCAAATAAGCGAGAAATATTGCATTGGCAGGATCTTTCCGCATGTCAAAGAACCTGAATTCATAATCGAGTTAGTAAATGATTTTTACAATTTAGGTTTGACCAGTGTTAAATTAGTGAGAAATAGAAGAAATTCCCTGTTGATAATGTATAACCCCAAAGCGGATTCAAAGCTGCTAAAATACGAAATAGATTTGTTTAGGGACTGGTACTAACATCAATATTTGTAATCAGGTTTGGAAAGGTTTTTTAATGTGCAGATACTGAAATTGGAATGAGTGTGGATTTCGCCTTGTTTGGTTTATTGATCTTAGTTGCAGTATTTGTTTGGATCTCTTTTATAAAATTATCTGATTTTTTAAGTCCAAAAACAAAACCGGTTGGGAAAGGCAGTGCGCCAATTGAAAGCGGTGAGCGCTCCATCTCCGGCATGAGAAACGTCGGTTTTCAGTATTTCTTTTATGCTCTAATCTTTGTAATATTAGAAGCAATTTCTGTGTTGATATTCTTATGGGCAGGGAGCTCTAAATTATTGGGAGTCGGCATAGCAATACCCGTTCTAATCGCACTTGTTTATATGGTTATTTTTGTAAGATATATGCTTAAATTAGAAAAGAAGGTTTCGGAGGAAAATTGATGGAAGAATCAAATGAGTTTTCATACCCTGGAATGTCAGAGGTTATCTTTATGAAAGCCCAGAAATTTATTGATACCGTTCTAAACTGGGGTAGAAGTAACTCTCTGTGGCCTTTAACATTCGGTACTTCATGCTGCGCGATAGAGATGATGACCTTTGGTGCTACAAAAGTAGATTCCGATAGACTTGGTGTGCTTTTTGTAGGAGATTCTCCGAGGCAATCCGATCTTATACTTGTAAGTGGTACGATTACAAAAAAAATGGCAAGACGTCTTCTAAATGTTTATGAGCAGATGCCAGATCCAAAGTATGTTATAGCTGTAGGTGCTTGTAACATCAGTGGCGGTCTTTATCATGACAGCTACAATACTATTGACGGCATAGATCGTATAATGCCTGTAGATGCATTTGTTCCTGGCTGTCCTCCCCGACCGGAAGAATTTTTGGATGCCGTAAGAGTTCTACAGAAACTTATAAAGGAGAATAAATCGAAGGCACAAAAAAATGGAAAATCTTAGTGAAAAATTGATTAAAGAATTTAATGGCAAGTTAGATGCTATAAAAGGGCAGAATAACTTGAATATAGTAGCTCTAAAAAACAAAAAACTAATTAAAAAATTAAGCTGGGAAATAAAGAACTATTTCGATATACTTTACACTCTAACCGTAGTAGACTATTCTCCAGTTTTTGAACTCAACTACGTTTTTTCAAATTATGAAAATGATGATATACTTATCGTGAAGGTTAACCTAGATGAAAAAGACCTAAGTATAGACTCAATAACTGATATATTTGATTCGGCAAACTGGGAGGAAAGAGAGGCATACGATTTATTTGGGATAAAATTCAATGGCCATCCAGACCTTAGAAGGATACTCTTACCGGAAGATTGGCCAGGTCACCCTCTAAGAAAAAGCTTCGAAATCAATGATGAAGTGAGGCATTGGACTGGTTTAGATTTAAAGTTTTAACATGGAACATAAAGACAGGATAAGAATGAATATAGGCCCAGTGCATCCGGCAATGCATGGCGTTCTAAAACTTATCCTGGATGTAGAAGGAGATACGGTTGTAAAAGCCGAACCAGAGATTGGATTTCTTCACAGGGCCAGTGAGAAAATTGCGGAAATGCGTTATTTTTCAAATTATTATCCGATAATGGACAAATTAGATTACGTTTCTGCACTTAATATGGAGATACTTTACGCGTCTACCGTAGAGAAGGCGGCAGGTATAACCATCTCAGAAAGAGCAACTTACATGCGCACTATAATGGCGGAGATACAGAGGATAATGAGTCACTTAATATTTATTGGAAGCTTGGGCGAAGACTTTGGAAACTTAACTAGTTTTATATGGGCCCTTAGAGAAAGAGAACTTCTTATGACTATAGTAGAAAAGATAAGCGGAGGAAGATTAGCTCCAATGTATATGTGTAATGGGGGGATGTTTTACGATTTTCCAGAAGGTATAGATAAAGATATTTTAGAAGCTTTGGATAAAATAGAAAATAAAGTTAAGCATGAATACTCTGCAGTGTTTACAAAAAACCAAATATTCCTTTCAAGAACTAAAGGTATAGGGATAATGACAAAGGATATGATAAAAAGATATGGTATAACCGGTCCAATTGCTAGAGCGAGCGGAATAAACAGAGACTTGAGAAAAGTTTCACCTTATCTCGCTTATGATAAAGTAGATTTTGATGTGCCTGTTGAGGAAAATGGTGATACCTATTCGCGTTTTATCGTAAGATTAAACGAGATATTAGAATCAATCAAGATTATAAGGCAGTGTCTTAAACAATTGCCAGCTGGAAATTATAAGACAGCAGTACCTTGGATAATCAGAATTCCAAAGAAAGATACATTTGTAAAGCAGGAAAGTTCGAGAGGGGAAATGGGAATATTTTTAGTTACAGATGGAAGTGATAAACCTTATAGACTAAAATTAAGAAGCCCGACTTTTTTTGCAATACGCGCATTGGAGGAATTACTTGTTAATGTAAAGGTAGCAGATGCGTTTGTCATAGTTGCTAGTATAGATCCTGTTATGGGAGAGGTAGACAGATGATATTCGACTATGTATATTCGATAGTATCGCGTTTTGTTTTCTCACCGCTATCTTACATAATAAGTTTTATAATAATAGCAATACTAGCAGTGATAGTTACGGCTTTTATACCTGTGTTTATAGGTTGGGTAGACAGAAAATATTCTGCAAGGATACAATCAAGATACGGTCCGGTTTACGTTGGTCCTTTTGGTTTATTGCAGAATTTTGCAGATTTAACAAAAATGTTGGGAAAGAGGTTTATAGCTACGAATATAGACGTTTTAGCTTTTAATTTTACGCCCATCGTTGTAGCTACTAGTTCCTTTGCTATGTTATTACTATTACCACTAGGCGCTCCAGGTTTGGAATTTATATCTATTCCTTACTCTTTGCTGTTCGTTTATACTCTTTTGGCGATTTCGCCTTTGTTGCTTTTGGTCGCTGGATGGGGAGAAAACAACAAATACGCACTTATAGGAGGATTCAGAGGGGCAGCACAGATAATAAGCTATGAATTAGCGTTAATAATCGTCCTTTCCAGTGTGGCACTTCTTTCTGGAAGTTATAGTATACCAGCTATAGTAGCAGGACAGTCATCTATATGGTATGGTTTATATCTGCCGGTAACTCTTCTTATTTTTATCATATCGGGTTTAGCGATAATCGAGAGAGAACCTTTCGATGTACCGGAAGCTTCTCAGGAATTGCAGGCCGGTTGGAAAGTAGAGTATAGTGGGATAAGATACGGTTTCTTTTTAATAGGAGATTATGTTCGCGTTACAGTAATAGCAATGCTTGTTACCTACTTATTCTTGGGAGGTTGGCTCGGGCCAGTTTTACCTGGAGTATTGTGGTTTATAATAAAAGCTGCAATAGTTTTGATGATAATATTAACGCCAAGATGGATATTTGGTAGGCCTAGAATAGATCAGCTTATAAAATTTGGGTGGAACTGGCTGTTACCTTTGGCCATACTTAACTTAATATTAGTGGAGCTTTTTGTTGTATTATGAGCATAAAAGAAACTATTGAGGCATTCGGTTATGGACTAAAGGAATCGATAACAAAAAGAGCGACTTATCCATACCCAGATAAACCATTGCCTATACAGAAAAGAAGCAGAGGAATGCTTAGCTTGGACTTAGAAAATTGCATCGGTTGCGAACTATGCTATAAAATATGTCCTTCCGATGCGATTAGAATGCAGAAAATCGACTTTAAAGAGGCAGGATTTCATACTAACGCAAGAAGCGAAGCACCGGCTATAGACTTTAACAAGTGTATTTTCTGCGGTTTGTGTAGTGAAATTTGTCCTCCAAAAGTATTGCATCACACACACAAATATGATATATCAACAGATGATAGAAAGGAATTGATTCATTCTCCGTTCAAATTAAGAGATTCGTTTGAAACATTGGTAAAGCCATTCGAAGACGAGTACGACATAATAAAGTTCCAGAAAGCCGGAACACCGCAGCCGTCGAATAAAGAAACCAAGCCGGCTTCAAATGTTAGTACTACAAATAAAGTTAGTAATTCTAAAGCAGATGTTAAACCTACTACCAATAAAACCAAATCTACAAGTAAATAAAAGTTATTGGTACAAAAATTAATTTAGATATAAAACTTAGAAATTATCTTTTGAGTATTAAAACAAAAGGTTAAATTTAATGATCTACTAAAATAAATATGGTATTGGATAAGGAAGAAATCTCTAAAAAATTCAATGTAAACGGAAAAGAAATAAATTATTATTCGCTTAAAGAACTAGAAAAAAAAGGTCATAACATATCTCAATTGCCATTTTCAATGCGTGTAGTATTAGAATCTTTAATTAGAAATCTAGATAATAAAAGTGTGAAAGAAGAGGATGTAATTAACATAGCAAATTGGAATCCAAAGGAGTTAAATGACCGGGATGTACCATTTAAAGTTAGTAGAGTTTTAATGCAGGATTTTACAGGCGTACCTGCAGTAGTCGATATAGCAGCTATAAGAGATTACATATCTAAAAAAGGAGAAGACCCGGCATCAGTAGAACCTCTGATGAAAGTGGATCTTATAATCGATCATTCCGTACAGATAGATGCATTTGGAACAGAAGAGGCGTTTAAGATAAACCAAGAAAAGGAAGTAGAGAGGAACGGGGAAAGATATAAACTTCTAAAATGGGCCAGTCAAGCTTTTAAATCCTTTAATGTGTTTCCACCATCTGCAGGTATATGTCACCAAGTAAATTTGGAATACTTGGGAGAGGTTGTTCATTTTGATAAAAGAAATAATATGGCTTATCCCGACACATTAGTCGGAACAGATTCCCACACTACAATGATAGATGGTTTAGGAGTAGTCGGTTTCGGTGTTGGTGGGATAGAAGCAGAGGCAGCATTGCTTAATCAGCCAGTTTCGTTTACAACTCCAAAGGTTTTGGGTGTGAATTTAAAAGGTAAACTGGGTAAAGGGATAACAGCAATGGATTTGGCACTTACTCTTACTAAAAAATTTAGGGAAAAAGGAGTAGTTGGATGGTTCATAGAGTATTATGGTGAAGGAGTTAAAAGTCTATCTCTACCAGATAGGGCTACAATCTCAAACATGTGTCCAGAATATGGAGCCACGATATCATTCTTTCCAGTAGATGATGAGACCCTTAATTATATGAGACAGACGGGCAGAGAAGAAGAGCAAATACAGCTAATAAAAGAGTATTACACTGCACAGGGAATGTTTAACATGGACTATTCAAACATTGCTTTTTCCGATGCAATCGAGCTTGACTTAGGATCAGTCGAGCCATCAGTTTCCGGGCCAAGTAATCCTAAGCAGGCAGTTCCTTTGTCAATGGTTCCTTCAACTTTTATTAACGCATTTATAAAAGGAACAAATGCACAGTCTTTATCACCGTCACTAAAAGAAGAAGCAAGACTTGGTAGTGAAAGCAATTTGGTAGAGCCAGATAATTCTATAACAGAAAGGAAAGAAAAAGACCTGAAGAAAGAAAGAATTAAGTTTGATGATGGTTCGGAAGAAGATTTTTCAGATGGAGATATAGTAATATCTGCTATAACCAGCTGTACAAATACAAGTAATCCGCTTGCAATGGTAGCAGCGGGTCTTCTTGCGAGGAATGCGGTAGAAAAAGGGCTTACGATAAACAAGAAAGTAAAGACAAGTCTTGCTCCTGGTTCTAGAGTAGTTACAGAGTATTTGAAAAAGGCAGGTCTAGACGTTTATTTAGATAAGTTAGGATATTCATTAGTTGGGTATGGCTGCACTACTTGTATAGGTAATAGTGGCCCATTGGTAAGTGAAGTTTCAAAGGCAATAAAAGAGAAAGGCATATCCACAGCTAGTGTTCTGTCTGGTAATAGAAATTATGAAGCAAGAATCCACAATGAGGTAAAAGGAAATTATCTTATGTCTCCACCTCTTGTAGTAGCTTTTGGAATTGCAGGGTCAATATTGAAAGATTTAAGCAAAGAACCACTTGGAAAAGACAAGGGGGGAAAAGACGTATACTTAAAGGATATATGGCCTTCAGATGAAGAAATAAGAAAGGTGGTCGATGCAACTCTCTCTCCAAATGAATTTAAAGAAAAATACAAAGATAATCTTAAAGACGTAAATCCATTTTGGAATAAGTTACCTCCAGCAAATGGTTTATTGTATGAATGGGAAGATTCGAGTACATACATAAGGCTGCCTCCATTCTTTGATGGTTTTGATCCAAGTAAAGATGTATCTGCAACTTCTATAGAGAATGCTGCGACTTTGGCGGTTTTCGGCGATTCTATCTCGACGGATCATATATCACCTGCAGGGAGTATTCCTAAAAATAGTCCTGCTGGAGAATATCTTCTGGGGAAAGGCGTAAAATTGGAAGAATTTAATACTTATGGTTCTAGAAGAGGTAATCATGAAGTTATGATGCGCGGTACATTTGCAAATACTCGGATAAAAAATCTTCTTTTAGAAGGCGTAGAAGGAGGCTATACTCTACATTTTCCAGATAAAGAAAAGACCAGCATATACGATGCGGCTATGAAATACAAGGAAGAAAAAAGACCTTTAGTTATTTTTGGAGGCATAGAATACGGAAGCGGTAGTTCAAGAGATTGGGCTGCAAAAGGTCCATCACTTCTCGGAGTAAAAGCTGTAATTGCAAAGAGCTTTGAAAGAATACATAGAAGCAATCTAGTAGGTATGGGGGTTCTACCTCTTCAATTTAAAGATAAAGAAGATGCTTTTACTCTCGGTATAGATTTTTCAAAACCGATAGAAATAGTAATAGGCTCAGATTTTAAACCAAGAAGCGAACTTACATTACGTTATTATGGAAGTGACGGTCAGAAAAAAGATACAAATGTCACTGCTAGAATAGACTCAGAAATAGAAATGGAATACTACAAATATGGTGGTGTTCTTAACTACGTAATAAAAAAGAGGTTAGAAAATGGAAGCTAAAAATTGGAAAGTTGCAGTTATAGAAGGGGATGGTGTTGGGCCGGATGTAATAAAGGCAGCGCTTTCCGTGTTGGATGTAGTAAAAACTAAATTCAAATTAAATATAGAGTATGTTAATACTCAAGCGGGATTAAACTGTGTGGACAAATACGGTACAAATCTGCCTAAAGAAACACTAGAAACGCTAAAACAAACGGATTGTGTATTGAAAGGACCAACTACAACCCCAGAAGGGGCCACTTCATTCCCAAGCGCAAACGTAGGTATAAGAAAATACTTTGATCTTTATGCAGACGTTAGACCTAACAAGACTCTCCCAAACGTACCGAGTATAAAACCAGACGTGGATATGGTTATAGTCAGGGAGAACACGGAGGGGATGTACTCCGGGCTCGATTTCAGAGTCAATTCCGAAACAACGGTGGGGTTGAGAGTGATTACCCGGAAGGCATGTGAAAGGATAGTAAGATATGCTTTTAAGCTGGCTGAGAAGAGGAAAAAGCACGTGACACTCGTGCATAAGGGGAATGTCCTTAAAGTTTCGGATGGAATGTTCAAGGATATATTTTATGATATAGCAAAGGAGTACCCTGATATCAAAGCGGACGATGCACACGTCGACGCGATAACGCAGTGGTTTATAAAACAACCAGAGTTCTATGATGTCATAGTCACGGAGAATCTTTTCGGGGATATAATATCCGATGAAGCTGCGATGATAGTCGGAGGGATAGGTACGGGAGCATCTGCAAATATAGGGGAGAATTACGCGATGTTCGAGCCTATACACGGTTCTGTTCCCAAATATACCGGTATGGATAAGGTAAACCCAATAGGCACTATAATGTCCGTTAAAATGATGATGGACTGGATGGGATACGATGATGCGGCAAAGGCGATAGAGGGCGCCGTGCATAAGGTACTGGAAGAAGGCAAAGTACTGACATACGATCTCGGCGGTACGGCAAAGTGTTCGGAAGTAGGCAGGGAGATAGCAGGGAAAATAGGTTCAATTAGCTAATTACAAATTCTGGCCGTATCCAAAGAAAGGTAGTGGGAGCAGAACTAAATAAGCAGTTAGAACTGCGTTAGTGGGTAAAGCAATTCCAAGCTGATTATTCGAAGCGACAAATCTTATGCGAAAGCCGGGAGTAGTTTACGTTAAACAGAATCATGTCCGCTACGCCAGTTTTTAAGATAAGACACAGGACAGTTCTGTTCATGGTAACAACCCGTGCCTTTCTTGTTTATTAGCTCAACCTCAGATTCGTACAAATACTCAGGTAATTCTTCGTTTTTTTCTAATTTTATTGTCCCATTTTTAGATTTAGATAAGAGATACTCTTTAGCGGCAAGCATATCTATAGGGGACAGGCTCTTACCATTCATATAAATCGTAATGTTAAAAGAAGCTGACTTAGGCTTACCAGTGTATTTCTCTATAACAA
>DARG01000032.1 GCA_002503215.1 Candidatus Parvarchaeota archaeon UBA446
ACGCCATTAGGTGGTGGAGCACGGGCACGAATCCACTGGAGTGTACTGTTGCCTCCTATATCTCCTGTATCATATCCAAAATAATAATAAAATGTTGTTGGAAATGCGATTGTTGCATTTGACGCACTCCCAATTAAAACATCATTACTAAATACATACTGGGCAGGGCTTGATGACCAATAAAGACCTAAAATACCTGTTCCTGCCGTCCGCATAACCAAAAATCCCATCTTTTCAAGGTATTTCTTGACCTTATACTCGAATCTTCTGCCATTCACGTAGTTTTTATTTACCATTATTCCTTTGTATTAAATTTCCGTATATCCCGTATGTTGGGAGAGGAGTCTTTATACGGCGTATGCTTATCGCACACTGCCCAACTCACCCCGCTAACCAATTCTATCGTGTTGATGGCTTCTGATTTGCAATATCTACATTCCATGTTCACCCCTCGCTTCCATCGGTTTCGATGCTTCGCTGGATACGCCTATACCTGTCGGTCTGCTCGTAAGGCAGATCCTTATCTTCCTCACGCTCTGTTTCCATCGAATTTCGCCTCCGCTATCTTCCTCTCCTCCAAACAGATGTCGGAGAGATAATCCTGCAATTCCCGTCTTGTGCCAATAAATTTAAACTGCCCTTCTGCGACTTTCAGTTCCATTACTTTTTCGCCTCCTTTTCGTCCCTAATCATCTGCATGTGCGTAAGCTTCTGCAGTTCTATCCTTGCGGAGATATAGAAGCTGTGGCGTTCACGCATGACTTCGACTAAAAGCGTTGTCATGGCTTTATTGTCGGCTTTGGTCTTGTCGTAGAATTTTGTCGCAATATCCCAGCTTTTGTAGATATTATCGAGGATAAACTCATCTTCTGTCAGTGTATGCTCTGGTTCTGGGGTTGTAGGCATGGATTCTATTTTAAAACCTTTTTGTGGTTGTTCTTTTACGTTCCAGCCGCATTTTTTATGCTGCTGCCAAGACTGTGGTATGTATCCTTTACAATTTGGGCATTGTTTCCAATTCTTTACTTTGCTTGTGTTTTCCATATTTTCTCCCTCAATCCGCTACAAAAGTATACTGTAGAAGTTTTGAGCAAAAACGGCAGGCGTTCCCCAACGAACCTGCCGGGCAGAGTATTGGATTCGTGGCCACTACAATAGGTATGCTTTTTGGTGCTTTGACAATAGGTTACATAACCGACTTAAGAGGAAGAAAGTTCATGTATCTGTGGGATATGGTTATATTTATAGTATTCACTGCAGCAATCTCACTTTCTTTTAATTTCTGGTCTCTTTTCATCTTTAGATTGATTTTAGGTTTAGCGATAGGCGCAGATTACGCAATAGGCGCAACTATAATATCAGAGTTTACTCCAAAGAAATCAAGGGGGAAATTCCTTGCCAGCGATGGTCTTGCATGGTGGGTTGGCGCGGCAGTCGCGTTTGTAGTAGGCTATCTGCTTCTTAACGTGGGCGGAAGCGACATTTCTTGGCGTATAATGTTTGCAGTCGGTATAATCCCTGCCATAATCGTTCTTATACTTAGAAGAAAAGTTCCAGAATCGGCAAGATTGCAGGGAAAAGCCGTCGAAGAAAGCACGGCTAATATTCCGGCATTGCCGGAGGTTCATCATGGGAAAGTGGAAACTGATTAGCATCCTCGTAGTGATTTTAGTGATGGTAATTTCGATATTTATTTTGCCTATTCTTTTCATTCCGAGCTTGTTTATTTTGCTGTTTGTCGCTACAAGGAGAAATGCGATTTTATCGGGAAAACAAAACTAAGAAAAGCATAAAAGCGAGGAAAACTTTAAATAGGTATGGTTGAATTGGGGTATAACGTAATAAATGCGGAAGCCGGAGCAGGAGAAGGCTTCTTTTCGTTTGCTATTTGACAAGAAATATATAAAGTACACGATTTATTTCGGTTTAGCTTGGTTCTTTTATGATGTCGCATTTTATGGTATAGGGCTGTTTACACCAACTATATTAATTTTGTTTGGATTAAGTCACTCTCTTTCAATTCTAGGATCAGCAATATTCTCTTCCGTAGCGATATTGGGTTCAATTTTATGCATCCTTACTGTAGATAGATGGGGCAGGAAGCCTGTTACAGTATTAGGATTCGTGGGTATGTTCTTTTCATTACTAGTGCTTTCATTGATGGCTATGCACTATCCTAAAGACGCATTTACCACAGGTATTATCGGAGCAGTTATAATAGCAATGTATCTTATATTTGAGTTAACACAGTCTTGGGGTTTCGGAAGCACAGACTTCGTCTATGGACAGGAGCTTTTCCCAACTTCTATACGTGCTACTGGACAGGGATGGGGTACTTCTATAAGTAGGATAGGAGCCATACTTGGTCTTACAACATTTCCAACTATAGTCGCATTATATGGCCTTGGTTATGGTCTGTTATTCTTTGCAATAGCCGGTCTTATAGGATTATTCCTTACAATATTCATGGCACCGGAAACAAAATCAAAATCACTCGAAGAACTTACAGAATAATTTCGATGTACATCAAATTTTTAGGAATATGGAGCTCTAATATAATTAAGGGCCAGAGAAACGTCTCCTTTGTGCTTGATGATAAGATAGCATTTGATTTTGGACCGCATTCTCTCGAATCTCTTCTTGAAATGGGAATAGACCCTCTAAAAATAAAATTTTTATTGATAACGCACATGCATCTGGATCACTATTCAGGTATAGCAGAACTGCTTTGGTATAGGTCCATACACAACGCAAAAACACCATTAATGGTTTTCGGGCCAAAAGGCATAAAGAATAATACGGCCAGATTGATGGAAGATCTTAAGACTCCAAGGTTATGGTCCAAACAAGTATATAATAACGTAAAATATATCGAAGATAAAAGTAACAGTTTCGTACAAGTATTTCCCGCCCATCATTTAATCCCAGATAACGGATACAGGGTTGAATACAAAGGAAAAACCATATTTTATTCAGGAGATACGGCTTATTCCAAGAATGTAGTAAAAGGAGCTGCTGGCGTTGATATTCTGTTCCATGAAATGACATACACCGATAAGGATAAAGAAGCAGCCGATTTATGGAGACATTCTACATACAGTTCAACGCTTAAAGTATTTGAGGAAAGTCATGCAAAGAAGCTAGTTCCTGTGCACCTTACCGTTGCTTCGGCATTGGCCGTTAAAAAATTATCAATAACAGACAAAAGAGTGATTTTTCCCGGAAAAACTATAAAATTGTGAAAAAGATAAATACTACTAAAATTAATTAATGTAATGGTTAATCTTGTCCTATTCGATGCAGGGTTAATGGGCTATTCACTTGCAGTCCATATTCTACTTGTTTCTGTAGGAATGACACTTCCGATAATAATGGGCATATCCGAATACATCTCCATAAAATACAAGAGCAAGATGTACGACGTGCTTGCAAAGAGACTTGCAACGGCACTGATAATATTTTTCGGTATCGGTACTGCTAGCGGTGTAGTAGTCGCCGTGGAGCTTTTCGTACTATGGCCAAAATTCATATCCTTGCTTGGACAAGTCGGTCTGCTTCCACTTTATATGGAAGTATTTGCTTTCTTCACAGAAGCAGTTTTATTGGGTGTTTACATTTACTTTTGGAATAAATTTAAGAATAGGATGAGGCACTGGATATTATCAGTTTTTATTTCAATAGGAGCTGTAATGTCAGGAGTTTTCATAACGATGATAAACGCGTTCATGAACACGCCTAAGGGTTTCAATATACCATATTACCTAAGTACTGGGAAAGTAATCAATGTCAATCCTTTTGCGGTGCTTAATACCCCTACGACGTGGGTTGAGATAGGGCACGTAATAGGCTCTACCATATTTACAGGTTCTGCTTTATTCCTTGCATATTTTGCGTATAAGCTACTTAAAACAAAAGGTATAGAGAGGGATTTCTACAAAAAAGCAGCGAAAATCTGTGCAGCAATACTGATAATCGCAATTATACTGACTGTTATAATAGGTATTCAGTCGATAACAAATCTGATGGTCTACCAACCGGAAAAGTTTGCTGCGCTCGAGATGAACTTCAATTCAGGACCACACATAGCTGAAACAATTGGTGGTTTCCTTGTAAACAACAAAACTGTAGATGCAATTTCAATTCCAGGTCTTATGAGTTTTCTAGCTACATTTAAATTCAACGGTGTTATAGCCGCAAACGATTCACTAGCAGCGTATCCTCCAAGTACGTGGCCGCCTGTATCCGTCGTTCATAACACTTTTGACATAATGGTAGGTCTAGGTACGCTTATAGGACTTATAATGATAATCTTTTTAGTGATATGGATACTTAATGTTGGAAATATCAAAAGAAGGCTTTCTTCAGGGAAAAGTATGAGAAAGTTGTTATCCCATAAAATATTCTCGGATCCGTTTGATAACCCGCTTGTGTTGAAAGTCCTTATAATAATCGGAGCACTGTCGGTATTCTTAATAGAAGACGGATGGGTAACCGATGAAGTGGGTAGACAGCCTTGGATAATTTACAACGTAATGACTGTAGCACAATCCGCTAATACCTCTCCGACCGTTATCCCTGTCGGAATAGCCATAATAATTTTCTACATAGCAGTTATTCCATTGACTATATACTTTGTAAGGAAAGTCCTGAAAAACCGGGACCTTAACAACGAACTTGGTGGTAAACGATGAATACTTACATAACTATAAACTATGTAATATTGGGTGTGCTCTTTGCGTTTTTATTAGCCGAAGCTATGTCGGCCATGGCTTTTCTTTATGATAAAAAGAGTCTTCCCAACGTTAAGAAATACTTGGATCCGATATGGGCCGTTGTAGGAACTTTCGCCGTTTTCTTTGTCGTAAACACGGAAGTGCTTTACCCTTCTATAATGCCAAATATAGATTATCTTTACGTTTTTCCGATACTTCTTGCTACGCTCCTTTTCATCGCAAGGAACATGCTTTTGGTGTTCTCAGAGTATATTTGGAAGAATTCAAAGTTCAGCCAGCTGCTCCTAGCTAGGGTATATTCATTGGTAAGCTTTGTTATAGTTATTATATTACTAGGGGTTTTCTTATCGATAATAACAGGATTGGGAGCCAACGCTTCTTTGAATTCATTCTCATTTTCTGCATTCGTTTCAAATTATTATTCAATTGGTTTTATAGCAGGTATATTGCTTATAGCCTTCGGCCTCATGTTCGCTTTCTATAGGATAAAAAAACTGAAAGTACTTTCGCCGATTTCAACTATCTTAGGTCTGCTTATTTTCGTATTCTCCATGCATGGCTTAGGACTTTATGTTAATTATATAACCTATATTCTGGCTGCAGCGGTAGCAGCTATTTCTGTAATGTATTTAATAACCGGAAAATCAAGAAGAGAAGCGATACTTGTAACGGCGTTTCTTTCGGTTTTATCAATAAACTTATTAAATTACGGAAAAGTTTTTGGAACTCGTTCTTTGAGCTCCTTTATAAATAATTCGGCAGTGAATTCGGCAGGTCTTATAGTGACAATAATAGGCGGAATTTTACTTACACTCATGCTTGTTTTCTTTTTGTACATGTATAAACGGCCAGAACTCGAAACAGACTATCAAAAAGATTATAAAGACGAGCAAAACCCCTTTTCAAATATAGGGATAGCAAACTTATATATAATGCCCAAGAATAATAAAGAGAATGGGAAAGAACATAAGAAGAGGAAGAACAGGGTCCGTTAGATGCTCATCATGTGGCCAGATAACCAGAAGAGACAGGGCAGTTTATCTTTTCAGAGATGGTATAAAATCTTATTACTGTCCAGACTGCGCTAAAAAAATCCACGGAAAGAAGCTTTATAAGGGAATGCCTAAATACGTAAAGAAAATCGGAACAAAGCGTGTTAGAAGAAAGTTCACTATTTTCCCGACGGAAGATTCAAATAACTCGGAAATGGCTTCAGACAGCGACGTCGACGAAAGCCAAATAAACCTAAGTGAAGAAAAAGAAGATTACAGTGAAAACAAAGATGAAGTAACGGAACAAAACGATGACACACAGGATGAAACCGATGAGCAAGAAGAATCGGATGATAAAGAAGAGATCAGCGAAGAGAACAATTCAGAAAATGATGAGCAGTGATCTATGGCGGTTCTAAAGATACCAGTGTATCTATTATGGGTTTTGATTGCAGTAATAGCTATACTTGTTATAGCATTTGTTTTTATAAAATTAAATAATAAAAACGTGTCTCCTGCAAACACAATACCTTCTTCAGTAGAATATGCGCTCGAATATTTTAATGCCGCTAACCAGAATTCGACTCTTTTGGTGCCATCACAATACTATGCAGTCGCGAATGGTTTGGCAGCAAATGGCAACAATGTAGTAGAGAACAACAAATTGTATTATTCCATACTTTTTAACGGTACAAGCCTGCCTAAAGGATACTATATATTAATGGATATGCAAAACATATCGGCGCTTCCAGGAGCGATAGCTCTTCCTTATAACTTTACTCAGAAGAATATAAGCAGTTCCCTTCAAGACTGTGATGTAGCCGGTTCCAACAGCGCTATACTATCAATATGTAACTTATACACGAATGTAACAGTACCAGTACTAAATAGTACTGTCAGCAAAGAAATTAGGTTAGGTTACGGCACTTTTATGGAATTTCCTAGCAATTCAACTACTTTAGAGCTTAATTCCACAATAATATACAATGGCGTAAACCGAACAAATATCCCTTCTTTTAGGGTAAATAACACCGCATTTTCAAACGGTTCGGCATTTGTATACGCTAACACAACAGCATTTTATCTTTCTCCAGGAGCCCTTAAAACATTTTATGGCAGCGAGATGTTTCTGCCAAATTCCACGCTTAAAAACGTATTTGCAAACTTCGTTACGGTAAGGATAATAGGCTAACAAAAAGCTTTTTAACTTTAGTATTATCATAAGTATTATCTATAATTATGAAATTGAAAGAAAACGATATAAAAATTTTAGATATGCTTCGTGATAATAAGTCAGTAAAAATCATAGCAAAAGAACTGTCCTTGCCTCAATCAACTGTATATTATCATTTCAATAGATTAAAGAAAAATGGCTTTATTCAAGGTCCGAAAGTAAAAATGGATTACAAAAGCTTCGATGGCGATGAAATGGCTATGATACTGGTGTCGCTGCAGAGTGTACATATGGATAATTTCGACAAATTTTTAGATGAGCTGGGAAAAGAGAGCATAATCCAGGAAGTTTTTGAAGTAAGCGGAGACTGGGATTTTATATTTATGGTGAGAGGGTCAAAGGAAAGCATAATAAACTTTGTACATGAAAAGCTGCAGCATATCCAAAATGTTAAGAAAATACAGTCAATTTTTATAATGAGGCATGTAAAGTTATAATTCATTTTATAACTAAAAATTAGCCAACACAATCCATTTTTGTGTCTTTTTACTGTCTTCAATTAATGTAAATATTATTATTTCTTATCACAAATTTAAAAGGGTAAAGCTTCTAAATAGAATATGGCAGGACAAGGTTACAATCTGCGTTTCTCAAAAGAAAAAAGAGAAATCACGGAAAAAACACTTGAAATGAATAAAATAACCGGGCAAAAAATGATTTGTCAGGCCAAGGAGTATATCCGATGAGTTTAGTCGACAGATACAGAGAGGAATTAAAATCACAGGGCATAAACGTAGATATACAAGGAACGAAGATCAAGAAGGACCGCACAAAATTATTTTTGTTTATAATAGGCG
Source organism: Candidatus Parvarchaeota archaeon UBA446 (assembly GCA_002503215.1). GTDB lineage: Archaea > Nanobdellota > Nanobdellia > Parvarchaeales > Parvarchaeaceae > Parvarchaeum > Parvarchaeum acidophilus. Next base: position 7,757 of record DARG01000032.1, read on the forward strand.
CAGCAATAGCTATCCCAGTATACTTTCTCATATTCACAAACTACAATGCCTGTGTAGTATATGCAGGCAATTTATCTGCAGTTTCGGGAGGTTCTTCATCCGCATTGAACGGTTCATTTTACTTAAAATGTGGGGTAAATTCTATAATGTACTCAGTCGCTGCGGCTTTGCTAATTTTCATAATACTTCTAATATTGATGAAGATTTTTGTCAGAAGAAGAGCAGGTAAAAATTTATAAGTAAGTAACCTTCTTTATGTTTAGATGATAAATGAAAAATATTTTGATATAAAATATCAGAGAAATCTTCTTGATGCTATATTATCTAGCATGAGGAAAAAAATGCCCGAAAAAGAAAATGTCTTCCTGCCGGAGAAATATCATATAACCATCGCTAGAGGCAAAGTAAGCGATTTCAATGGTAAATACAACCGTAAGGACGATTCTATAGAAATAGATAAAATGTTCATATACGATAAACTAAGCTCCTTTGATATTTACGACATAAGGAATACAGTCATACACGAAGAAGCACATAGGCAGGTATTCCTAAATGATAAAACAGATGATTTTGCTGATCATTGGGAAAGCTGGCTCAAAGAGTATTTATCGATGGGCGGAAAGCCTCCAGAAGTATACACTAAGGTGAAATATTCAGAAGTAAGCAAAGAATACAGCGAAATAAAACCTGCGGATTTGGAAAGTATAATCATAATAACCGACGATGGAAAAGATACGACAAGAAAGCTGATATACGAAAGGGAAGCAGTAAAAAGGCCATTTTTAACGGTCTACAAAGATGGAAAAATAAAGAGGAATAACTTCCAATATTAAGATAAAGATTTATTCTATTGCTGCTAATGTCTGTAATGACAGAGATATGTCTTCTTAGGCACGGCGAATCTCTTTGGAATAAGGAGAACAGGTTTACCGGATGGGTCGATGTACCGCTTACAGCAAACGGAGAAAAGCAGGCTGAAAATGCGGGAACTTTGATAAAAAACAGCGGTATAAATTTTAATGTTGCATATACCAGTGTATTGACAAGGGCTATAGATACTTTAAATATAGTGATGAAATACACAGGAAAAATTCCGGTTATTAAAGATCCTGCATTAAATGAAAGGATGTACGGCGATCTTCAGGGATTAAACAAGGCAGATACCGCAAAGAAATATGGTGAGGAGCAAGTTCATAACTGGCGTAGAAGTTACGACATAAAGCCTCCAAACGGGGAAAGTTTGGAAGACACACAAAAAAGAACAATACCTTTTTTCGTAAATTGTATTTTAACAGATACAAAAGAAGGCAACAATGTGCTCGTAGTCGCACATGGAAATAGTCTGCGCTCAATAGCAATGTATCTTGAAAAGATGACAAAAGAACAGGTCTTAGATTTCGAGATGCCTACAGGTGTACCAATTGTTTATTCAATAGATGAAAAAGGAGAAATGACGGCAAAGAGAACCTTAGCATAATCAAATTTTCTTAAATCTCAATTGTTTTTAAATTTTTAATAGGTTATTATTTTAAGTATAAGACAAAAAAAATAAAGTTTAAAATTAAAAGCTTCTTTTAATATTATATGTATAATCCTCTTTCAAAGAAAGCACAGTCAGATTTAGAGTATATGATGACCTATGGTGGGCCATATTAATCATAGTAATAGTAGCAGTTATTCTCTACAGT
>DARG01000020.1 GCA_002503215.1 Candidatus Parvarchaeota archaeon UBA446
TTTCTACACAGCCGTTAGAAGCATACTTTGCAAAAATTCCTGCGTTTCTGCGTCTTTATTGTCCATATTACCTGTGAGGATTCCTTATACCTTTTATTCCCTTAAAAGACGGATTTTCTGGAGAGACAGACACTATATCTTCATCGTGTATAAGAAACAACTCTGGTTGTGCTATTACCATTTTCTCTTTACTTTCACCATTTTCGTTTGAAACTATATAATTTGTAAAAGGGAATGTTGGATAATAATCTAGATTATTTTCATCGAGAAAACCTATAGAAGATTTACCATAAAAGTGTCCATATGAGGGTATAATATTTCTGTTTACTTCTTTTCGCAGCTTATCTATATAAGCTCCATTCATACCAGTACCGGATAACTTTATAACTTTCACGTTTTTAAGTAAATCCCTGTCTATAAATGGTATCATCTCTCCTGAGCCGGTCATTAAACCTACATTTTTCTCTTTTAGCAATTCTTTTGTATTATATATTATGGGCCCAAGTATCTCCATAAGCTTAGCAGGAGGTAAATTTTTCAGTCCTTTTGTCTCAAACGACAGATCTATATATTCCATTCCCAGAAAATCTGCAAGTATTTTATGCTCCTCTTGATAAGCCCCTTTTGGACCAAGTGCGAGAAGTTTTTTATCTTTTAAATCTTCGGCACTTGTATTTGAGATTATTCCCACATACTCGTTTGCTGCAGAAAACGCAAGAGGAGTTATTGCATGATAAACTGTCTTGGCTGGACCAGTAGTACCTGAAGAATCGCTTCTGTAAAGCTTTTCTGATTTCATTCCTTTTGGAAGGAATAACTTTTCATAGCCCAGTTCTTGCTTTAATTCATCATAATCCGCATCCCCCATTAAATCTAAAAGCTCATCCATTGTTTTTGACTTATTAATTTTATTAACTGTTATTTTTCTTTCTTTAGCTGCATTTATCCAGAATTCCGACCCGGTTCTTTTAGAAATGTGGTATTTGGCTATTTCTTTAACCCATGACAGGTAATCGTCTGGATTATCTAATACATTTAAAAGCGCATCTTCTAGTTGGTTTTTATAACCATATTTAGGCAAAACCTTTAGTTTGATAATACTTAAGTAGTCTTCCATAAATATTACTACTAGAAAACTGCTATTATAAATACTTTAATATGCAACTTTAAAGTAGTGCTATATAATAAATTAATATCTACGCACTTTTCTCTCTTAGCAGCCTTCTTTTTCTTTTTCTATCAAGCATTTTCTTCTTTCTTGTTTTCCACCTATCTTTGTGGTATTTTTTCCAATTTTTCGAACTTCTTTTCATATTTAACTAAAGTTTTCACCCAATTTATATCTTGGCTCCCGTTACGCTAGAGCTTTTATTGTAATGGCCAGCGTAAGGCTTTTCAACATCGCTTAAAGTTTTGCTGAATACCAGATGCAAAAACCGCATCATTTTTTGTACCTTTACCGGTACATTCCCTCCGATTAACATTATTGTAAGATTACCTTCATAACCTGCATCCACTATAGTTGGAGGTATTGACAAGCCTAATCTAGCGAAGGTAGAACGCACGTTGCACATCCCTATGAGATTGTTGGGCATCTTTATTTTCTCATGTATTTTTATCAGGATTCTTTCCTGAGGGTATACAACAAAACTGTCTGTTATTTTCTCTTTTCTATATGATTTCTCTACAGCGTTTTTATCGGTTATATCCACTGGCTCATTGTTATAAACAAATCTCATTATTTCATCGCCTATCCTTAGGTCCACACCATTCTCTCTTATAGTATCATCAGACAACGGTTCTATGGAAAGACTTCCTTCATCAAGATAATGCTTTATATCTTTATCACTCAATATCATTTAATCATTAAATCATTTCAGTATAAAAATTTAATGTTTTTAGTACATAGATGTTTAAGCTTGATTTAAATGAAAAAGTCAGGTTAAAATTAAGATTTATTTAATTTTGAATTGAGATTTAAAGATAATATTAAAGCAAAAAACTTAGAATGAGGATTTTAAGTTATAGAGCATGTAAAGAAAACATTTAAATACAACGCTTTTTATACAATAAGAATATGTCTAAAAGCACTGCACCGACTTTAAAAAAAATAGGGGGAGGTTTTAAAGGTAAAAGAAGAGATAAGAGAAAGAGTGAATTAAAAACTCCAGCTGTCTTTTTACAAGTAGGTGAAAGAAAAATAAAAACAATCAGAACAGTGGGAGGAAATATCAAAATAATACCTTTAAAGACTAATAGTGGAAACATGCTAGACAAAAAAAGTAAGAAATATTCAACCGTGGAAATAATACGTGTACTTGAAAACCCGGCAAATAGATCATATGCAAGACGTAATATAATAACAAAAGGCGCTATACTTGAAACAAAAGACGGAAAGGCTGTAGTTGTAAACAGACCTGGACAAGACGGACAAGTAACTCTTAGAAAACTAGATTAAAATTTAGAAGTTAATGGAAATTAATCTTAAAAAATTAAGCAATGCTATTGATAGACACCACAAAAAGATAATAATAATATGGTTAGCTTTATTTATAATTTCTATACCTATAGCCGTTCACTTATTTGGTATAGTCTCCTACAATGTAACTGGAAGCCAAAACAGTACGGCTAGTGGAAATTCCTTACAGTTAGTATTAACTGTAAGCAATACTTCCTTCTCCAACAACACTAAAGCTTTCTTGGAGAATATATCTAAGGGGTTTTCCTACAACAATATAACTTCTGTGTATTCTATAGAATATCAAGTGATAAACTCCTCTTATTATAATATAAAAAAATCTGCTGAAGAAGCATTAAGTCTTGAATATCTTAAATATAACTTTACCCCTAAAACTATCCCAGAAACTTTAAATTATACTATTATAAAACAGGTGGCTAAAGAAATAAACAACTCTCTAAATAGCTCTTCTATAGTAAAAAGAAGCGGTGTTTATGATTTTATATTAGGGGCAATAATGGGATACAAAAATTCAACTCCACTCTATATAATAAATAACTACAATTTCGCTAACTATCCTATAGCTGCTAACCCAAATGATACCTTAAACCTGATAAACTATAACGGCAACACAACTATTGCGACAGTAAATAATTCAAACTATTCATTTGTTAATACCTACATCGCAAAAATGTCTGGTGGATACGGTTTGAAATCGTATGTTACTGGTTCTACCGGCTTAAGTAGCAGCATAGAGAGTTCTACAAACCTAGGTACAATTATAGCAATAGGAATTGGCATTTTAATGGTTATAATTATAACTGGTTTTATCTTCAAATCTCCGATAGCTGCCTTTATACCTCTAATTGTGTATATGGTTGACGTATCGATAGCTTTTTCCATATTTTATATTATATACCACATAATTCTAAAAACTACGATATCCTTTTTTGACCCGGCACTTGCCGCTATACTCATGTTAGGTATATCCACGGATTACCTTGTTTATATGCTATATAGATTTAGACAAGAACTTAAAACGGATCACAGAGAAAGCGTAAAAACTAGTGTTGGCGGAGCTGGCGCTGCTGTTATAGTAAGCGGCACTACTGTTATACTTGCATACGCGATATTGTCTGAATTTAACCTACCATTCTTAGGCTCAACTGGTATACTGAATTCTGTAGGTATACTAATAGTACTTATTTCTGCGATAACCTTCATGCCGGCGATACTAATGTCACTAGGAAAAAAGGTTTTTTACCCTAATTTTAAAAGAGGACTTTCGCTTGAAAAAAGCTTTAGAAAGCTAGGAGAATTTGATTACAAAAATAGATATTTAATTCTTTCTATCTTTATTGTATTGATAGTTATATCCGCCTATTTCTTTGTAACGTATCATCCTGGAATGAATTTTTTGGGACTTTTACCAAATTCGCAATCGAAAATTGCTTTTTACACGGCTGTAAACAACTTCAAATTTGATCCTATAGATCCAATTATTATAACTCTTATAGGTAACAATACAAATTTTACGGGAGTATATAACGGTATAAGCTCAATAAATGGCGTGGCTTACACGCAGATTCAAAAAACATCAAATTCCACACAAGTCAGTGCATACTTAAAAACTCTAGGGTTTAGTACAAGTGCACTAAATGATTATAACAGTATAAATAACTACCTTAAAACTAGCGGTGTTAGCTATAATATAACAGGTTTACAGGTATTCTTAGGAAATGCCGTTAATACTATAAATTCCGAGGTACCGTTACTGATAATTTCGTTAGGAGCCATGATATTTATGGTTCTATTTATAATCTTATTATCCCTTTATACACCGATTAGGCTGGTTTTGTTAATAGTATCAGATGTACTAGCGGCAAATGCTATAACCCTTGTTATATTCCATTATATCTTTTCACTTCCATTTATATCTATAGCTCAAGTATTCTTGATAACCAGTATAATGGGAGTTGGTGTTGACTACGATATATTTTTAGTTATGCGTATAAGAGAATTTATTAAACAAGGCAAAAGCAATACGGAAGCAATAAAACTTGGGCTTGTAAAAAGCGGACCGGTTGTCGTAAGTATAGGGTTAATATTCTCTATTGTATTCTTATCATTGATTGCCAGTGGAGTACCTATAATATCCGAAATAGGATTTATAGTAGCTATGGGAATATTAATAGACTCGACACTTTCCATACTTTTTATAGTGCCATCCCTAATGTTTATGCTACAAAAATACAACTGGTGGCCGGGACTTAAAAAATATGCACATAATAAATAGTATATTGGGAAAGATAAAAGGTGAAAAAATAATAAAGACAGAAGAAGATGAACACAAAATCTTAACACTTACGGATAGTCCTGAGGGTTTAAGCGTTAAATTCAATGGTATAACTTACTCTAGAATTGCCCATAAAAGAATATTTACTGGGTCATACTGGGATTTCTTTACTCCTTTGCCATTACTTTATGATAAGCCAGAGATACTGATGATAGGACTCGGAGGAGGAACAATTATTTACCAGATAAATAAGTTATACCCAAATAAAACTAAAATGGACGTAGTAGAAATAGACCCTAAAATGATAAAACTTGCTAAAGAATTTATAAAAGATGACATAGGCAAAGCCAATATTATATTAGATAATGGGATAAAATTCCTTGAAAATAACAAAAAATCATACAACCTTTTATTCTTAGATGCGTACGATGGAGATAAAATCCCAGATGAATTTTTTGATGAAAAAACAATTGATAACATGGCAAAAGCTCTTACAACAGATGGAATACTAGCGGTAAATTACGCTATGAGTTTCAAAGCAATAGTTTTGAGGCAAAATTTTATAAATAAATTAAAAAAACACTTCAAGGTTTATTTGGTTAATAATCCTATGGGCTCTGGCAACACTATAATACTTTGTAGTAAAGAAATGGATAAATCTGAGATACTTGAAAAAATAAATAAAAATAAAATAAATGGTGAAAATTTGCATGTTATAAAAGGTTATAACAACATGAGCAATGGTTAAAGAAAAAATAAACAATATTTAATTGTATAAATCAAATAAACGTATGGATATACAGGATATAAGGAGTTCCTTTAAAGAGACCTACAAGAATACATGGGATTCTAAAAGCGTTGGAAATGTACCAATACGGGTATATGCTAATAAGGATATATTTAAAAAAATAGAGGGAGATGTATTTAAACAGGCAACCAATGCGGCAAATTTACCGGGTATAATCGGATATTCTTATCTATTTAGCGATGCACATATAGGCTATGGAGTACCTGTAGGCTGGATGGGAGCATTTGATGCCGCTGAAGGTATTATATCACCAGGTATCGTAGGCTTTGATATAAACTGTGGAATGAGGCTCATAAGAACAAATATGAGCTTAAATGAAGTAAAACCAAAAATAAAGGAGTTAATAGATACTCTCTTTAAAATTGTTCCTGCTGGAGTAGGCTCAAAATCTACAGGATTGGTACCTGAATTAAAACACCTGAATAATAATGACATGAACAGCATATCTGAAGAAGGCATAGATTGGGCAATAAGAAAAGGATACGCTACAAAAAAAGACAAAGAGAGAATAGAAGAAAGAGGGGTACTAAAATACGCTGAATTCTCAAAGGTTAGTAAAGACGCAGTAAAAAGAGGAAAAGAACAGCTTGGCACACTAGGCTCTGGAAACCATTATCTAGAAGTACAGACTATAAAAGAAGATTTTAATAAAGACGTTGCAAACAAGCTTGATTTAGATACTATAAAAAACCAAGTTGTAATAATGCTGCATACTGGTTCGAGAGGATTTGGGCACCAAATAGCAAGTGATTATATAAGTAGATTTTTAAAATATGACGAAAAAAACAAGATAAATTTAGATGACAAACAACTTGCATATGCAAGTTTTAATTCTGATGATGGACAGGATTATCTAAAAGCCATGGCATGTGCGGCAAATTTCTCGTTTGTAAACAGACAATTGATAACACATCAGATAAGAGAAGCATTTAAAAAAACATTCAAAAAAAGCGAGAATGACATGGGTTTAGAGATAGTATATGATGTAGCACATAATACCGCAAAAACCGAAGAACATATAGTAAACGGAAGAAAAAGCGTCTTGGTAGTGCATAGAAAAGGCGCCACTAGAAATTTCGGACCTAAAAACAAGGAATTAAATGGAGTATTAAAATCAACTGGGCAGCCAGTTATAATTGGTGGCAGTATGGAAACAGGATCTTATCTCTGTGTAGGAACAAAAAAATCTGAACTTGAAAGTTTTGGAACAACACTTCACGGTAGTGGCAGAACGATGAGCAGGGTAAAAGCTAGAGAAGTAATAGAAGGTAAAAAACTTGTAAATGAATTAGAAAAAAAAGGGATATACGTAAAATCAAACAGCTTAAACGGTTTAATAGAAGAGGGTGGTGCCGCATATAAAGATATAGATCAAGTTGTAAACTCTATGCATGATGCAGGTATAAGCCTTAAAGTGCTAAAATTGGTACCTATCGGTAATATAAAGGGATAATGGAAAGATATATCCTTCTAAAAGATGAGGCTACTGCGGACATAGCATTCATAGCCTATGGAAAAAACATGAATCAAATGTTTGAAAACGCCGCACGTGCTGTTTATGATATTATGATAAATAAAAATAAAGTTAAAGGCGACATACCTATAAAATTTAAGGTATCCTCGGATAGCTTTGAGTCACTTCTTGTAAAATTTATTAATAAAATATTACTATACAAGGATTACAAACATATCGTTATACCTATGATAAATGTAAATATAAAGGAGGATTATACCCTTTATTGCACGGCTAAAGGTGAAAAACTAACAAAACTAAAAGACTATTTTATAGCTGACGTAAAAGCTGTAACTATGCATGAATTGAAGATCAAAAAAAGAAAAGGATTAATTGAATGCAAGGTAGTGCTTGATATATGAAAAAAATATTATCAATACACTACGATGAAATTGCCCTTAAAGGAAAGCAAAGAGGATATTTTCAAGGTATACTGATTAAAAACATAGAAAAAAAGTTAGGCGAAAAGGTTAGAGCGATTGAAACCAGACTTATAATGGAAAATTATAACCCTGCATACTTAGATAAAATTATTATGACCCCAGGGATTTCTTGGGTAAGTGAGGCATACTCTATAGAAAAAGACGAAAAAGAACTTATAAAGATTTTAAGTGAGGTAATTTCCGATGAAAGACAAATCAATTTAGATGTGAAACGTGTAGACAAAGGTTACTCTAAAACATCTGTAGAGTTAAAAGAAGAACTCGCAAAAACATTGGGAATTCATTTTGATAAAAACGGGAAAAAAATACGAATAGAAATAATGCATGATTCATTTATAATAAACTATAATATAATAAAATGTATCGGAGGAATGCCCATAAGAAGCTCCGGTAAAGTTATTTCTCTTTTCTCTGGAGGAATAGACTCAGCAATAGCTCCAATAGAAATAATGAAAAGGGGAGCAACTGTTGATTTATTGCATGTTTATGCTCTGAATTCTCCTGATGCCGCATTAGACGGAAAAATAAATGAAATCGTAAAAAAGTTGGGAGAAATAGAACCTGGAATAAAACTTTACCTAGTACCTTTCCACTATTTTAGTGTTTCTTCTCTAAAGATAAATAAGAGGTATGAACTAGTTATGTTCAAGAGATTTCTACTTAAACTAGCTGAAAGAATAGCCGTGGAGAACGGATATCAAGCGATAACGTCTGGAGATTCTTTGGCGCAAGTTGCTTCTCAGACAATAGAAAACATAAATGCTATAAGTTATGGAATAGACTTACCCGTATTCAGACCATTTATAGGCTATAATAAGAGCGAGATAATAGATAAATCCAAAAAGTATGGATTATATGACCTCTCGATTGAGGATTATAAAGATTGTTGCTCGATAGTATCGAGAAACCCTGCGACTAAGTCTAATGATACTATAATTAAAAAATTGGAAAAAGAAATAAATATGGACAAAATAATAAATGATAGTATAAATGACATCAAAATAGTAAAATACTAAAATTACTAACTTTATTTTATCGAATTAAGTCTGGAATAATCATAAATAAAAAGTTCTGCATACCCTGCATATTGTCCAAAATAGTCTACAATTGCTTTTCTCTTATCCTTATAACTTTTATACTTTCCTGTTATATGGTTATAATAAAGAGATAATATCCTAAATATCCAAACATCCATAGGAAATGAAGTAAGGTCATGCAACCCATATAATTTTATACAATCTAAGACCTTCTCCCCTACTCCGTCTATATCTAATAAATGCCTACTTAGATCTTCTTTACCCATAGATTCGTCTAATTCATGAGAATGAAAATAACTCGCAGCGGAAAAAACAAACTTTGTCCTGAAACCTAATTTAAATTTTTTCAAAGTTTCATAGCCTTTTTCATATATCTCATCAAATGGTGGAAAGCTTTTTAGGCTTATCCCATTTATTTCGCCGCTTATTCCATAAAATTCTGACATGTTCTGTATCCTTCTTAATATTAGATTAACATTAGATTGAATTGATAAGATAAACGAAAGAGTGGCTGGCCATAGCCCAGATTTCACAACCCTTAATGAACCAGAATATGCTATAGCTCTATCAATAAAATCATCCTTGTCTATTTCTGCTTTTATTTCAGATATTTTATCATTTAATCCTAGTAGACTCTTTGCTTCGCTCTCTGATAATCCCAACAATTCTATTTTGTCCTGAGATTGCCTAATTGCTATAGGCTTATCAGTAAAAGAATACCAGTATTCGTCTTTTTTAAAAAAGGAGAATATCTGTCCTGAACTTAAAGTCCTTTCAAGTGAAAAGTCTTTAATCGCTATTATCATATACAATTAAAAATGATTACACTTATATTTAAGACTAACAATATAATATGAGATGCTGGGTTGGCTGAGCGGTTAAAGCGCTGGCCTTGAGAGCCAGTTGGGATTTTCCCTGCGTAGGTTCGAATCCTGCACCCAGCGATCGAGGGCATAAAAGCCCTCTTATATCTAATATAACTAAGTTCTTAAAAGTCTGGTGACTGCTTTGGATTAATTTTACTTCTTGTAAATCCGCCTGTATATATTATTACATTTATTACAACCAATACAATACTTGAAATAAACAAAGTCACTGAATTCCTCTGCCTTTTTTACCTCTAGAAAAAATATTTTATTGATTTGACTGTTGTAATAAGTTTTACTTGTTTACATATGCTTCCCATGATGCAAATTAAGATAAAATGTAATCAACGGAAGCTGTAAAAGAACGCTTTATCAACTCTTCCGTTATTGACTTTAACCTCGTCTTCTAAAAGCTTCCTTGCTTTGATTTTAAGCGTGTCTCTATTATTTTTTCCTTTAATTGTATATCCTCCTAGATTTCCATCAGACCTTACAACTTTATAGCAAGGGAATTCGATAGGATGCTCATTTCTACTAAGAATTCTGCCTACTTGCCTTGGATTAATATTAAGCTTTCTTGCAATATCCCCATAAGTAGTTACCTTGCCTCGAGGAATTCTTTTTAATAGTAAATAAACTTCCTTCTCTTTAGATTTCATTTTCTATACCTATCTCTTTAAAAATAACTTCTTTTTCTTTTAATTCTTTATATCCTAAAGAACGAAACCAATTATTTATATTGTCTATATCTCTAGAAAGAAAATCTTTTGTAAATATTGAAAGTTTCAATGACTGCGAGAAATCTATTATATATGGATTACCCCCATTATTTAATATATTATAGGGACTTAAATCTCCATGTATCATGTCGTTTCTTCCCATTTTTATAATAAATCCTATTATGCTAGTATACCACATCTCTACATCGAAAGACTTGTCTTTTATAGCGGGTTTAGAAGGAATTCCATCCTTTCCTACAAAATCCATCACTATAATGTTTTCATAGCACCTTATAGGTTCGGGAGAATTGACCCCTAGATTATGTGCTTTTGAAAGAAAATTATATTCAAACCTAGTCCAGTCGTTTATTCTTTTCATAAAACCACCGCTCTTTTTACCCCTAAGTTTTATATAAGCAGGTATTTTCTTAAAGGAATAGATATTGTGCCTATGCAATTTAACGGCCACTTTTCTATTATTAAAACTTTCACTATAAAAAACATATGATTCTTTTCCGGTACCAATTGGCCCTAAAAGTGTGCTTATATAACCATCTCCCTGTAATTTGTTTACGGCCCTAGAAGTTTCTTCGTCAAAAACGTGTAGAAAAACCTTACTTTTTGACATAGTTTATTTTAAGGAGTTTCTTTATAGCATTCAAAAGTTTAGTTTTCTGTGTTCCTCCAACCATTGCATTTTCTATAACGTCCGCTATCGTGTTTGCAGATATTACCTTTATAGCCTTTGGATTTGAAAGAACGAGATCATCGATGTTGGAGAGCGGTATTATTACCTCTTTTATTCCGGCATTTATAGCAGCCTCTACTTTAGCTGATACTCCCCCTACTGGTAGAACTTCACCCCATATAGAAAGAGAACCGGTCATTGCTACCGACTGTTTTATGGGTATATTTGTAAGAGCTGACAGTATACTTATAGCGACGCTTACGCTTGCACTGTCTCCTTCTACACCAGAATAGGCCTGCAAAAATTGTATGTGTATATCATAATCAGAAAGTGGTTTATTGGAGTATAACTTTACAATTGCAGAAACATTTTTTACGGCTTCCTGCGCTATCTCACCAAGCTTACCCGTAGCTATTATTTCTCCTGAGCCTCTTCTCATACTTCTAGTTACTATAGCTTCTATTGGTAGCATAAGTCCCGAATCTGAATTTTCTATAACTGCCAAACCATTAACCCTGCCTACTCTAGAACCGTTAACTTGTATTACATCATAATCTTTCTTTTCTTTTATGTATCTTGAAGCTATCTGTTGTTCGAATGAACCTGAATAATTCTTAGAATTTAGAACGTCGTCTCTTGTGACAACAGAATGCTTATTTTCTATTGCTATATCCCCTGCTACTCTGATTATACCACCAAGTTCTCTTAATTTGAGCGTCAATGCTTCTTTTCTATTAGATTTTTTCTTAGCTTCATTTACTATCTCTATAACGGCATCTTTTGAAAAAGGAGGTATTTTTTTATCCTTACTTACCTCCTGTGCTACAAATCTTGCAATTTTATCCCTATTCTCAATTGTATCTGGCATGGTGTCATTCATATATATCTCATAACCATAACCTCTTATTCTAGATCTAAGGGCAGGACTCATCTCTGTGAGTGTGTTTGGATTACCTGCTCCAACTAAAATAAAGTCACATGGTACTGGATTAGTCTTTACCATTGCTCCAGCACTTCTTTCGCTTCTACCAGTAATACTAAGTTTCTTCTCCTGCATTGCAGTAAGCAATTGTATCTGTGTCTCTGTATTTAGATTAGCTATCTCATCAATAAAAAGGACGCCTCCATTGGCCTTGTGAATGTCTCCAAGTACCACGCGTTCGTGTGCCGGAGTTCCCAACCCTCCAGACTGAAATGGATCGTGCTGTACGTCTCCAAGTAGAGCTCCTTCTTTTGAACCAGTTGAATCTATAAAGGGAGCATACTTCGCTCCGGAATTATCTAGCAGTAGCTTTGGAGCAGGTACATTAGTCTTTAAAGTTGTTCTACCCAATCTGTACATAAGAAGAACGAATAAGAAACCTATAAGCATGGTTATTATAAACAATGTACCGGATAGCTGATTAGCCGCGGCAAGTATTGGATTTTTTTGTGCAGAAACGACTATACTAACAACATATGTCGCTATAAAGAAAGCTACTATAAAACCAAGAAATATTATCATACTGTTTCCGCCAGCTAATCCTGACATGTTTCTGGATTTGGCCTGTGTTACTATCCTCTTTCCTTCTCCAGCAGGTACAGATTTTATTATGGGCTCGTTTTCATCTTTTGGATTTGGAAAAGTTAATATATCTATTAGCTTTTCAGCAGGTAAAAGCTGAGATAGCGCTTGACCCAACATACTTTTACCGGTACCTGGTGAACCGACTAGAAGAACGTTTCTTCTTTGTATGGCTGCTTTTTTTATTATTGCTACAGCCTGATCCTGTCCTATAACCTGATCCACTATCTTTTGGGGTATCTTTATATCATCTGTAGTTTTAAACGAAATACTAAATGTATTATCCATGTTGTTATTACTCCTCATCAAAACTTAAGATTAAGCACTTACATACTTAAAAACTTATTCCTTTTGTGAAGTTTCCGTCTCAGATTGAGAGGTAACTATGTTTGATATTATGAATATATCTCCTATAGCTCTTACAAGGCTGTGCTGTATAATAGCCCCTCTTGCACCTTTTATCATCTTCGAAAGATTGGAAGAAGAACTTGCCTTTATTCTCCAGCTTACTATCCTATTATCTTGTAATATCGCTTCGTCTATCTCCCCGAAATAAGTACCATTGTCGGTGTATACCTTTAATCCATAAGTCGAACCTATACTTTTCAATTTCAAAGCCATAACTAAAATTGTATCTTTTAGCTTAAATAGTTTAACAAAAAGAAAGCTTTTTAAACGAAAATTTTGAAGTCCGTTGCAAATAATCGGTCATTAAATAATACTATTGGATTTAAATCCAAATCTTTTACCGTTTTGTTAGCATTCATGAATTTATCTAATTTAAGCAAGTAAGATATCAGCTCATTAAAGACTGATTGAGAAGTGGCTTGCTGGAGTATATCACCTAATTTTGATGATTTTAATTCGTCTATATCTTGGTCTGAGATAGGAGAAAGCAAGAATGTCGTGTCATTTATTTCATTTGCAAATATCCCTCCTAAACCTATTGCAATCATTGGACCAAACTGTGGATCCCTATGAGCACCTACTAAAACTTCAACTTTGTTCTCTCCAAATTTATTTACATCCTCATACAAACCAAAAACTGGCTTACTTATACTTTGTTCTTTTGCAGACTTTGAAAGCTTATCAAATGCCTCTTTAAGCTCTTCATCGTTTTTTATCCCTATTATAACGGCTCCCACTTTTTCTTTATGTGAAATTAAATTCGATTCTATCTTTAGAACGCATGGATAACCTACAAAATCACTAGCTTTTTTAAGATCTTTTTCTGAAGTCAACTTTATTCCTTTTGCACTTTTTATCCCTATGGAATCAAATATATTCTTTGCATCTATACCGAAGGTATTGCTTGTTAATTTGAAGTCTTTGTATTTAGCTTTGTCTTTCGAAATAATTTTAAATGTCCTACCTCTATGTGAATAATAAGAATAGAGTCCGTATATCATTGAAACGGCTTCATTTGGATATTGATAGATAGGCATATTCCTTTCTAAAATAAATCTTCTGGCCTTTTCGACTCTTGCACCTCCCAAAAATACTGACAGAAATGGTACGTTTGGATGTCTTTGATGAACTTCGAAAATCTGTTTTGCTGTTTCAAGCGGCTGTGACATCTCCTGCGGAGAAAATAATATTATTATTGGTTTATTTTGCTGAACTAATATTTCCAGAGTATCTCTATATCTTTCAGGAGTAGCATCACCTACCATATCTACAGGATTATGTATATTCGCTTCTTTTGGCAATGCCTTTGCCAGTTCATTCAAAGTCTTATCATTGAATTTCGCTAACTTTAAACCAATTTTAGTTATATGGTCTGTAGTAACTACTCCGGCACCTCCGGCATTAGTGACTATTATTACTTCATTAGAATTTATTACCATCTCCGCTGCATCTCTCATGAAATTGAACAAATCGTCTATATTATCGACAGATATGGCCCCTGCCCTTTCAAATGCAAGTTCGTAAGCTTTGTAATCTCCCGCCATTGAACCAGTGTGTGAGGAAACAGCGCCTGAAGTGGATTTAAATTTACCTCCTTTCAATATTAGAAGAGGTTTTTCGCGTGAAAATTCCATGCTGGCCTTTAAAAAATCACTGCCATTATTCAGGCCCTCAAGATAAAGAGCAAGTACCTTCGTTTTCTCATCGGTTTTGAATGCTTCTATTATATCTGCTTCGCTTATATCCGTGGCATTACCAATGCTTATTATTTTACTAAAACCTATATCATTTGTGGATGCGTCATCTACTATTGCGCTAAGCAATGCTCCGCTCTGAGATATAAAACTTGCATTTCCTTTTATTACCTTTGAATTCGGATCTAAAAATGTAGCATTGAAATTTGGGTCTGTATTTATTATACCTAAACAGTTTGGACCTATTATCCTTATTTTTGCTTTGGATAAAAACTTCTTTATAGCTTCCTCTTTCTTTGTACCGTCTCCCCCGATTTCATTGAACCCTGCACTTAATATTACTGCTAAAGGTATCTTTACCTTTTCGCATTCTTTAAGTATGTTTAGAACCATCTCCGCTGGCACTGCAATCACTGCTATATCTATTTTCTTCTTTACGCTTGCAACTGATTTGAAGGCTTTTAGTCCCTGCAACTCATCGACAAACGGGTTTATAGGAAATATTTCTCCTCTAAATGTTATTATAAGGTTCTTTAAAACTGCACTGCCAACTTTATTTGGATCTCTTGAAGCACCTATGACAGCAATACTTTGTGGCTCAAAGAATCTTTTTATATCCATCTTATTTTATGGTACTTATAAAATTTAAACGCTTATAAAAAGCATATTTTACTATTAAATAACTACTTTTATATAGTTATTTCTTCCCAATACACTTCTTTTTCTTGCACTGCCTTTTTTACGGCCAATTCGTTTTTATTTAAGGTTGCGTTGCCGGTTTTTATTTCTATAAATTTTATAGTTATTTTACCTGTTTTATCCAAATCTGAAAGCCCTTCAAATTTTATATAATCTATAGGACTACCCAAAAATCTCAAATCAGAGAGATTACCCTCCTTTTCGTACATTATTGGATAAAGCTGCTCACTTATTTTACCTTTAAGTACAGGCCTTTGTATTTCAACGCTTTTATCAAGCGCTTTTTTCATCTCGTATTTTTCCCATTCTTCTATTTTTTTGTTTAATAAGTATCTTAACACAAAAAAAGAAGCTATTGAAACTATTACAATGCCAGTAATAACTCCGAAAAAAAAGTTATAAGCCATATAAAATTATAGTATTTCCGTAATAAATATGTCGGGGATGGGATTTGAACCCATGACCTCCGCCTCATGAGGGCGGCGTACTACCGCTGTACTACCCCGACTAGTATAATTTTATTAACCAAACAAGGTATAATAATTTTTACCTCTTGTAACCTATATCCCTTAAAAACTTATGTCGCTTTTCTTTATCGGTTTCTTTTTCTACCCCTAAGGGCTTCTTTCCATCTATAACTCCAATTATAGCTCTTCCATCCATACCATCATCATATACTATAACCTTTAAAGGATTCGCTGTAGCTGCGTAAACATTTACTATTTCCATAACCTGCTTCAGCCTGTTAAGCACATTTATGGGATACGCATCTCTCAATATAACTACAAAAGAATGACCTGCGCCTATTTTTTCAGCGAATTCAGAGCTTTTTTTGATCAAATCACCATCGTTTCCATCTGTTCTTATCAAACGATCGCCAGAGGCTTCATTAAAAGCTATACCGAACTTTACACTGGGACAGGCAGTTATAATAGCTTCATAAATATCTTCTACGGTCTTTATGAAATGTGCCTGCCCGACTATTATATTCAAACTCTCTTTAAGTTCTAAATTGATTTCTTCTAATTTACCCATAGAATAATTTATTAAAGTATTAGTATTTATTTATTAAACCTAGGCAATATGGATTGATTTATAAGGGTACATGCTCATATTTAAGAAAAAGAATCATTTACTTCTGCTATGAACGTTTTGAGATTACAAATAAAAGAGTAATATAACCTATATTTTAACTTATATTTTATATTATTAAATTTTAAATTCTATTAAACACCTAGTTAACTTGTATTTAAATATTTAGAAGGGGCAAATTTCATAGTACTTAATATTAAATTAAATGCTGCGTTTGACACATTAATAAGACTTTGATTAAGGTTCTGCACAGCTACAGTGGTATAATAACCCGCTGGACCGGCAATTATTGCGACAATTTTACCTATTGGCAGTTTATCAGAAGATGCCTCTATTCCATTATAGCCATCAATTGAGATGTTATTTAAACTATAATGACTGACATTAAGCCCGTTTATAAATATAGACCTATAATATGAAATATTTTTATTACTAAGATTTTGAACTACCGTTATATAAATAGACTTATTATATTCGTAATACAATCTTGCAGAATTTTTATAGCTAGATATGAGTAAATTACTTGTATTTACAAGATAAAAGTCTTTTGTAAAATTAAATGATAATGTATTGCTAGAAAATATATTTAGACTATTCTCCTTATCCAAAATGCTTATAGATTTTATCGATTTGTGAATAAAAAGAAAATGCTCTATAAAAAATACGGCTACTGCTATAATAATGATTGCTAAGATTATTGAAATAATTAAAATTTTTTCCATATTTTTATTTTATCACAGCCTATCCCAATTACATGATAATGTGTAATATACATAAACGTTCTGTCCTGGAGAAATACTCCCTGAAGGCGAATCCGCAGTCCACACATCATACATAGCTCCATAATCACAACTACCATCTCCACCATCTATAGGACTGTTTACAGACCAGGATAAAGATATACCAGGATTAGATAAACCAGTATAGGTAAGCTTTAAGCCACTTTGACCATTTGGAAGTGTTACTCTTTTACTAGGTGCCCAATTCTTAGTTTTAGAAATTCCATTATAAATAACATTTTCGTTTTCATTATTGTTACCTGAAGGTTCTGGAGATTGAGTCCATATATAAAAGTTAGTTGTACATGACCAAGGATTAAATGTATAAGAACCGCCCGCGATACCTGTAGTTGATGATATGCTGTTTGTACTGCAGTCATATCCTGGTATAGAAGCGGTTGCAGTGTATGAACCTGAATTTGTAGTTATTGATATAGGGCTTGTTGTACTACCATAATTAGTTTTTCCATCGTAGCTAACTTCCCAATTAAGATTAGACCCACCGCTTTGATAAAAAGTAGTTGTACAACTCCACGATGAAAATGTATATGAACCACCTGTATCAACCTTTGCGCTTGCGGAACAAGATAATCCGCTGATAGATGCACTTGCAGTGAAAGAGCCAGCTTTGCTAGTAATAGAAATGGGTGATCCTGTACGTGCACTTCCACTTTGCCCGGCATATGTAACGGACCAAGTATACCCTGATGGTAGACCGCTTTCCTTAAAAGTAGTTATGCAAGAGCTACTTGGTGAAAAAGTTACAGTTAATGATTCCCCTGCCGGCAAAGAGCCTGAAGATGAGGGACTTATAGGGTATGTTTCGGTACACCCATTTGAAGAATTTGAAGGTGCGCTTATAGAATATGATAAAGATCCTGGACCAGTATTAAATTCTATAGTACTTAAACTGGATGTTTTTGATGTGCCGTTATATGTAACTTCCCAGTTATAACCAGATGGCAGGCCGCTTTCCTTAAAAGTAGTTATACATGTGTCGGACTCTAAAGAATAAACCACACTTTGGTTTTCCCCTTCAATTAAATCCCCTGAAGAAGGATCTGGAACATAAGTATCAGTGCATGCTGCTGCCTTGGTTTTTATACTACCTATATTATAACTATAACGCTGAATATAAGCTACATTTGTTGTGGATGTAAATTCGATATTGCTCGATGAAGAAGCCGATTCATTTACTCCATTATAATTTACCCACCAGTTTTGTCCCGATGGTAAGCCCGATTCCTTGAAATATGTATAACAAGTGGTAGAAGCCAAGAACTGTATATATGTAGTTGTTCCAGTTATTTCTTTTCCACTGTTAGGTGAAGGTGTATATTTGGTATAACAATCTGGATATGTTGAATAGTTATACAACGTAGATACTTTAAATGAATGTGATCCTGTTGAATAGAAGTATATTACGTCTGTTTTAGAGCTTAAGTTAATACCATTAAATTCCATATTCCATTTGTATCCATTTGGAAGCCCTCTCTCTATAAATGTAGTCTTATTCGGCTGTTGAAGTGTCAATACTGAACCTGTAGATGCATTTATCTGATAAACAGGAGTAGGAACAACTTGGTAACTCTTAGGAGCAACTAAAAGCGAATAGCTTATGTTCCAAACCGTCGGTAAATTATAAGCAAGATAATATTGAGATGCTATTGTGTAAGTCTGATTGCCTGGAGTCTGGTATAAACAGTTTACTATATAGCCATAAAGCTTATTGTTAACGGTGTCGCATTGCTGATCCGAGGTTATATTAAAACTCCATTTACCTCCTTTATAAGTGGATGTAAATACTTTTTGATCACCATTGGAGCAAGCCGTATTAAGATCAGCTGCGTTTCCTACACTATCAAATACAGTTACCGATGGCTGTGCTTCGTTCGTAGAATTTCCAACGCTGTAAAACTGTATAGAATGCAACCCTTCATTAAGTGTTCCCAAAGAAAGGAAAACTCCTTCTTTATAACTAGAAGGTAAAGTTTTACCGGAACAAAGTTCGCCTTCTCCTAATGTAAAAATAGCATCGCCGCTTTCATTGTACGGTGGAGCGCAGTTGCCTGATGTTCCTCCCGTAAATATGCTTAACGCATAATCAAGAATGCTCCCATTTACGAAGCCAGGTATACCACTTACACCAAAACTTGGATTCTGAAGCATTAATATATTAAGCATGTCAAACGAATAAGCTGCCGATATTGATAAAGCCTTACTAGGCAAGTTAGATTCTAAAAATGATGAAGGCAATAAATTAGTAAATATGTTGTTTGCTCCTTCAATCTGTGATTCGGAAAGACTTGTGAAATAAGCGTCTTTTACAGAATTTTGCTGCTTACTGTTTGGTATTGAAATATTCAATTTGTAGCTACCACCAAGTACACCCATTCCCACTCCATAATTACTAGAGTTTGAATATTGCAGCGCGTAATTTGAATTTGTTGAAGCCTTCGCAGGCGAATGATATGCTATGCAATTATCTTGTACAGTGGGAGATAAGTAGCCTGATTTACTGAACGGATTACAAGCTATTGCTGTTCCCCCATTATTGTTCCCATTAACGGTTACTTTATCAAGCGAATTGTTTATGAGAGTTATATTTTTGGAATAACAACTATTACTTGTAGGGTTATTAAATATTGAAGAAGGTAAAGAAGTTTTTCCGCTGCATGAAACTATAGTACCACTATATCCTGAACTACAAGAATAAGTGTACTGGAAAGTTTTGGTAGAAGCATCTGTCTTAAGTGTTATATTAGGATTTTCTACACTAAACGAGTCTCTGCCAGCCTCACACCCTCCAACTTCTGCTATGCCTGCTGGATTTGTAGTTGTTACCGGGTTTACTGTTCCAGCTGTCGAATAAGGTTTCCAATTCCAACCATTTATAACATTACTGTTTATTGTATTAGTCTCATTTCCACATTCAAATAAGGACGGATTTACTAAGCCAGTTTTTTCTGACTGAGAGCTATTTATATTTAGATTACTAATTTTATTTTGGGAAACTGTAGTTATTTTAAAAGTACTTGTTGATACTAAAGAACACTCTGCCGTTATGTTATAAGCCGTGGAATTTACTTGTTTATAAGAAACGCTGGCAGAGCATATACCTGAATTTGCATTGTTAGGATAGTTGCATGATGTTGATAATAGCTTAGTGCTGTTGCTGGCACTTACACTGCAGTCAAAAGATACACTAAAGGCAGTGGTTGGAGCATTGGTTTGATTTAATACGATTGTTGATACCGAAACTTTAGAAGATTTATCTGATTTTGAAGAAACATGATAATTCAATGCACCATCTGTTGGAGCACATGCATAATTTGTACCTTTCAAATCTCCTATAAAGCAGCCTCCCCCGTATAAATCTCCATTTGAAGGCAGCGCCTCCAAACTATTATACGAACCATTCTCTGGAACTGTATTTACCGGTTCCGTACATGCACTGTAGCTAAGTACTGTTTCATTTGGAGCGCAGCTATCTATAAAAACGCTCCCGCTTGGACTATAAAGCATTTCAAGTCCGCTTGAATTTGCTGAATTACTTATAAGGTTGTTTTCCGAACTTGATCCATCATATGTGGATTTTGTACCATTAATATAAAATTCTGGATCATTTAAGGTAATAAGACTTGTCGGTTTAATACAAGAATCATAGATAGTTCCGACTCCATTCGTATAATTACCGGGTTGATATGCAAAACCTAAACCTAATGATTTGCCTTTTGATCTATTAGAGTTGTTTAGAGCGCTTAAAGAAAGTTGTGGGGTAAATGATGGCATGCTCCCATCTATACAGTAAAGTTTCTCTGGTGTTTCTATATTGCTACTAGTTATATTTGAACCTTTTACTTGGCTTGTACTTAAAGTAGATGCATTACCTCCTATAAGTGTATAATTTAAACAGCTCTGTAAAAGATTTACTCCGGTTATATTATAATAAACAGGTACTGATTTACTTACTGTAACACTGTTATAACCAGAATATCCTACATCTATCGAAGGTGGAACATAAAAGACACTACCATTACTATCTTTAACATAAGAAAAGTTAGATATCATCTGATTTTGAACTTTGAATGTTATAGGAGAACCTGAAGCCTGGATATTATCAGTTATGACTTTGGAACCGCGATAAAAACAATATTCACTATTTATTGATTGAGAAGGAGTTATAGTCTGATATATTTTATTATTTTCGTAATTTACACTTCCAAAACCATTTTCTGGTATATTTACAGTTTGCGAAGAAGAATATTGCACAGTGAAGCAGTCTTCTATGGGCCCTTGCAGTGTCTGTGAGATTGTAGCGGATGATGTAGAAACATTATTAAAAAGTAAATTACCTAATGTATTTCCAGATGAAGAGAAGGAATCTATACATGGTCCAAAACCAGATTGACAATTACTTACAAGATCTCCACTTAAATTGCTGTAAGAGAACTGAACGTTATACTGCGAGGAGTTATAACTTAACCAATTATTAGGATATATAATTGAAGGAGAACTAATCTCTAAAGCTGAATAAGTATTACCGCTTGAACCTATAAAAACATAATTACAGTAATTTGAACTAGTTGAAACCAATTGGTATGGAATTTCGGCGTAAGGGTATGGGCTCTGTGAAGTTAAAATCATATTATTACAACCTCCAAAGTTATTTGATAAATCAAATTGTATTGGAACTTTGACAGCCCCAGTATTGGCCACCGATATATTGTATTCTCCTATAGGTGAGGTAGTCGCAACTGAAGGACTTGAATACATAAGACTTGGACTGGTTTTATTATAATTCTTTGGAGAGATAACGGCTGATTCTAGAAGGTCGGTACCGTTCTCATTATAATCAAAAGTTATAAGAGAGTATGATAAATTAGTACATCCCTTATTATATCTAAGTATCCCATTATATATGTTTTCTGATGAAGTAGTAGTACAAGCATTATTGCTAAGCCCTGAATCTATATTCGCATTTTGTGCGTTCACTGGAATGCCATTTATGCTTATATTTAATGCGCCTGGAACAGAAGTGGATATATTAGATATTGCCAGTCCTGACTGTATATCTCCACTGCCGAGATAAACATTATTTGAGTTGTTTATAAACACTGCCCTTATGTAAGTAAAATCACTCGTTAGATTACACATTATAGTTCCGTTTGGTAGGTAATATAACCCTGTTCCCTTCTTTGAAACGCCCAAGTCACCAGTATTGTTATAATTATTTATTATGTTACAATTAAATGGAGTACCGTTTAAATTATATAAGTATAAATCGGAATTGTAAAGTTGCTTAGTCAATGGTACTGGAGAAAAAGAAAGTGTGACTCCGTTACTTATAGAGGTATTAACAGGTATAGTTATATAGAATAATCCGTTTCTGGACTTTGAAAGCGTTTCATTTGCTCCCATCAAAACTGTATCATCTGCGCTTTCATTTGATATATTCAAATTAGAGTTATTATATATATTAACTATGAAAGGTCCTTTATTTGACGATATATTTAGATACGAATTATTAACAACCGCATCAGCCAAACAGCCCGAGTAAGCATATGAGTATGTTGAATTTATGTTTGTAACATTCTTAATGGAGCACTGAGTAATCCCGCTTCTAACGACGGAAAAACTAAACGATTTATTTGTAAATCCTGAAGAATTTTCAAAAACATCTTGTGCCACTATCCTAAGAATAGAAGGATCGCTTACAATTGAATTTGCTACAAGATTAAATAGTAGCGAACTTTTAGGAATTGTTGCTTGAACCCCTGATACAGTTGAGTTTAATGTATTGTAAAGTGAAGAAAAGTTTGAAAATATACTGCTTTCGCTGCCTTTACCCACATAATCAAAAACATTGTATAAAAACTCATTGGCTGTTGTATTAAGTGTTGGTGTTTCTAGCTGAAAAGAAGTCAAAGAAGGGCTGTAAACGGGTAAATTATTATAGTTAAGAGCCACTTGATCTGAATAAGGCATGAAAATTATGCCAGTCCACCCATTTATAAGGACTTGACTGGCTTGTTTTTGTTCGCCCGAGTAGATACTATTGGATAAAGCATAGTTTAGATTAGATGGAGACACTATCTGCTTTGACCAGAATACACCAAAATCCTGCACATTATCTGGTGATACGAAACAAGAAATGGATGAACCTTTTAATTGATTTAAATTGAGCTGATACGTTCCGCTGCCATTAAAAACAGACACTGAAGGATTAACGGTAACGTTAAGTGCATTAGACGTAGAATTTGTAGGTGAAATTGATAAAGATAAATTGTCACTATATATTCCGACTCCTTTCATTGGAGATTTAGACATGTTAAAATTGTAACTTACTATGTACTGCCATATCGGAGAAGGGGAACCACTGGTGCTGGAAAATATCTCATTGTTGTGTGTCTGTGATGCATTAGTGTTAGATGATGAAACCAATGGATTGACAGAAGTTACGCCATTTAAAAGAGAATTAGAGGGAAATGACTGATTATTCCATGTTGTATTAAATGTGTTACCAAAGAAAACGCTTAGATTATACTTGCCTGAAACCAGTGCCTCAAATAAAGCCATAGGAACTTGTATAGTAAAAGTCGCTGTTCCATTTGGCTGTATTGCGGGAACTTGCGAACTACCCGATGAAGATTGAGAAAGAACAATATTTGAAGTTCTTATAACGTTATTAGACAAGCCATTTATGGGTTTGTAGATAAACATGCCTAAGAGTGAATTATTAAATGGACCATTAATATAGCCATCGCCCGAAGAAAATAATGATTCCAACGGTATAGGATTTAAAGGATGCCCGCTGTCAAAAACGTACATATTTGTATCAAAATTATTATTATAATTTACTTCTATAACTCCAGTTGTAGTTTTCATTTGTGATAAAAAGTCCTCGTAAAGACTATATGTCTGGCTTATGCTATTCTGAGAATTATAGAATATGTTGCTTAAGTTGTTATTACCATAAAGTGCTATTAAATATGGATTATTTATTATGGCGTTACCAACGTTCTTAACCGTTATTACTAAATTTACAGATGACGTATTACTGTTAAATTCGGGACAGTTTGTAGTAATATTATTAAAGAACATTGTGGAGTTTGCAAGAGGATCAGAAGGGTTCTTCTGACCCTGAAAAGACCCACAGTAATCTCCTGCATTATTAGCAACGAATACCGAACTTATCCATGCATCTGTTACATTATTTGCATGAATACCTGACGAAGTACATGCAATACCTCTGGCAAAGATGCCATCCTCAAAATTAAGAGATTGACTTGAACTCGGGCTAAAGCAATTTGTATTATTGAAGAAAGCATTACATTCTCCTATCGCAGAAGTATAATTTTCTGCGGTTGTAGGAGGTATTATTCTACTGTAACTTGGGGAAGTGTAAACTCCATCTGCAGTATTGAAACTTTCGCCATAGAAACAAAAACTATCTAAAGCCGTTAATGTGAAATTATTTTGCTCTGAGGAACTGGAATAGCCCGGTGAAAACGTTGCATTGTAAAGTTCATTGTTTTTAATATTATTTGAAAGCCAAAGTCTTTGATAGGTAATATTGTTTACTGTAGAATGATTTTCTAGTGTACAGCTTGTAAGTATATTATTTGAAGATGAATTCCATGCACATATCGGGAATATTCCATCCGTTCTGAAACTTTCATATACTCCATTATCATAGTTAGGATAGTAAACTGCTTCCAAGTCTGGATCTGTGAAAGTGTCTGCACTATCTGCTGTTGATACTGCCTGTGTATAACCTATACATGCTCCATGTGGACCTACCCTACTACATACTTCGGAACTAGTACTTACAGCAGCTATAGAAGATATCGCAGTATTCGATACATATATTGAAACTTTTGAAGAATTGCCTCCCACAAAATAATCCATTGTTAAAGGAGTTAGAAACTCACCTGTAACGTTTATGTATTGCATAGCTCCTTTATTTCCTTTAGGGAACTGTGCGTAATCTTCCGTTGGCATCGTATAATTAAAAGCTGGATTAATTGATTGGACCTGATAAGCTAGCAAAGAATCAAATGAACCACTCCAAGGCAAGTTTCCCAATGATAGGAGATATCCAAGAGAATAATAAGCACCAAAACTGTTTTCATCTTTGGAAGAAAGATATACTGAGGGAGTAAATCCGCTTAAAGTGGAAATGTTATAAATGTTACCAACGAAACCGGGGTAAGTTATATAATTGTTTATAAATGTAGAACCACACGAAATTGCGGGTATTATAAGTGTACTTTCAGGTATACTTCCGCTAATTGATTTATTGCCTGTAAATGAATGATTCACAGCATACAAATACTGCTGTCCACTCTTTGAATATATACTAGAATATGCATGTATTGATTTGCTACTCCAATTTATAAAATTTTGATACTTAAAGCCGTTTGATTGCAACTGATATATGTTCTGAGATGAAGAATTACTTGTAGCAGAATAAAGATTGGAGTAATTAGAGTAATCTGCGCCGGGAAATTTGAAGTCTTCCTGTGGATAGCCAATATAACCTACAACATTATTAAAGTTTGCTGTTTCTGGCCCGCCTCCACATGAGAAAAGCGTAAAAAGAGAAAGACACAAGTGCGGGGCAGTTATCTCACTTATAGCTGTACAAGAATAAGATGAACTTGAATAAGAAACATTTCCCGGATAGAATTTTTCATTATAGAAAATATTGCTGTTATACTTTGAATTCGATGTAGAGTTAACATATTCATTTGTTGTTATCAAACTTGACGTAGAAGAAATTCCTGCGGATCTTATAAATGGAGAGGATGTGTTTATAGATGAAAAATCTGCAGAAGTACTATTCTGTCCAATATAGGTATAAGAACTATTCTCCGAAATAGTATGTATCAGAAGAATTTTGTCAGCTATTAAAAAAGATAATATAAATATTACAACTAGCAAAACCGCTTCTGTTTTCATCTCTTTCTTTTGTTTCTTTACTTCCATATTAAGGCCATTTTGTAAAGGTTTGTTTTCCTATTATAGTAAGATCTGGGTAAAGGGTACTGAAATCATTATATAGATTATTTACATTAAAACTTGGAGGGTATGCTGAGTAAGTTCCATTTAGCAGCGTCAACTCGAAAGGATTCTTGTTTATGCATGCAAATTCACCATAATATGAACTAAGCGTGGCATTGTATATATATGGAGGTATGGGTTCCTCATTTGTAAGATTAAGCCCCCCTACAGAGTAAAAAGCATTTAAATTGTGCTGATTGTTATTTGGATATAAAAAATTAAACGATTCTCCAGTTTGATTTATAGAGTAAAAGAATGGGAAAACGTTAGTTCCATTATTATATGAACTACTACCATTTGCGCCTACTCCATAAACTACATAAAGTTCACTTGGTACTTCTGCCGAAGTGTTTATCCAAATAATTCCTCCATTGTTTAATGCTGTTTGATTCCACCAGTAAAACTGTTTAATGTTATTATTTTGATAAACTCCGAATATCTTTATGTATCCAGGTAATAAGTAGCCTATATTGAAATTAGTATTTATATTAAGTTTAAGCTGGTAAGAATTTGTTAAGTTAATAGGATTAAGTATAAACTCATTAAAATAAGTATTATTGTCGGTTCTCAGTCCAAATGAGGAATTTAAAGCTGAATTCAGCTGTGAAGCTGAAACATATGGCAATTGATTTAGTATCGGAGTATAAGAAGATATATAATTGCTTACAAAAGCATAGCTTATAAGATCCGAGGAAGGTTCTGAAGTAGTGGCCAGCCCTAATAAATTTATATTGTTTGTTATTTCACTAGTATTTGAAAAGAATGAGCTTTCGAATTTTGAATTTAGATAAGAAGATAAATTACATCCAAGAGATGTACAAGCCCTATCTAAGCTTATTTGATTTGATGCACTTGGAGAAATAAAACTGTTTGAACCTCCTAATAAATCAACAGAATCCGTATCGACTGAATAATTGTATATTCCTATTGGATCATTTAAGGAATTAAATGAAGCGGATATTATATTCCCATTAAGATTATTTTTACCTGAGAAAAATGCATCAATACCTGCATATGGGCCAGTGGCATTTACTCCTACAGTAAAACTAAAATTTTCCGGAAGATTTATAGTTCCATTATAAAGTGCAAACGTTTTGTTGTAAAATGACATTTTTGATGAATCCGCCCCTCCCCCATAAACGGAAACTAATTTATAATTATTGTTATTAGGAGAAGACGTGAAATTTTCATTATCTAAAACAAAGTAACTAGGACAAATATTGCTCTCGGTAAGCCAGTTCTTATAAGAAAAACTAGATACTTTATAATATGGACAAAAATACTGACCATTTGCCTCACTCCTGCAATATTCTCCAGCTGGTGCAGAACTGCTTGAATTAAGATAACTCGCTACCTTTGAATTGGTAGTTTCCAAGCTTGCTATACACGTATTATTTAGAAAAGATTGTGCTATAACAGGTGCGCAATTTATATATGTTATATTATTAGTGACGAGAGCCTGCGTAAATCCAGAGTAACCAGTACTATATGGAGATTTTTGTATACCACATGCTTCTGTTGGTTTGAGATTAAGCGAGTTCTGATAACCAAATTCTAAAGATATAGGTATTCCAAGCACTTCCTCAGAATAATTTCCTTTAACTGGAGAACTATTTACGGAATAGGTGTAATTTGATGTTACACTATAATTGCTTGCATTTGTACATGAAGATATCTCATTGGCGTTTACTGACAGATTTAACACATTTATGTTAAAATTTGTACCAGAAAGAAATGTCAGTTCTTGCGGCATCTGCTGCTGAAGAAGAGAAATTATATCTTGAGAGAGTGTTGATGAAAGAAGATTCCTGCAGTATGATAAATCCGAAGCGTTTTGTGCACAGTTGTATATATATGTTCCATAATAGGGTTCTTTCACTCTGGCCAATTTATTTAAAAGATAAGTTGTTCCCTGCGGGGAACCTAGCTGAAGTATAAGTGCCGAATACCAATCATATTTTGGCTTTCCATTAACAGAAACTGTCTTCAGATTGACTGCATTTATAGCATTTGATATATAATTGTCTATTTCATATTGTGCAAAACCTTCAATATTTTCATTTCCTATTGGAAAACTCTCATTTACAAACGCTTCGCCAGCTTTAAGTAGCTCGCTAAGATAATTCTTACCGGTTATGGAATCTGATAAGGTCATACAATTTTGTAGATTATACTGACCCTCATTATAATTTACGCAAACAGTAGGGGAGTATAAAGGAAAAACAGAATATGATATATAAAGATTTTGATTACTTGGAAAAAGAAGATTTTCATTGCCTGCATTCTGTATGCTGTTTAATATATATTTATAATAAATAAACTGGGGCTGTATATCAAACATTACATAATTTGCCGGTTTTATGGAGAATATACCGCTAACATTTGAACTTATAGAAAAACTGTAGTTTGTGCCTTCATATACTGCATACGAATTATTTATCAATGTAGTATTCTTTATACCGTTAGCATTATTATATGCCCAGATACTTTTTAAAGTGTAAAAATTCTTATTAGCCATGGGTGTAAGAGTAAAGCTGGTTACACCATTTACTGTATTTGAATATATTATAGCTGTATTTCCATTAGGAAAAGTAATCAAGGCATACTGACTTGAAGGTGAAAGGCCAGAATCTTTAAAAAATGCATTCGTAACAGTGGATAAATCTATTACGCCCGACAAAGTATCCGAAGGGGGTAGAGAAGTAAACTCCAAACCTGACATATTAAAATTTACACCTATGGGCGCATTTGTCAATGTATAATTACATGAATTCTTATATTGCTGACACACCGAAAACTCATTTGATGAAGAATTATAAAAAAACGTATAATTGTGAGTTAAAAACGGAGCTGAAAAATTCCCCGAAAAAAGCGTATTTTTCTTATTCGACAAATTTAGTATTAGATTTGATTTTATACTTATGTTAGAAGAATTCACTATAGCAAATGAATTCTGATTTAATAAATGTTCTAACCCATACTCTATAATATCATTATTCGGCAAACATACCTGACCTGCGAGATTTCGCCAGTAATACACCTCGGGAACCGGTACAAATGGAAGAGATTGAGAAGTGTTTATATAACCACAGTCCACGGAACTCGGCTGCAGAGTTAATCCGTCAAAAAGTTGAGCCTTTTGGAAATTATAATCTGCTTCCTGTATTAAATAATCCTTAAGAGACAATGTCTGGGAGATACTGTTCTGCGCACTTATTTCTATAGTTGAACTTAACCCTACATTACTTATGTAAGCAAATGCATTAAGTAATATATATATTGTCGCTGCTACCATACCTAAAACAACGATCATATTGGCCTGTCCCTTTCTGTCCATCAGTTCATCACTCCGTAAATAGTATATGGGCTTGAAGGATTTGCAGGATTATAAACTTTAAGACTGCATTCCTCAGTTCCTGTAACACCTGCAGGTATACTGTTTAAGAAAACTCTAATGCCCAATGCATTCAAAGTAGCCGCTTCTTGACCAGTTAAGACTCCAAAGTCACTTAAAGAAAAGCCGGAAAAGTAACCTATAAAATCTGAATATAGAGATGATGAATTATACAAATAATTTTGGGAGTAACTGTAAGTTGAACTACATGAACCGCTGCAATTAGCCGACAAACTTTGCTGTTTATTGGACTCAGCCAAAGCATATTGTGCTGGGTTAGATAAAGCTATTTGAGAAAGTGCGTAAGAGGTATGAACATAATAAGTACTATATATAGAATCTAAAGCAAAATTACAAGATAATGCAGTAGGTTGCTGATTAACGGCTGTAAGCAAATTTGCCGTTGCACTGTGTAACAAGGCCGAAGCCAACACTGCAAGCACAACTGCAGCTAAAGGAGCAAGTGCAAGGTCAAGCATTGTAAGCTGGCCTCTCCTCCCAAATCTAGCTATACGGTGGAATTCCATAAGTTATATCGACTGTAAGTACGCCACTATTTTGAAAAGTTGGTTGATTGTTAGCATTTGTAAACTGTATAATTACAGGAAATGATTCGGTATAGGTACTTTCGGAATAAAATATATTTGCAAGTGCATACTGTGGTGCTATCTCAGTCGTTGATTGTTGTCCTACTGCTAAGATTAAATTAAATTGAACTGCTCCACCTGTAGCTATCATTATGGGAAGACTTACTGCTAGACTAGCTGCCATAGCAGCATACTGCGCATCCTTTGCAAAACTCTGTATTTTTGCCTCGGTTTGCTGGAAACTGGCACCGAAATTAAACTGATTATAATTTGATAGAGATAATGAGCCCGTAGCACCAAATTCAGTTGGATCTTGTGTATCAGTTAGTGTCAAAGACACACCTGTTGCAGCCGCTAAATCCGACTGAAGTGCCGGCAAATCAGTGGCGCCTCCAAAATATATATATTGCATACAAGACAAGAAATCGTTCTCTAAAAATTTATTTAAATTTATAACTCCTGGTTCGGTATAAGAAGATGAATATAATGGCCCACCAGATGCATCCAAAGTTGAATTATAGTAAGTTATTGTATTAGTATAAGCAAAACAATTTGGAGATGTTATTAGTCTTGTTCCTATCCCTGTAGCTACTGCTTCCGAATTCGCAAATACGCTAGTGCTATTTATTTGGGAAACACTGAATGATAATACAACAAGAAGAAGCGCAAATGCTACTATGAGTATACCTGCATTCAAAAAAGCCATCATCTCCATCAATGCCATATTTTTTATTCAACCTGAAATGTATGTACCTCCTAATGAATTTGGATTATTAGGATATACCCCAAAAACCAAATTATTGTATACTTTGTTTATATCATAGTATATAACACCATTTCGAGTTGTCTTTGTAAGCTGTAAGGTAACGTTTGCATAATCTGTTTCGTAATAGGATAAATTAGTATTATATGAAGAAATAGCATTTAATGGTGATATTAAAAGCGCTGTCAAAGAGGTACCTACAGATGTGTGAAGCAAATTAGGGAGTTTCTTTCCAAATAGAGAGGCAACAAATGATGCTACTGGGAAAGTTATACCTATTTCATTTTTTAATTTCATTTTACCTCCTGATATAAAATTACCAGCCGATAAAAAACTGCTTGAGGATCCACTACCAGCTGTAATAACATTGGGAAAATCCGTAAGTGGCACTGAAAAGCCAACAAGCGAATTATTGTTTATATAAAAATCATTACTAGAGATCATATTGTTGTTTAATTCTTTCATCTCTGAATTTGTTATTCCAAAGTTTACATCTCCGCTAGTTAAATTTGTAAGATTCACACATGATATTGGCGAACCGAACTCGGTTATATTGGATGTTGATGAAACTTGACTAGTTGAAATTACGGGAGAACCAAATGAGTCTATAAGCATATTGTATACACACAGATCTACACTATTTCCTCTATTTGATATGGCGAGAGCATCTCCAGGTGGCAGTAAAATAGTCATATTACTTTCCAAAGACTTAGAGTTAAGTACACTGTTTATATTTTTTTGAAGAGTGTTTGGGAAAAGTGGGTTATTTTCTGAACAAAGAGTATTATATAGTCCTTGAGATACTGAAAATGAAATTGAACCGTTTCCACTTGGTTGTATTATAGTATTTAGATTCTGACCGGGTATTGAGGCAGTTTCTGCAAGCTCACACATATCATTCATGTCAGTTATTATAGGATCCGTTACCTGCGTTGGTCTACCACTTGATTGTCCATTAAGGTAAACTTCCCCTCCATAACCAACAAAATATGTACCTAGTGGTAAAACTGCATTTACTTTATTGTATGCATCAATAAGAGTAGTTATTGCCCCAAACTCGGACACTGCAGAAGAGAAAGCTTTTCCAGCCGAATTATAATTAGCTGGATTAAGAGGTTGAGATGGTACGCTAAGGCAACTTGCAGTCCTTGCATAGACTAAAAATGCATTTTGTGCTAGGAAGAAAGGAAGAGTAAGTAAAGGATCTTGCCCACTTGGAGAAAGCGAAACTAATCCAATAAGAGAATTAGGCGAACTTAGATTCCCTGGAACTTCTACCCCTCCTTTTGGAGTAGAATAAGAATTCGAGGGAGTTGCTGAAGCGGCTGCTGAAAGTTCTGATAAAACATTTTGATTTACTGCAGCTTGTTTAGATGCAAAAAGTATTAATGCATCTTTTCCTAAACCTGCAGGGAGGGAATTAAGTGTCTGAGCGCTTGAAAGTGTCTGAGAATACTGTTGCAACACTAAATTTGCTGCGGCGTACTTGAAAGGAAGTGGCTCTTGATTAAGATATGCCGCTGCAATCTGCTGGCTTATAGATACGGAAGGACCGGTTAAAGCCCCAACTTGAATACCATCCGCGTAAACTCCTTTTGTAATATAGGTGTTAATATTTCTGCCGCTTGCGCCGAACCATAACTCTACTACCGGAACGACTAACAAAGCCGCAGACATAGAAGCTACTGCTACAGGTATAAGAGTACTAAGCTTGGGTAAAGCGTCTTGTATAGTTGATAGGCTACTTGACAGAAGCGAGTCTTCCGCTAAAGGTTGTATAAAAGGATGAGCGAGGTCATTTTTAATCCTAGATTTTATAGTCTGTTTAATTCTTGAAACAAGAGAAGGATTATCTCCTTCTTCCTCTCCTACAGAACCGCCGGCTTGTCCGGCCTGTTCTCCTGTTTTTGCTGCATCTTCAAGTGTAGCCTGTTCTCCTGCAAGTTCATTTGAGATTGCTTGGCTGATTCCTTCTTCGGCATCTACTGCATCGGACGCCGCACTTGTTTCTTCGGAACCTCCCGCACCACCAAACCCATAACCGACCATAAAACAAAGAGCCATGCTAAATACATTCTTACCCGAATCAAGAGTAGGGCCGTTTGCATAAGATATATTGTATATTTTAGAACCGCCGGCACAGGTATACGCAGATATGGCGGGATCCCATGAACACAGCGAATTATTCCCATTTAAAGTGATAGTCATAGAAGAAGGAGCGCTGTATAGGGAGTTTATTGAGGAACCTATATTATCCGTGAATATCTGTAAAGATCTGGCCCCATTTTGAAAGAAAAGTCCCTGTAGATTTGCAAAATATACTCCTACTAGCAAAAAAGCTGCAGAAAGTATTATTACCCCTATACCTATAACTATCTGCGCCTTTCTGTCCAGCATGAGTAAAACTATGCAATTTTAATATATATCCTTTAAAATAAAATTGACTTAATCAGAAAGTATAGGTTATTTCGGTGTTTTTACCGTGTTTTTCTTCAAATTGCTTTAATGCGCTTTCTAAATCATCTTTGTTATAGCTATTTAGCTCATTAGCTACTTTATAGGCAAAAAGCTTGGCTCTTAGATAAAATCCCTTAAACGCAGTTCCACCATTTACTTTATCATTAGCACTTAACTCATCAACCTTATTAAAATTCTCGATGCTTGCTTTCTTACTAAGCATAAGCTGACCCTTCTTATCGGTGATATATTTTGGGATGCATAGTCCTTTATTATCCTCACTCAAATAGACAAATAAAGCTAAAAGTACCTTGTTATTATTATAAAGTTTGACATAGTTCTGAGTAATAGCAGGGTGCTCATTTTTTATTTTGGATAAAGCGTAATATGATTTTTCATTAAATGCTGATAAGTATACATTATCATTATCTATGTCTACTCCTCCTTTTTTAAGCCACCTATTTGTTGTAAGAAAGTAAGTAGCTGCTGAATTGTCTATCTGACTCTTATCTAGCTTGTAAACCTTTCCAGTTATATTGCATGGATCTTCACCTTCTTTGTAAGGTAAAACCTCCAAATTTATAGAATTCGTTTCAAGGGAAACTAAGAGATCATCCATTACTCCTTCTAGCTTCGAATCTTTGTATTTTTTATATGATTTTTCAGCCGCATAACCTATCAAATCAAATAGTCCCATTTTATTATTTGATTATAACGACTATAAATACTTTTATCAAAAAAAAGAGAAATTTCATTAAATTAAATAAATCCTTTATAAAATCGCCCGGGGCAGGATTCGAACCTGCAACGCCTTGGTTAACAGCCAAGTGCTCTGCCGTTGAGCTACTCGGGCATCAATTATTCAGTATTGATTTCTGTGACATATATTCTTTTAGTTTAAGCAATATAAATTTATTGAAATCGTTTATAACATACTTTTTATCGTATGCTAGCCTATTACCCGATACAAAAGCATCTTTATGAATTTTTGTGAATTCTTTTATGACATCTAGCGGCACAAAAACAGAAGGGCCGTATACTAGCTTTGTCTTTGTCTTAGGAAAGTTTGAAACCTGTATAAGTATCCTGGCCTCACTTCGAGAATATTCAAAATCTGTAGAATAAATTTCTATGTCGTTCCTATTTAATTCTTCTAGAAGTTTATTCGCATTTTTAACGTATTTAGAAAGAAAAACATCCCTTGGTTCAGTTATCTTTGTAGTAAATTTAAAAAGCTTAGTTCCTCTAAACTTAGTCTGACTTTTTACTTTTTCAGATATTTTGCTCTTAAAAAATAGGTTTATAGAAGGGTTAATGTCAAGTTGCTTAAGAGAGAAAACAAACTTGGATAAGTTTTCAACGCTTACAGATGCACATATGTTTCTGCTATTGTTTGTAGGATCTGATAAAAATATGGGATAGTTAATTTTACTGGTATTATTTCCTATAATGACAGTTTCACCCCAATTAGCTACTTCTTTTATTAGTCCTTTTATACTGCGATATTTAATTATGAGTACTTCTAATGCGTAACCTGAAAAACCGTGCATATATGTTTCGGAGCCGTAACAATTATTGGCCTTGCACAGTGCCTTTAGTGTTATAACGTCTTTCTTCTGCGCTTCGGATAACTTGGAATTTATGTAATCTGCATGTAATACCGATAGGTCTATAGAATTACTTACTTTATCTTTTTCCAAAAATTTAAGGACAGGTACTACTTCTATATCAATTCCATTAAAATTTCCACGAAAATATTTCCGTGTGCCAAAAGTCGCTATAAAATTATTAGGCACCAAATAACTTAGGTTTTTAATTTCGGATTCTTTATTAAATATTACGAGTATGTCTATGTCGCTTTCACCCTTTATCCAAGTTCCTTTCGCGTAGGAACCACTGAACATAAAATCTACAGATAATTTGTTCTCTGCTGCCTTTTTCTTTAAAGAAGACATGAAAGCTTCTGCTATTCTGCCCATTTTTATTTTATCTTTTGATAAAGGTACAAAAAGTTTATAGGCCTTATTTAATGTCGCATCTAAATTATACATATTATATACAGAAGGGAGTTATTAATAAATATATGATAATAAGCTAAAATTATTCGTACATTATGGAAAACATATCTGAAGAGTTATCAAAAGTTTTAAATGAACTTGGATTTGAAGGGCTTACAGAAATTCAAAAAATGGTTATACCTCAGATAAAAAGCGGGAAAAACTTGATATTTCGCGCCCCTACAGGATATGGAAAGACGCTTGCTGCATTTCTACCTATACTGGATAAATTAGACAGAGATTCTGAGGGTATACAGATGCTTTATATAACTCCTTTAAAATCCCTAAACCGGGATATTTTTAAGAACATAATAAAAATAAGCAATAAAATGGGAATAGAAGTTGATATAAGACACGGTGACACAACCGCATATGAAAGAGCAAATCAGGCCAGAATGCCACCTCAATGTTTAATCACTACTCCAGAAACTGTACAATCTATGTTACTAAGCAAGAGACTAGTTGAAAAATTAAAGAATCTTAAATTTGTGATAGTTGATGAAGTACAAGGTCTTATGGAATCTAAGAGAGGCACACAGTTTTCCATAGCTTTGGAAAGGCTGCGAAGGATATCAAAATTCCAGACTATAGGTATAAGTGCCACAATTGCGGATTTTAAGGAAACTAGAGAATATTTGTCCGCTGATGAAAGCATATCTTTTCCAGGAGATAAAAAATACGACATAGACGTAACTTACCCTAATTTTAAGAATGAAGACGAAGAAACTGCATCTAAAGAAAATATAAGTAAATTGGTAGCTAATTCACTTAGATATATAGCAGATGAAATTAAGAAGTCAAAGTCAACTATAATATTTACAAACACAAGGGAAACTGCCGAATTACTGGGATCTAGACTAAACAAATTCTTAAAGGATAAAAAAATGGAAGTTCACCACAGTTCACTTTCAAAAGAAGTAAGAACAGAAATAGAAAATAAATTTAAAGTAGGTGATATAAATGTAATTATATCTACAAGCTCACTTGAACTTGGTATAGATATAGGAGATGTAGATTTAGTTATACAGTACATGTCCCCAAGACAAGTAATAAAACTTATACAGCGAGTTGGTAGATCAAATCATAAACAAGAAGGCATAGCTAAGGGAAAACTAGTCACAATAAATATAGATGATTTTATTGAAAGCAAGGCTATAGATAATTGCAGATTAAAGGGAAAACTTGAGATAATAGCGCTTCCAAAGTTAAGCCTTGATATATTAGCACATCAGACAGTTGGGCTTGTAATAGATGGAGTAAAGAACCCAGACGAAATATTCCAAACAATAAAAAAAAGTTATGCATATAAAGAATTAAGTCGGTCAAAATTCGACTCTGTAGTAGATTTTCTACTAAAACATTACATGATAAGATATTATGGAGAAGGGCTCATAAGAACTAGAAAAGGTTTACTTTTTTATATAGCTAATATTTCTTCAATACCTGACAAAAAAAGTTATCTTGTAATTGACAGTCAACTTAATAAAAAAATAGGTATACTTGATGAGGAATTCGTAGCGGAGAACGGAAAACCTGGTAGTAATTTTATAATGAGAGGAGAAAACTGGAAGATAGTAAGTATATCTAATCAAAAGATATCTGTTGTAAGAACAAGCAGTGATATCGGAGCTATACCTGCATGGAATGGAGAACTTATGCCGGTACACAGATTCGTAGCTGAAGAAGCTGCTTCTATAAGAGACAAATACACAGAAAAATTTGCCATATTGAAAGAACAGAAAGATAACTTTATTATACCTACAGCTAAGCGCATTTTAATAGAACGTGTTGATCAGTATGTAGTTATTCACTCTACTTTTGGGAGCACGACCAATGAAGGTCTTGCTAAGGCAATAACCTCAGTTATATCAGGAATAAGCGGAGAAAGCGTAGTAAGCAAAATAGACCCGTATAGAATAACAGTAAAAACCAGTGTTTCTCTTAACAAAATAAGAGATATCCTTTTAGAGATGAAGGATATATCTGAGATAATAAAAGAAAGCATAAAAAGAACATCCTTATACGAATATCGTTTTCTAAATGTAGCAAAGAGATTTGGTATAATAAATAAATATGCGGATTTCACTAAAATGAGGCTTAGAGCAATTATAGACATGTATGAGAACAGCATTGTAGAAGAAGAAACATATAACGAGATATTATCAAGCAAAGTAGATATAAAGTCAGCAGAAGAAATTATTTTAAACATAAAAGAAGGTAGAATAGAAATAGTCATAAATGACAAGGAAGCGTCTCCTCTAACTTATGAAGGGCTGGAAACGAATTATGGTGGTACTGTTGTAAAACCAGCAGAAGCAAAAAAAGCCCTACGCAATTTAGTTCTAGATAGGATAGAAAACACTGATATATTTATGCAATGTATGAACTGCGGAAATAAAATTGGAACTATAAAAGTAAAAAACTCTGACGGGCTAAAATGTCCAAAGTGTGGTGCTAGATATCTTGGATTTTTTAAAGAGAGACAAAGAGAGATATATGAACCTGTTTTGAATAAATTTTTCAAAAATAAGAAATTAAACCATGATGAGGAACTTTTAATTGACAGCGTAAAACAAAACGGGGCGCTTTATTTAGGATACGACAACAAAGCATGTATTGTAGGATCTGCCTATGGAGTGGGCGCTAAAACAGCCAGTAGAATACTTTCTTCTTATAGTAAAGATAATGATCAACTTATAGACAGAGTAATAGAAGCAGAAAAGAACTACATAGAAACAAAAGAATTTTGGAGTTGATTAAATAAATATATCATCGGGATTGTGATCTTTTCCATGAGATACACAAATTAAATCAGGTTTTAATTCCTTTATCTTTTTTACACTGTTTATAAGAGATATATAATCTTCAAAGAAAGGTGGAGCTTCTAGTCTCTTATCGCTTCCTTTAAGTAAATCTCCCACTATAACGGTATTTGAATCTGTCAGATATATTGAAATTGAATCTTTTGTATGTCCTGGAGTTTCGAGTATCTTTGCGTTTATTCCCATTTCAGGTGGAAAAACGCCTTCCTTTAATTTCATATCTGGTTTTAAAAATTTTGGTTTGCGTAGTTTTCCCATTAAAGAAACAAAACTTACAAATAATTTACTCTTCAATGATTTTGAACCTGCTACTGGAAGAAGAAGTCCCATTGTTCCGGATATATAAGGTATACCTTTCTCGCTTATTCCTACATGAGCGTTACTCATCTTCTGCAAAGCATAAGCACTACCAAAATGATCCATATGTGCATGAGTGATTAGTATGTATTTTATATCACTAACTGATTTACCTATACTATTAATGTAAGCTATTATCTTTTTCTCGCTGTTTGGCATACCTGTGTCAATTAGTATAAGTCCATTCTTACTCTCTATTATAAAGACTTTTACAATGCCAAGATTAACTTCGTGCAGAGTATCGTTTATTTTTACTCCAATAGGTTTTGCATTCATAAGTTAATTAAAAACTTTGAGAATAAATGTTTATTTACACTGTTTATGCGCTCAGAAGCTACCCTAATCTTCATTGCTAAGCTCGGCAGGTGTTCATTTCATCATTGCGCATTTAACCTAAATTTATCGGCGGAACCGATGTACTGGAATTGCTAGAGTTATTAAAGCCAAAGAAAACTAGAATAAAAGTGGAGTTGTAACTTACTGAATTGAGATTTATACTGCTTAACGACACTTGTTCGGGATTTAAAGCATTGTTTGAACCTAATGAAAATAACGCCCACGCCGTATTTGCGGAGGGATTTGCACATAAAGGACTAACAAATTCTGATGAAGATACACATTGTATATTTCCATTAGACACATTATAAGACATGTTGTACTGGGTTAGTATACTCTCTGTAAAGGATAACATGTTAGATATATTACTTGCTAGCAAATTTGAAATTGGAACTGAACCAGAAGATGCAATTACACTGTTAGAAACGCCGCTTTGTATTGAAATTGATCCTAGAGAAGATGCAGTTGAGTTTAAAGCCGCCGATGGTACTACGATGTAATATAAAATAGGTGATGTGCTTGAAACATGAGGAAAAAAGAAGAAAATAGAAGAAACGAAAGCTATCGCTATGAATAGTGCTAATGCTTGTTTCAATCTTGTATTTACCATATTTTACTTTATATTCTATTAGTTGACATCAAATCAATATAAAAACTTACCTTATCAATGCATAAGCTATAAATGCTACTATAAGAATCAGTATAAGCCCTATAAGAAACGCTATTGGAGAAGTAACTATCAATGCTAGCAATATGGCGAAAACGAAGAAACCGAATAAAGCCCTTGAGTAATTCTTTTTTCTAGTATATACATAACCATATCCAAATGAAAAGAAAGCAAATGCCGCAGCGAATGACAATGCACTTATAATTACAAGAGATAAGTAACTGAATATGCCTGAATCCACTATTATAGGCGAAAATATAGTTATAAGTACCAATGGGACCGCCGCAGTTATGAATAATTTCATGTTTTCATCTTTCTGCAAAAACGCAGGCATTAATTTGTCCTTAGACATATCATCCAAAGTTCTATTAGATGCGTTTATAAGAGCAAATGCTGTAAGCAGTATGATTATAATGGATAATCCTACTATTACATCTTCTACACCAATACCGAATGGCGCTGCCAAGATATTAGCTGTGAATATATTGGCAGTAGGTACACCCATAATAATAGGATATATAAGATTTCCAACTGATGCTGAATTTTCGGATGTAAATATGAATGTTTGGATAAGGGCAAAAAGTATTATTGCAGTTATAACTATTGCTACCAGTGCTTTAGCTACGTCCTTTCTTTTCTCTCCTTTATAAACAATAGACGCACCTTCAAAGCCGCCATACATCCACAGAATTATAAGTAGCCCAAATAGGAAAACTGGTGCGGATACCGGTAAAGTGTATTGTAAATTTACATTGGATAAGTGAGTACCACTATTTAAAAATAGAGATATTGCTCCTAAAGCTATAAGAAGTATAACAAAAAATATCTTAAGTGCCCCTGCGAAATTTAGAGTTCTTCTAATCCTATTATAGAAAAACATTATCCACATTACCACGAATAGTATATCTATTATAGCAATGGAAGTAAAAGGACTTAATCCAAAGAAAAGAGAAAGTTCTCCTACTGATGCTATTCCTGCCGCAGTTATTGTTATTATAAAAGAGATAAGCAACAGAAAAGCGAATATAAACGAATACTCTTTTTTTATGGTATTCTTAAGGAAATTATATGGATCGTGATTGTGTGTTATGCTTATATCATATATCAGCATACCAATAAGAAGGGCCAGAAAACCTGCGCCTATAACAAGGTATATAGAAAAAATTCCACCATATACCAAAGCTATGAATAATGGTATAACCAATATACCCAAACCTATAACTCCCGCAAGCCCATGAAGATAAAGCTCTATGAATGAATGCACTTTCTCTTTTTTAACGTGAGTCTTAACGGTTTTTTTGGATATCTTTACAGCTTTAACTCTTCTATTCCTAGATTTCTGCATAAGATAATAACAAGTGTATGCTATTTAAATTATTTGTATTTGCTTTCACGTTTACCGGAATCTGTTAAAAGCACGAATTCTGCATTTTTTCTAAATT
Source organism: Candidatus Parvarchaeota archaeon UBA446 (assembly GCA_002503215.1). Lineage (GTDB taxonomy): Archaea > Nanobdellota > Nanobdellia > Parvarchaeales > Parvarchaeaceae > Parvarchaeum > Parvarchaeum acidophilus. The sequence goes on from DARG01000020.1 coordinate 41,013, forward strand.
CTGCGATGTTTTTAGCATTCAAATATGTCATTGCAGATCTTAAACCTCCAACAAGATTATTAACAATTTTAGTAACGCTACCTTTGTATTGTATCAGTGTTTCTGTACCTTCGGGAGTATAACCTTCGAGATCTACAGATTCATCTGTTTTCGAGGCTTTGTCAGAAAATGCATTTATAGACGCCATACCTCTGTAAAATTTATAGTTAACGTTTTCCTTTGTTATAATTACGCCGGGACTTTCATCTGTACCAGCAAGTAATCCACCTACCATTACTGTATCTGCACCCGCAGCTATTGCCTTTGAAAAATCTGCTGACTTAGATATACCTCCGTCTGCCATTATCCTTACTCCACTATTAGAACAATCCAATATCGCGCTTAATTGAGGATATCCTACTCCTGCGACAGGCCTTGTAAGGCATGCTCCTCCGGGACCTATCCCAATTTTTATACAATCGGCGCCTGCTCTCTTAAGATTTAGAACTCCACTTCTTGTTGCTACATTGCCAGCAATAACATCAACACCTAGTTTTTTAATTTTACGAACTACATCCGCGGTTTTATCAAGATACCCGTTAGCTACATCAACAACTATAAAATCAGCCTCGGCATTTATCAATGCCTTTGCTCTCTCCATATAATCGCTCCCTATGCCTATTGAGCCACCTACGATAAGCCTTCCATTTTTATCTTTAGAAGCCTTGGAATAGCCTTCCAAAAGTTTTACGTCCCTTGATGTTACCATACCAGTTAATCTGCCTTCTTTGTCAATTAATGGAAGTTTCTCTATCTTGTTCTTATTCATTATTGTCTTTGCCTGCTCTAGAGATATCTTTGTATAACCAGTTATAACATCTTTTGTCATTATATCCTCAATCTTTAGATTTGGATTTTCTTCAAACTCGAAATCTCTTCTAGTAACTATACCAACTAATTTTTTATTTTCAACGACTGGAAAACTTTTTACTTTTTTTTCAAATGAAAGCTCTCTAAGTTTTTCTAGTGTGGTATCCTTACTTACAGTGTAGGGTTTTTCTATGATTATGTTTTGTTCTCTCTTTACCTTCGTTACTTCCAATACCTCATTCTCTATAGAATTAAAACGATGTATTATACCTACACCACCGGCCTTAGACATTGCTATAGCCATTATATGCTCCGTTACGGTATCCATGTTGGAACTTATTATAGGAATATTAAGTTTTATATTGTCTGTTAGATTTGTGGAAGTATCTACCATATATCTGGAATTTACTCCGGAAACCTTTGGTACCAATAAAACATCATCAAAAGTAAAAGCATCCCTTATTATCTTCATACCAAAGTATATCTTAACCTTTAATAGTTATAAACTTTTTATAACAGCAAATGAAGGGTATAAGCCTATGCAAAGCTTTTATTATACGTTTTTATTAAATATCACTTATGGGCCGATGGCGCAATTGGCAACGCGCTCCCCTTGCACGGGAGAGACTGTGGGTTCAAATCCCATTCGGTCCACTAATGCTAAATTTTAGCGCATATAAACGCTGTTAAAATTTACCACAAAAATAACTATGGATTATTATATTAAAGGCGAGGAAAAATTTGGCCCGTTATCTTCTAGAGCATACTCATTAGGATCAAGACGCTCTTTAAAGGGACTTTACCTTGTAGCATTAAATAAAATAAAGAAAACGAATCCAAAAACTGTACTTGATGTGGGCGCAGGCCCTGGAGATCTTGCTATACTACTGGCTAGCACGTTGAAAAACGCTAAAATATTCTGTGTTGACCCGTCTACTTATATGGCAGATATAGCTATCAATAGATCAAAAAAAATAGGTATAAAAAATATATATTACAAATTAGGAAGCAGTCGAAACATTCCTTTTAAGACAAAATTTGATATTATAACAACAACACTATCTTTTCACCATTGGAAGAAAAAGGAGGAAAGTATAAATTATCTATTGAAAAGACTGAACAAAAATGGAATTCTAATGATATGTGAATTTTCGTACGAAAAGCTTACAAAAATACAGAAATTAGTAATGGGAAAACACTCCTTATCAAAAGTGGAAGCAAAATCATATCAATTTAAAGGCTATACCAAAAAAATAAACATTTACAAAAATATCATAATTATCTCATTCAAAAAAGAACTTAAATCTATAAATAATAAACATTAAATTAGTAATTTAAGGTCTGGTAGCTTAGCCCGGTGGAGCGTTCGACTGATAATCGAAAGGTCGGGAGTCCAAATCTCCCCCAGACCATTTGTTTTTATATATAATTATTAGGAAAGTAATTACTGTTTATTTTACATTAAATAAGTTTAAATGCTCCGAAAAATTAAAAATTAGATGAATTTTATAGAAATAGAAAAAAACACTGAAAAAAACATAGAAAAACAGAAAATAGAAATAGTTGAAAGGAAGGGCCTTGGCCACCCTGATTACATTGCGGATTCTATAGCTGAAAAATTTTCAATTAACCTTTCAAAGTATTATATTGAAAATTTCCAAAAAATACTTCACCACAATGTGGATAAACTGGAAGTAATAGGCGGAGAATCTCAACCTAAATTCAATGGTGGAAAAATAACAAAACCGATAACTGTGCTTTTTTCTGGAAGAGCTACGGGGATTGTTGACGGCAAAAACATACCGTTGAAAGAAATAGCTGAAAAATCCGCAAAAACATGGATAAAAAATAACATAAGATTTCTAGATCCAGAAAGTATTAGATACCTTTTTGAAACAAACGCTGGTTCGGTAAATTTAATAGATGCATTCAATAGGAATGGCAAGCCAGGTTCTAATGATACTTCATTTGCCGTCGGGTATTACCCTTTTAGTATCTTAGAAAATATTGTTTTAAGGACTGAAAACTATCTAAACTCAAATGAATTTAAATCTAAATTCCAATTTTCTGGTGAAGATATAAAAATAATGGGAGTAAGAATAAAAAATAAGATAAAGATAACCGTAGCTATGGCTATAATAGACAGATTTATTGCGTCTGAGAATGACTACTTCTCAAAAAAAGAAGAGATGTCTCAGGAAATAAACCGCTACATACTTAATTTGAAAGAAAGTCTAGAAAGCGAAAATAACATGGAAAAAGGCAGGAGCTTGGAAATAAAGGTTAATAATATGGACAAAAAAGGGAGAGGAATAAACGGCTGTTACCTTACCGTTACAGGATTAAGCGCAGAAAGCGGAGATGATGGTGCTGTGGGGAGAGGAAACCGCGTAAACGGGCTTATAAGTCCTAATAGACCTATGACATTGGAAGCCGCTGCGGGAAAAAATCCTGTAAACCATATAGGTAAAATATACAGCCTTGTATCCTTTGATTTATCAAAAAGGATATATGAAAACTTTTCAATTAAAAATCAGATAAAAATAGTGGGCAGGATAGGAAATGACTTAAGCAAACCGCTGGCTTTATCCTTTTTAGCTGAAGAAAAGGTTGACGGTGATAAGAAAAGAGAAATTACAAAATTTATAAACGAAGAACTATCTCATATAAGCAGTATAACTGAAAAAATAATCGAAGAAAAGCTTTCAGTTTGCTAGCTTATTTTTATGGATGAATTTGAAGCACTTAATCTTATAAGATATCTTGAAAGAATAAAAGGCAGACATACCGAGCTTGTTACTGTCTATGTACCAGGTGGCTTTAGTCTTGATATTATAAGATCACAATTGGCTGAAGAAAAAAGTACTGCCACTAACATAAAGGACAGAAACAACAGAAAAAATGTAATAGATGCCTTAGAAAAGATAATGAATGAGCTTAGATTAATAGGAAACACTCCAGAAAATGGTCTTGTTGTATTCTGTGGAAACGTATCGGAAAGAGAAGGTGAACCTGACATAAAAGTATGGGAGGTTGTTCCGCCTGCAAAATCCGATATAAGATTATATCGATGTGACCAGAGATTTATAACGGACCCGCTTAAACAAATGTATCATCAGGAAAATGCATATGGCCTGATAGTTATGGATATAAGAGAAGCAACGTTCGGCACTCTCGAAGGTTCTAGAATAGACACTTTAAAACACATAAAATCACTTGTACCCGGAAAATTTTCCAAAGGGGGCCAGTCTGCTATGCGTTTTTCTAGAGAGAGGGAAGGATTAATAAAAGACTTTTATAAAGAAGTTGCTGAAACTGCAAAAGGACTTTTCTTTAACAAAAATATAAAAGGGATAATAATAGGAGGGCCTGGTCCTGCAAAAGATAATTTTATAGAAAGTGGTTACTTGATAACTGCATTGCACAAACTAATAAAAGGCGTTAAAAGTATAAGCTATACAGACGAAAGTGGACTTAGAGAATTGGTAGAAAAAAGCAAGGATATACTAGCAGATGAAAGAATAACTATAGAGAAGGAATATGTTCAAAAGTTAATGAGCAGCATAGCAAGAAATGATAATCTCTCCGTGTATGGGGAAGCATTTGTGAGAGAAGAACTAAAAAATGACAATGTAGATTTGCTGTTAATATCTTCTGGTATAGAAGAAGACAAGAAAAACGAATTTTATTACTTAGGAAAGGAGAAGGGCATAAACGTAGAGATAATATCAAAGGACTCTAGTGATGGATTGCAATTATTTGGCTTAGGAGGAGTGGCAGCCATTCTTAAAAGACCATCAAAGCAGTAAGTAAGGATTAAATATATTCAAATACAAAGAAAACTATGGAGTTAACTGTAAAGGACAGCGTGATTATTAAAAGAATAATGTACGATACTTTTTCTAAATATCTTGAAAAGGAAGATGCCGAGAGGATTTATAATAGTATTATAATGAGGAACGAGAATACAAACAACTTAATACATGCAATAAATCTTCTTATAAGCAGAAGTGAATACGCTAGAAAGACAAAAGACATAATAGAAAGATTCGGAGACGAACTAGCTTCTAGAATAGAAATAGAAACGAATACAAATGACGTAAAAATAGAAAAAAATGATAATTTCACTTTAGATGTAAAAATAAAAAATAAATTTGATGTACCTCTTATATTTGAAATAAAGCTAGAGGACAGAGACAATTTTCTTCCGTTAATATATGATAAGATTCAGGACTCATATTTCAACGAAGTTTCGGAGGAAAGACTTATAGATAGCGACGAAACAAAAACAGTAAAATTTAAAATAGGCAGCAATGAAAATATATTTAAAGGCGGTACATTGTTGTTTTTAGTAGTAAAATCCAAAGAAGTTGAAGGATTAAATCTTATACACAGAATAAAAGTAGAAGTAGTTTAATCCTTATTTTCTTCAATTTTATAAAGGGCCTTTGAAAGAATTTTTCTATCGTTTTTTTCGCCTCTTCTTTCCTTCCTTTTTAAAGCCAGTTTTTTCCTAACCAAATTTGCCATATTACATCCTCACCCAATTTATCTCATAGTACGTAACGGATCCTTCGTCATCCGCTATCCCTATAAGAAGTTTTTTCCTTACACTATGAGCCACTCTATTCATAGCAGAAAAGCTTCGCATGGTTATACTTTCATGTTCACTTGAACAATAGAGTATCCATTCTGCGTGTTCCTTTCCGATTGTTGCTCCTTTATTATAGACTCTAAAATCGCCACCATATTTAAATGCTGTCTTTGGTATATATCCTTGATTTCTAAGATCTGAAAACACCATGTACCTCAACCAAAAGCGTCTTTGTTTTTTAGATGCAAATTTTAACAATTCCGAAATTTTAATTTGCTTGCCATCAATACCATATATTTTTAATTCTTTCTTGTAACTAAGATAAAGAGCCTCTTCAAGGGAAAGCTCAAGTTTCCCGTTTACAAATGAACCGAAACTACCTTTATTTGAAAACGTAGACCCTAGTGCAGCGTCATTTATCACTACTTTATTTCCGGCTAAAATAGCAGGAAACTCTTTTTTATTTTTCATAGTATAAAATTTTATAACTAATTAATAATATATATTTATACTAATATAATCATTTAGCTTTAAATCATGGAAATAAAAGAAGGAGACATATATATCTGTAAAGTAAAAAAACTTCTACAGCATGGAGTAATAGTTTATATAGCCGGCGAAAAAGAAGGATTCATACATATCTCCGAATTAAGCAAACGTTGGGTAAGAGATGTAAAAGACATCGCAAAGGAGGGAGATATGCTTGTATGCAAAGTAATAACTACTGGACCTTCTCCCGAGCTTTCAATAAAGAGAGTAACCGACAGCGAGAAGAGAGAAGCACTTAGAGAGTGGTCTATAGAGAATAGATTAATTAATCTTATAGAAAAATTATATAAAAAAGACACTGAAAAACTTAAAGCAGAAATACTAAAGAAATATGGTTCTGTGTACAAGTTCTATGAAAGCATAATTAAAAACGGGGAAGAAGAGCTTAGCGAGATGAAGATTAAAAAAGAAGCAGCAAAGGAACTGCTTGATTTCGTTGAAAAGACAAAGAAAAAAGTAATTATAAAGAATCAAATTGAACTTAAAACATATGAAAGCGATGGCATAGGAAAAATAAAAGAAGTTCTTACAGAGTTCTCAAAAATAAAGGGTGTATCAATAAAATACATAAAATCACCGGTATACATCATGACAATTGATATGGGAGAAACCAAAAAAACTCTAAATGAGAACAAGAAAATAATAGAACAGATTTCAAAGAAAAGCAAATCGATGAATGTGGATTTTAAGTGCACAGAAATAAGACAGTAAATATGAACAGGATAAGATTTTGCAGAAACTGTGAGGCATATACTCTAAATAAAACTTGCACAAAATGTGGAAAAGAAACGGAGATAAACGCCCCTCAAAAATATTCTAAAGATGAAACTGTAGCTTATTATAGAAGAAAATTAAAAAAAGAAGAGCTTGATAAGGCATGAAAGTAACTAATGTAAAGTCTGTTTACTACGAAATATTAAAACATAAAAAGGAAATAAATGGTGTTATTAACTACGTAAAAAAAGGAGATATAAGCGGATTTACGCCTCCTTCGGCACTTGTCGGCGAATACAATTATCCAAACGTATCTGTAGGTGTAATGTTCACTGACGATTACAAAGCACAGATATACGATGCACCGAAATTATGGGCCAAAAATAATTTTAATGTATCCGATGTGTTCTCACTTAGGACAAAACTCGTAAATGCATCTAAGAATTTTAATGTAAATAATATAAACCTTGAAGAATTAGAAAGGATAAGACTCGCGGTTATATCAGCAAATGAAATAAACATAGACCTTAAAGTTTCTAATCCTAATCTACCTAAAATTGCAGGTGATGGAATATACCAACACGGAATAAGAACTCACTTAGATAAGTTCACAATACGAGACAATTTCAAAATCGACAACAAAATAGAAAAAATATATTATGATAAAGATATGCGTGCTACGGATGGGATACTTTCTCTTTACAACTCAAAGATAGATGAAAATAGAATAAGTAAGATGCTAAGCATTGGTGCTATGGGCATAAAAAGGAAACTTGTCCCTACAAAATGGTCTATAACCGCTGTTGATGATTCTGTGGGGAAGGATAAAATAAACCTTGTAAAAACGCTTCCGAAAGGGGAAGATTATAAGATAATTACAGGCCAATTTCTTGGAAATAAATTTACGTTTATGTTTATTAAAGGACCCTGGTCTTTTGAATTGCTTGAAACCTGGAATAGAGATAAGGACAGTGTTTTCATGGGTAGTGGGGACTATGAGTTTTATGGTGGAAGAAAAGAGTATGTAAAGAACACAGCTGGAGCTTATTATGCTGTTAGACTTGCAGTTCTGGAAAAATTACTAGAAATGAAGACGCAGTACTCTGTTTTGGTTGTTAGAGAGATATTACCAGAATATTTCGTTCCATTGGGAGTATGGGTAGTAAGAGAAGGAGCTAGAAAGGCCATAAACGGAGAATTTACAGAAGTACATGACATGCAAACCGCGATATCCAAGCTAAAATCGCTGGTTCTTTTTCCAGCTAACCTAGAGAATAGAAGTCAAATACTAAAAATGAAAAGGACACAAACTACACTTATATGATTTATGCAATTAGCTTATAATGCATAAGTATCCTGTTAAGGCTTATAGATGTAATAAATGTTATTATAAGATAAGCCAAGTACCAATTTAATTTATTCCCTATCAAAGGAAGACTAAAGGGCAAATTCGCTACAACAAAAGTGTTTGGAACGAATTCGATTTTAGTAGAATTTAATGAGACTGTATTTGGGTGCGATGCCCCAACCAATGTGAAAGTAGAATTATACTGCTTTCCGTTTGAAAGGAGAAACACCGTGCAATTTCCTGCACGCGTAGCATTGGCATTGAACTTAAGGGAAGTATCGTTTGAAAATATGGACATATTGTTTTTACCGTTGAAAGTAACGCAGCTGTTCAAAGAGAATACGGATCCGTTTATCTTACCAGAGAAAGTAGCAGAGATTGGAGAACCTACTGCTACCGGCACGTAACTAAAGTATGAGGACATAAGCAAGAATACTATAAGAAAAGGAACAAAGGTTATGAAAGTAGGCTTCATAGACTGCTTCATTATCTTTGAGTTTTCGCTCATAAGCTGACTATAAGTAGGTTTGAATTCTGGATGATCTGGTTTCATGCCTTTCATTTTCTGTTGTAAACTTTTTATGTTGGCCTTGCTGGCTCTGACCATCTCATGATCAACTATAAAAAGATAGGCTATCTGACCAGATGCTCCGACTGCTATCGAAATCAATATTACCGCTATCGTTTCTAGGTTCATATATCCTTTTATTCATAACTTTATACTAAATAAAGTTATCCTTATTCCATTGTATTGCCAACTAGCTTATCTTTTATTGGCTTGAACTCGTCTGGATTATCCTGCTGTAGTGAGAAATAAAACTGATATATTATCATTACTATAAGCAGTATACCTATCCCTTCTGTAAGTGTATCCAAAAATGCAGCTAGTGCGGCAACTAAACCGGTTAAAGCCCCTCCTAATATGGCAAGAGGGATTATATACCTCTTAAATATATCTACTAATACACGTTCATCTCTTCTAAAACCAGGCATAGAAAGTCCAGATTCCATAAGCTGTTTTACTACCGACCTTGGATCCTGTCCTCCAAGAAACATCCATACATATGAGAATGCTGCAGCACCTACAACCAGTATAACAGTGTATATTATCATAGATTCTATCTCTAGAGCGGTTATCCCAGTAGTAACAGCACTTGTATAAAGCTGCTGTATGGTAGGTGGTGAGAGATAAGCCGCAAGTCCGCCTGTAGCAACGGATTGAGTTCCAAATGTAGTCGATTCAGTAGTGAATGTACCTAAAAAATTTATACCCATATGTGACAAAGTAAGTCCAAAAAACTGCACACCTGCCACCATGGAAACTATAAGAACTATAGGTATTATGCTTGTATAAAACAAAGAAACTGGCCATCTAATTGAATAACCACGTAATCTACCAAAAGAAAGCGGCAGTTCTACCTTAATAGACTGCAGCCATATGGCAACTGCGAACAGTGCGACCGTAGATATTACCGTTATTATTGGGAAAACCGCATTTAGCGGTATACCTGCTATAAAAGCACTGATTATCGAAGGTATGGCTCCGATAGGCGTGACAAATGGATTAAACGCAGTGTTTATCAGCTGAAGTGATATACCCGCAAGTATGAAAAGACTTATCCCTGAACCTATACCCCATTTACTCACTGTTTCGTCCATAAACATAAGGACTACGCCCGCAAGGAAAAGCTGTACAAACATTACTAAAGGAAAGAATATACCTGGTCCTGCAGGTGTCAATGCACCGCTGAAGACATATACTCCGTTTTCTATTGCTATAAAAGCGAATGCTGCGATTTTCTGTATTCCCTGAAAGGTTACTCTTCCTTCTTTTGTTGCTGTATCTATATTTATTATCTTTGTTCCCTGCAACATTTGTATTATTATACTTGCACTGACTATCGGGCCTATACCCAGGGAAAGCAATGATCCGAAGTGAGAAGCGATTAGTACTTGTAATACCTCAAAACTAAGACTATATGACTTGCTTACACCAAAAAGCGGTACAAAAGACATTACTATAAAAAGGACGACTATTACAAAAGTCCACAACATTTTTGTTTTTAAATCCAGCTTTTTATCCGGAACAGACACTGCTGGCAGATTTGATAGAAATTTTTTTAACTTATCATTCATAGATCTCGCCGCCGTTTGCTAGTATATCATCTCTGGCATTTGCGGAAGCCTTGCCGTATACGGCTAACTTGAATTTCTCTCCTTTAAATTTACCGCAAACCTTTGAATAACCAAGATCAGCGAGTCTTATCTCATATCTCTCGTTATCTGTTTTAAGTTTACCGTTCTTTTTAAGTGATTCTATTAATCCAGATACTCTATTTAGGTTTAGTGGTATTTTCTTCTCATTTGAATAGTTATAAACATGTGTATTTGTCCAAAAAGATACTAATTTCTGCTGCCCTCTCTTTCCTCCTCCGGCCTTTCCTACACCGCCGCGATTACCGGCATGTCTGGCTCTCTTTCCTGAGCCTCTTCCGCCTGTTGAGCTTCCTCTTAAATGCTTCCTGTTCATATCATCCTTTCAAGTAAGTTGTTTATCTCCTTCCCTCTGTATCCAAAGGCACCTTTCAGTGAAAAAGGGGCCTTCTTTCCCTTTTTCTCAAAGCCTTTTATTGGAGGATGGAGATTAAACATATTCTTAATTCCTAATTCATTTAGTTTCTTTTCATTCTTTAAAAATGAATCGCAAAAAGCGTTTATGTCTTGTTCGCTCGCGGCTATTCTTTTCTTATTACTTATCATACCTCTCTTAATTAAAAGTTTTGATAATGTGTTTGCATCGATTTCGCCATAAGTAATTACACTCTCTATATTTTTTAATATTCCTCTGTTTACTTCCGAATCGTTTATAATAGTACAAGAATATAACTTTTTTAGTCCTAATACTCTTAAACTTTTATTTATAAGATTACTCTTACTTATACTCGATCTTATTTTTATAACCGCTAATTTTTCCATATTAACCCACTATGCCAAGATTTTGTTTTTCATTTTCAAATGATCTGTAATAATTGAGAGATTTTAACGCAGCAAATGTTGCATAGCCTACGTTTATTCTAGTATGCGCTTGCCCTTGTACAGTAGACCAAACATCTTTTATACCTGCAAGTCTCATTATGGTTTTTATATCATCCATAACACAGAAACTTATTCCTTTTGGTGCAGGAAATAATGTAACTATTGTAGAACCACATTTACCAGACGTCTTAAATGGTATAGAATGAGAACCATGACATGCGCATTCCCAGCTACCACATCCTCTAGGTATTTTTATAAGGTTAAGCTTGGCCGTTTTTAATGCCTTCTCTTTTGCAACTACAGATTCTAAGCCTCTTCCTTTTCCTATACCAATATGACCATTACCATCACCGACAACGGCCATTGCAGAAAAATGTTGCCTTTTTGCTTTTGCAGTAACCTTTTGAGTATTCCTTATTATCCTTCTCTTACCTCCTCCTAACTTTCCTTTAGACTGACCTACGAATAGAAAACCTGACTGAAGATTTGGCAAAAGAAAATCAATTATTTGTGGTTCCAGAACTTTCAAGTGTTTACTAAGTATTTCATCTATATCTTTTATCTCACCGTTTTGCACGGCTTTCCCCAATTCAGTATTAAAAGTATATGTTTTTTCGGGGTATACTCTATTCCCTGCTTCCTTTGAGATCTCTACAGCTGCACTCATTTCCTTTTTCTCTTCATTTTCCATTTTTTATATTCTCCAGTGTTTTATTAAACTCTTCTCTTATATTATTAACTTTTTCTCTTACTGCCGAGAACTGGTTACCTGTCTTGTTTGGATAATATGAAGATATATGTTGGCCATAAAGTCTTTCCTCATCTATTTTTATTTCGTTTGTATGAACGTCTACTCCAAAATCCTTAAGTCCTTTCATTACATAATACATAAAGCTATTCTTCTTTAGAGTCATATTTCCTTTGTCCAATATTGCTTCTTTGACATTTGATCTTTTTCCCAATAGATAACCAATTAAATATGCCGCCGGAGAATTCTTTCCACTCAGATCCCAGCCGAATTTTTTAAGGTCTGTTCCCCTTGCCATAGCTATGGTTTTGTCGCCTTCGGGTCTAAACTCTACAATATGTGCTATTATAGAACTATCGGTCTTTCTTACAACTAGTCTAGGTATGCCAGACTTCAGCATATTCAATCTTCTTCTATAATTAGTTCTTTTTCTGTCTTTCATTGTTGCTCCTTCTTCATAACTTCAATGTAATTCCTCATGTGATTTACACTGTGAAACGTATTTCCTTTGATTTTTCTATAAAGTTCTCTGAATTCTTTACTATCTATTTTACCTTGTTTCCTTTGTTTGTTTAGCTCCTTTCTGAGCGCCCTTACTCTATCTATCCAGTTAAAAGCCATTCTTGCTGACTTTTCTCCGCGTCTGCTACCTATTCCTTTTCTATGTCCTTTTTTCTTCTTTTGATGAAGTTTTCTGGCTCTGGATCTTGATTGTCCTACGAGTTCCTTCTTCTTTATAACATCTTTAGAGATAAGGCCTTCTACGTCTGCTCGGGTTATAGCTTCTTTTATGTCCTTAAACTTCGACGGATCGAGCCAAACTCTGCCCTCACCTACCCCAAGCACTTTACTTGCTATTCTTCTCTGTGTCTTTAGCTTTCCCTGCATAATTTATCACCGCTATCTTTTTCTCCTTACACTTTTCATATATTAACTTTCTCTTTAGTCCGCCTACTGAACTACCGATTATTACTATATTATCTTCTTTTAGCTTGTCAACATCAGATAAGGATAAAACCCTGAATGGAATTTTTCCCGCTATCATTCCTCTTTTTGAAGAATTCGATTTGAAGCCTTTTGATGGCATTTTTTTATGTCCTTTCTTACCCACTTTTGTCTTATTCTTCTTTCCAGTAGGTTTTCTCCAAGAGCTTCCAACTCTCTTCAATTTCTTAAAGTCATGTTTTGTGAATTCCATAATCAAGGTTTCTTAGTTATAAATACTCCATCTTTAAAGACTCGTCTGTCTTTATTTTTAACTTGTATCTTTGATTCTATCGTGCCGGCAAGCTGTCCTACTTTATATTTATCTACACCTGAAAGAAATATTTTATTGCCTTTTATCTCAGCTTTTACACCTTCCAATATTGATATTTCTCTTGGTTTTCTTTCGCCTACAAAATTTTCAATTATAATTTTGTTTCCTGTTAATTTAAGTGATGCTGGAAAGTGCATGTAAACAAGCTCAAGCTCCGCTGTGTATAAATCATTAACGCCTTTTATTGTATTCTTAATCTGAGCTGCCAATGTTCCTGCTATTGCCTTTTGAAATTTATTGTCTTTATCGGCCTCTATAAATAGAGTATTGTCCTTTCGTTCTATCTTCAAAAAAGGATGGACTAGTGGAAGTGAGACTTGACCCTCTTTACCTTTCACATTTATAGATTCTTTAGTGACTTCAACATCAACATTGGAGAGTTCAACTTTAAATTTAGTAGACATAAGCCAAAAGATTACCTCCTATCATTAATTTCTTTGCTTCTTCGTTTGTAATTACGCCTTTATTTGTAGATAAAAGTATGATACCAAAACCAAACGCCGGAAGATATCTTTTTTCATATTTTACTATATCTCCCGCCTTTATTGACATCCTTGGTCGTATAGATTTACATTTGTTCATGTGTTCATTTATCTCTATCTTTACAAAACCGCCTCTTACGTCATTAATTATTTCGAAGTTGTCTATATAACCGTTTTTCTTTATTATTTCGAGCATACTTATAAGCAGTTTACTGCTTGGGCTTATTACGCAGGATTTTTTACCTACGCTCCTTGCGACATTTATAGTATTGAATATAGTTGAAAGTGAATCTACCATAATTAAGCCTCTTTACCGTATTTCTTGAATCCTAGGTCCTTTGCGACTTCTCTAAAACACTGTCGACAATAGTCTAACCCATGAATTTTTATATGTGCTTCCGGCCTATTGCATCTAACGCATAGGTGTGCTCTTCTATCATGTGGCTGCAGTTTATGCTTATTGAATTTTATAAATCTCGCCCTTTTTGCAGGATTAGACGCATGAACTTTTAATATCTTTTCAAATTGAGTTTCCATGATTCATTAAATAACTTTCACATTGTATTTATTCTTTATGAAATCTTCCGCTTCCTCCTTTTTTATTAAATGAGACTTTCCTATGGATGATTTGTTCCTTTTTCTGGATATACTAAATCCTCTTCTAAAAAGAGTAACGTTAACTGATATACCAACTATACCTATAGTATAATCATACTTTGCTCCTGGTATGTGTATATACTCTTTTACACCAAAAGATAAATTTCCATTTCTGTCAAATTTTGATGCGGGTATAGTATTCTCGACTGCTGTAAACATACGCTTTAAAACTTCTTCTGCCTTTTCTCCTCTTAAAGTAGTCTTTACCCCTATTTCAAGTCCAGGTCTAAGACCCCATTCAGGAATTCTTCTCTTAGTCTCAGTCTTTACGACTTTTGCACCAGATATCTGTTCCAGCAAGGCCTTTATTTTTTCAAGTCTTTCACCCGGCTCTCCTACTCCTATATTAAGAGTAATTTTCTCCACCAAAATATCTCTCATTTTATTTTCCATATTTTTATATAACCATACATGATTTAGCAGACACTACGAAATCTCCCTCTTCTCCGGAGACTGTTACTGATCCATCGTTTATTTCTTTTATAACTCCCTTTTTACCTGCGTTTTTACCGCTGAAAACTATTATATTTTTACCAGATTCAAATGGAATCTTACCTGTTATACTGTAGCTCTTTAAATCTAAACTTACGGAATCATTTATCTGCACATCATCTTTTGGATAAACTATATTTCTTGAATCATTTGTAAATAATATATTCATTCCCTTTTTGCCCTTGTGTTTTGACATTACCTTTATAAGTTTGCTGTCAATTTTTTCATCCTTCTTAACTGATATTAGCTTACCTTTTCCACTTAACCATACTAAGAAATAGTTATCCTTTACAGAAACAATATCTGAAAAACCTACCACATATTTCTCCTCTATTACTTTTTTACCGTCTACGAAAACATACCCATTTTTTATAAGATACCTTGCTTCTCTAGCGTTTGCTGCTATTTTAAGTACATCTCTCAAAAATCCAAGAATTGAAACACCATCTTTGCTGCTATGTTTTCCTGGTAAAGGTTTTGTGTAATACTTATACTTTTTTCTAGGTATAACTAGTGAAGCTGTAACAACGCTCCTCTTAAAATGTTTTGATTCACCGTGTCTTGCCATATGATTCTATCTTATTCAACCTCCTTCCATCCGCCAGATTTAATTCTGTTATTATAAGAGCTGACGGTCTTATTTTAAATGGTACCTTGTTCCCTTTTTTAGTCACATTTTTAGCGGAATCGACACTAACCTTTAACTGCTTTGTATAAACTTTATCTATTTTTCCTTCTTTTCCCTTAAACTTTCCGCGTGTTATAATAACGGAATCTCCTTTTTTAATTATAAAATTTCTGGTTTTATATTTTGTTCTAAGTTCCTTTGAAAGGTGAACGGATAGCATTTTTTTCTTTATATGTATAGGAGCATTGTTTCTATACTTTCTCTGTTTACGTGGAGAAACACTCGAAACCCAACTCTTACTGAAATCATTTTTATTCATACAATTTTAGACGCTATCCTAGTTACATTTGGGAAACGTATAGATATCTCTCTGGCGATAGGACCTCTTATTATAGTTCCCTGAGGTTCATATTTTTCAATATCCTTTACAATTGCACATGCATTGTCTCCAAATGAAACTCTTGTGCCATCATGTCTCCTATATTCTTTCTTTTGTCTAACAACAACGGCCGGAAACTTCTTATGAACAGTATCTGGTGAACCTTTCTTAACAACTACAAAAATCGTATCGCCTATACCACATTTTGGCTGTCTATCCTTTACGCCGTGATAATTCCTAATGTTTACAACTTTTGCTATTTTCGCTCCTGAGTTATCCGCCACCACTATCCAGCTTCCTACGTTTATAGACTTTGATATCTTGGCTCTTATTGGCTTTAAACCCGCTCCCTTTCTTCCTGTTCCCATCTTATAATTTCCTCACCACGACGAATCTTTTCCATCTACTTATCGGTCTTGTTTCGTATATAACAACTTTATCATTTAGCTTTGCAGCAACGCAATCGGGATTGTGTGCCATGACATTACTTCTTACCTTTATATATCTATCATACTTTTTTAGTTTTCTGAAAACAGTCCAACTTACTACTGCGGTCTTATTAGCTTTGGCAGAAGTAACTATGCCTTCAAATCTTCTACCATGCACCCTCAAATTACCATGATATGGACAATGAACATCATTGCATTTCTCTTCCGGTGCTTTCAAATCTTCATAGAGCATATTCCCAAGACCTCATTTTTATCTCTTTACCAGAGACTTTTATTTCTTTGTTATACATATTTACTATAAATCTGTTACCATCCTTTATAACTCTTTTTATACCTTTAGGTGTTTTCAACACTATTGTATTTCTCGTCTCATCTATTACAATACCTTCCATTTCCCTTTCCAAAACCTTTACCTTATATCCTATAAGCATTAGCTATCTATGACATTTTAATTTAAAAATGTTTTCTAATGTAGGAATCAGATCAAACCTAGCTGAGTAGCTATATCCATAGCCTGATATTCTGGTTTTAACTTGACTATAGCCACTTTTCTCGAATCCATTCTATTTATTATGTTTATACTTTCGACTTTTACCTTCAGCATATTCTCTATTTCCTTTTTTATAAGTATCTTGTTTGAATCATTTGAAACTATAAATGAAAGTTTATTCTCGGTCTGCATGAGCCTAGTTGATTTTTCTCCGCTCAAAACACTCTGCACGTACTTAAGATTTTCTTCCATTATTTCCTCATGCTCTCTATTGCACTTTTTGTGCAAATTATTAATCTGCCCGGCTTACCTGCTTGTGAAACATCCTTTACACCTAAATCCTTAAAGCTCTTTACTACTGTATTTAGATTTGAAAAAGCCTTTGAAGTCTTTTCTTCATTTCCCGTAACTATAACTAAAGATAATTTTCTTTTGTATTTTCTTCCTCTTAGTTTTCCTTTTCCGCTTCTTATCTTCTTATTCAGTACTCTATTTAGTTCATTTTCCAATCCGATTGCAGATAATAGTTTTATAGCGTCTTTAGTCTTTTTCAAGGTCTCTAAATTTCCGTCTATAACGATTGGGAGCTCTTTTAAGCCACCAAGATTATGAAACTTTGACACTTCTTTTATGTTTGCAGATGCGGCTATACCCATTTTTATAGCCATTCTTTTCTCTTTCTTATTTATGCCTTTTACTAGTCTCTTTTCTGCTTGAGGTGGGTGAGCTTCTCTTCCTCCAACTGTATTTGGTGCAACCGCTCCTACATAATAGAAATTAGTACCTACCTTTGAAAGTGTTTTTCTTGGAGTCCTGTCAAGACCTCTTCCATAGCTTGTTTTATATGATCTTCTTCTCTTTGTAAGTCTTGCTACTTTTCTCTTACCTGCCATTGGATCCGTATATTTAAGTTGAAACCTCTCGGAATCTTCTGCCAAAAATGCTTTTTTAAGAGTCTGATAATTCACAGGAGTATTAAATACTTCCGGCAATTCTATACTCCCACTCTCCTTTCCATCAATAGAAAAAACCTTTACCATATCACTTTAAAACTGTCACCTTTACAGGTTCTGCTTTCTTTGTAGGCCGTATAGCTTTTCTCAGCATTATTAATCTGCTTGCGCTACCTGGCACAGATCCCTTTAAAATTATGGCGCTCCCTTTGACATTTCCATAGCGCTTATATCCGCTTGGGATATTAACTTCATCTGCGTCTTTTATAACTCTAAAAACGAATTTGTTATACTCAACTCTAGAATTGAAACCAAGTCTACCGTGCTGAGGAACCGTAAACTGAACTTTAGCCATGCTTTCTGCGCCTAAGTTACCTGCCTTTCTTCTTGACTTACTTGCGTGAACAGGATATATTTTTACACCATAACGCTTAACAGAACCGGTAAAGCCTTTACCTTTCGTTACTGAAGCCACATCTACAAAATTACCGTCTTTTATAACGGAAGAGGCTTCAATTTCTTTGCTTAATAGCTCCTTTCCGAGAGTTAACTTATCCTCCAAATTTCCGCCGATGCAGAGTTCAAAAACTTCTGGTTTTTTCTTAAGGTCTATCTTCCAAGGCTGTGTTGAAACGATAAGTCTTATGTCATCAAACTTACCTTTAAAATCGTCTACTGACTTATTATTCTCTTTGAATTTGACCTGTCTTGCTACAAATTTATTAATTCCACTTCCCCAGCTTTCACCTATTGAGGAACCTTTATTATAAAATCTAAGAGCACATACAAAAAGAGGCGGTGACTCAAGAACGGTGGCGTTTGTTATTACTTCCATCTTAAATGTAGGCGAATTTTTATCAGAATCTATATAAGAAAGCTGTATCATACCTACTTTATAACCAGCAAAACCACCTATCTCGTTCTTTTCTAGATTCTCTACTTTCCCAAAGGTATTATAAGGTCTTTTACTCTTTTTTATCGGGTAATACTGCATACTTCCCCTTCTTGGGGTGCTTTTCTTCGTTATTTGATGTCCCATAAATTATAAACTACATGTTTTATTTACAGATATAGATTTTTTAACTTTAAATAGCTTAACGTTTTTATCAATTATCTAAAACTTTATAATTCTTATGCTTTCAGTGGAGTTATCATTTGACAGCGCACTCGATATTAATATTGCTCTCTTTATTTTATGCTCTTTTGCTATCTTTAAGATAGATTTCTGAGCCTCCTCTAAATCCTTTACAAGTATACCCTGTACATTTCTGCTGAAGAAAAACCTGGAAAAAGTGCTGCTTTTATCTGTAAAGGCTAACATCTCCAAAGGCACTTGATGCTTTGCCAAATAAAACGCGCTTCTACCTGACGATGTAAAAGTTATTATATTTTTTATTTTTGTGTTTATGGAAATATCTATAACTGCATTAAGTATAGCCTCATGCTCATCGTTTATTTTATATCTCTTAAATGAAACTGAATATTTATATTTTGATATTATTCTTCTTAGCATTTTTAATGCTTTTAAAGGATACACTCCTATGGCTGTTTCTTCTGATAACATTACTGCATCCGTACCTTCACTTATTGCTGTAAAAACGTCATCTGCTTCTGCTCTAGTTGGTATAACGTTATTGGTCATTGATTCCAACATCTGAGTAGCGGTTATTACCGGTTTGTTATTTTCATTGCATATAGAAATGAGTCTTTTTTGTATTTCTGGCAAAT
Source organism: Candidatus Parvarchaeota archaeon UBA446 (assembly GCA_002503215.1). Taxonomy (GTDB): domain Archaea; phylum Nanobdellota; class Nanobdellia; order Parvarchaeales; family Parvarchaeaceae; genus Parvarchaeum; species Parvarchaeum acidophilus. Next base: position 60,427 of record DARG01000020.1, read on the forward strand.
CAGCTATATCTATATTTAACCCAAGATCCCCTCTTGCCACCATAACTACATCTATTAATTTTACTATTTCATTGAAATTTTTCACGGCTTCTGGTCGTTCTATCTTCGCTATAAGTGTGCTGTTTTCTCCCGCTATCTTTCTAGCAGAAGTAATGTCTTTTGCGCTTGCTATAAATGACAAAGCAAAAGTGTCTATTCCCAAACTTAATCCTAGCTTTATTCCTGCCTCGTCTTTTTTTGTCGGATACTTTCCGGGATAAGATATCCCTTTGAAATTTATACTCTGTTCGTTTAGAAGAGTACCGCTGTTGACGGCCTTTGCAATCAAAAGTCCCATCTCTTTCCTTATGGGTTTAAACTCTAATTTTCCATCGGATACTAAAAGTTTATTATTTAACTTTATACTTTTTATTATTTCTTCTGATACTTCTATCTGCCCATTTTTTCCAAAAGTATATTCTGTTCCTTCTTTTATTATAAGTTTATCATTGTGAACCTTGCCTGTTCTTAATTTTGGCCCTGGAAGATCAAAAAAGATAAGTACTTTCCTATTTGTATCTGATTCTGCCTGTCTTAGATTCGCTACTGCTTTTTTAAAATATGCCTCATCGCCATGCGAGAGATTAAACCTGAATATATCGACGCCTTCTAGTATCAATTGTTTAAGCATTTTATAAGAATCACAGGCAGGCCCTACTGTTATAATCGTTTTTACAGTTTTTAAAACCATAATGTATAAAAGAATTTAAAGGATTTATAGTTTAATTTGGATTTCCATTTATATAACCTGAAGTTTCTACTGGCATTATACCGTTTGGAGGGTATGCTCTTACAACTGCCCATTGTATATATTGGTAAGTGTATCCTCCTCCTGATCCAGCGGCTATCATCATAGTAGGATAATTAAATACTGAAGGAATAACACCTTCCATATTTATTGGGATATTCAAACTACTAAATTCGGATACAGGATATACTTCACTAAAATTGAACGCTCCTGCCTCTGCAAAAGTACTATTGACTATTGTTAGTCTTTCAATGTAATTTTGTGGAGTTATGCTGGGAAGATTATTTACTGTCGAGATTATTTTATCATTTACATTATCCAATATAGCAGGTATATACTTACCGGAGCAGTTCATCCCTACTTCCTCCAGCATAAGCATTACTGAATCTCCCAAAGCCAAATTACCTCCTCCACATGTTACTACGGGCGGACCTGTCAACGAGCTAGGATTCCCAAACAGTGATAATATCTCCCCATCTGAAGGACCTTCACTAAACTTCCAAGAATATTCTGCTATCACAGGTTCTTCTACTAAGGGATTTGGAGGAGTGATATGCGTCCCTTCACCGCCAGTGTCATTTATCATCTCTATACCCTCGTTTGTAGCTAATGGTGTGAAACTGCCGGAAGTCACTGCCTCGGTCCATCCGTCAAAACCCATTCCATTTACGAAGTTTCCATACTCCAAAAAAACGTTTTTACCATTATCATATTCTCCATATGTAGAAGATAACTGAGGGGCTTCTCCGTCATTTGTATTATTAAACAAACTTACATTAGGAAGTGAAAATCCAACGAAAACTATATACGATTCTCTAGGCTGTATACTGCCAGTCTTAATCCAGTAATTTGTAGAAGTACTAGCAGAGGACACCCCTTTAAACTGTATACTTCCAGTAACAGTAGGAGCGTTGTGTCCGTTCTGTTGACTGACGTTTCCTGATAGTAAATACCATGCAATCAAACCAGAATTAGTTAGAGGAGAAGCTGCTAATCCTTTATCATAAAGTGAAGCCACTTTTGAAGGTGTAAACACTTGATTGTAGAACTGCACGTTTGATATAGAGCCTATAAAATTATATTCTGGTGAACTGGTATCTGTGCCAACCCATCCGGAATGGCCTGTCCCTATGGACCAATAAGTTGGACTACATGCTTGTGGAGTTCCACTCGCAGATGCTATTTCATTTCCATTTACATAAAGTATTTGTTCCGTTGGAGTTTGTGTTATCGTTACTTCTGTCCATTTACCATTTGCAACAAAGTAATTTGTATCGAAAGGTTCGCTACCTATCCAATCTCCTCCCGCTATATCACCATTTTTATTTACAAATATAGTTGGAGAATAACATCCCGAACTTCCGGGATTAGCACTGTTACCATTACCTATTATAACACCTTGGCCAGTTGTTTTGAACCATACACTTATAGTGAAAGAGGTTCCCATATTGTAAGGATAGTTCTCGGGAAGAACCGCGTAAGCACTGCCATTAAAGTATGCTATATCTCCAGATTGAAGCCATGAAGATATAGTACTTCCGCTCGGAGAAAAGAATTCAACGTTATTTAAGCTGCTATTCTCAAAATTTTTATATAAAAATGAGTCTATAGATAGATTTTGCTGAAAAACTGAGGGAGTAGCTACATTCTGTTGGTTAGTTATTGAGACTGGGACAAAGTTAGTTATTCCTTTTGGTATAGCAGCTACAGCCTCCCAGTATGTTTGATTAGCCAAGTTTGATTGATTCGAAAAAACAGTTATGTTATATAAACCGGGCGACATTGGTTTTTGATATGACAAGCTAGCAGAACCCAATTGAGACACTATGGTTCCATTTATCATTAAACCTATGTGACTGCTTTTTATTCCAAAAGCCGTTATGTTCATTGTTGTACTGTCTGCTATCCCATTATTTCCGTCTTTAACACCATTTACAAAAACAACTATTTGAGGTTGTACACTTCCAATGGTTACAGAAGGCATTACCCCATTTGGAGGATAAGCACGCGTGCGAATCCATTGATAAAATGAATTAACTGCAGCCCCACCACCTGTCGAATAATCACTAAGTGATATATATAGAGGTTTTGGAGGTACATCTGTAGTAGTTGTACTAACAGAGCCGTCGTTTACATATGTTCCTACTGTTGAATCGGAAACGAACACGGAATAGATATTAAGATTACTATTTGAGGATATAGAATTAAGATATGTATAAGCTCCATTTAGAACAGACATTGCTTGGATTATATTACCTACATTATCTTTTCCAGCACTCCAACCAACAATGGTATCTCCAGAACTACCACCGTTATCCCATACCTGATATACTGAGTTTGAAATACTTGCACCTATAAGACCCCTCTCGTTGGTTGTGCTCTCATCGCCTTGATTGATTAAACCTTGAAGAATAATGTTATTACCTACTACTGCGTTAACTGAATTGACGTAAGCACCGCCTGCAGCTGCTCCGCTAGGCAGTGAAATTGTTAAACCATCATCAACTTTTATGCTATATGATGACGTAGAAGAACTTGTCCACTGTGAACTTAATGCAGTTCCTGCGAAATTATCATAGAAGTTGAATACATTTGCTCCATCGTCGTATTCTGCATATGTACTAGATAACTGAGGGGCTTCACCGTCATTTGTCGTATTAAAAAGGTTAGTTGATTTTGAAGCAAAACCAAGGTATACTGTCTCGGAAGAATGTGCAAGTATCCCGGAAATTTTGAGCCAATATATCGTACTTGCAGCCGTATTTGAATTCCCAGATTCCAACCATGAATTTATTACTGTGCCGTTTGGATAAAAGAATTCTACATTTGAAAGGTTAGATGCTTCATATTGCTGATACTCTGCTGAGTCTATAACAACCTTCTGCTGGAAAGGCGAAACCGTTGGAGCATTCTGGCTGTTAGTTATAGTCAAAGGCACATAATTTATTATATTACTTGGAACAACCAAGAGTTCCTGCGGAAGGAAACATGAAGGACTTATTATTCCCAATGAACTTACATATATCTCTGCGACTGAATTTGGAAGAAATTGCCCAGATGAGGGGGATATGCTACCAGAGTAATAACCTGAAATAGTAGTTTCATTTTGTTCTGCGATTATCTTATCGTTATTATAAATTATAAGTGTGAAATTTACATTTCCCACTAGATTGTCTGACCCGTCCAAAAAAGAAACATTATAGAAGATGCTAGATGGATTATAAATATAAGACGTGGAGATGTAAGAGATTGGAAGATTTACGCTTAGCTGAGCTTCTGTAATGCCATTAACTTTTACAGACTTAACATACGCAGTGTATGTGCCGGGATTTATTGGAAGAACTCCTGTTGTGTACATTTGCAAGGATTGAGATGCTTCTTTGCCAGCATAATTCAATGATAATGATGTATTGCATATTGATGAAGTTAAATCTAACCCTGAAGATGTGAAAGTGAATTGCTGTATTGATCCTATCCCGCTGTTAGAAACCGCATTTACGGCATTTGATATACTGGTTGCTGCCAACTGAAGATTTTGCACAGATCCTGCGGAGTTATAACCAACTTGATAATAAATCGCATAGGAAATTGCAGCCACAAGAATAAATATACCTATACCCATAACTAAGAGGTATTCTAACGATGACTGACTTTTTAAACTAATTTGCATAGGACTTTTTTTCATTTATATTTAAGAATTTGTCCACTATCTTATTTATCTTTTGACTTACTTCGGATACGCTGCCATTTGCATCGACTTTTTTCAGATGGAACTCCTTAGATATTGAAATGTAAGCCTGCCTTACTTTGGATATTTTCTGAATAGTATCAAAAAGCTGTATACCGTCCTGTTTTGGCATTCTAGACAGAGAAACCTTAGGATCTAGATCTAGATATATCCCAAGATCAGGTTTACGAAAGTTTATGTTCACAGATCTTAACCATTTATAATTTATTCCCGACACAAAACCATATGCGAGAGTTGAAAAAAAGTATCTGTCACATATCACAGTAAGGCCTTTTGACATCATGGGCTCTATCTCTGTTTCTATATGGTGTGCTCTGTCAGCGCAGAAAAGCAGTTGTAATGCTCTACCTGATATATTAATCTCTTTATTTAAAGCTGCTTTTGAAAGTCCACCCAATATACCGTTTGTAGGTTCTTTAGTAAGCACAACTTTTAAACCATTCTCTCTTAGATGCTGTGTAAGCAATGTAGATTGAGTTCCTTTTCCTGCGTTGTCTATACCTTCTATAACTATAAACTTCCCATTCATATCTAATCTATACTTTTGATAATTAAATCGTTTATTTCTTCTATTTTAAGATTTCCGTCTATTCTTTTCCATTTTTTAGAATAAAAATTCTCTTCCATTAATTTTTTGTAATATAATGATACGTTTTGAAGAAAAACTTTGTTGCTTTCAAATTTATCTACGTCTAATTTACCTTTTTGTTTTTCTTTTCTGCTCATAGAAACATCAACTGGAACATCTATAAAGAATGTAATTTCTGGCACAGGCATATCGAAAAGTTTTATTATTTTCTTGCAGTTGTCATAATCAAAACCTCCTGCTGACTGGTAAGCTATAGTCGAAAAAAAGAACCTGTCTATTATTATGTAATTCCCAGATTTTAATTCATTTATCATCTTTTCTCTATCTTTTACCATGTCTATTAAGTAAAGCATGAAAAGCTCATCGACTTTGATTTTTATCTCTTTATACAAAAAGGATTTTATCCTAGCACCATATACAGATGAATAATCCGGATATGAATATGAAGAAACTGTTATGCCATTACTTTCAAGCTTTTCTTTTAATAACTTAGACTGTGTAGCCTTGCCTGCGCCGTCTATCCCTTCTATGACAATTATTTTTCCTACCATTTAAACCTCCTTTATCCCTTTTTTATATATTTGCACTTTATCTCCTAAAAAGTCAAGTATTTGAAAACTTTTATCACGAATATTAACTATTGGCACTTTTGCGATGTCTGGAACCATGCCATATTTCTTTTGGTATGAAGTTTGACGCTGCCAGCAGGAGGAATTTACAAGGATTGTACCTTTGTATGTTGATACTAGTGTTTTATGTATATGTCCAGTAGCAAATATATCGGGCGTTTCGTCTATAACTAGATAATCTTTTGGTAAAGGAAGTATTTGTGTTGAACCATGTGAAGGTGCTAAATGCCTGGATTTAAGCATTATTTTCATTATATTTTCTATGTCATCTGGGTCCATTTTACTATATTTAGGAATTTTATTTGCGTAGTAAGTTATACTAAAACCATGATAAGCTAATAAGTTTGTTTTTGATTTACCTACACATAGATTAACCTGATAAGGGTTCGAAAGAAACGTGGCGTTTTTAAGTTTATACAAACTGTCTGCAAAGTTATGATCCAGTTTAGGCTGCGGTTCAGCTATATGGGTAGCATCGTGATTACCTGGAGATATCAATATTTTTATATTCTTAGGTATCCTCCCCAAGTATTCGTACAATTTGCTATACTGGCCTTTAAGGTCCTTTATATCTAGTTCTTTCTCCTGATTAGGATATACCCCTATGCCGTCTATAAGATCTCCGTTCAAAACAATAAACTTTACAAGCTTTGCTATACTAGAATATTCCGGTATTTCTCCGTTTATCCATTTTATAAATCTTTCAAATGCATCACCTACAAAGAGTTTAGATCCAACATGTATGTCAGAAAGGAAAAGTATAAACGAGTCGTCTATTTCTTGGGTTACTTTGTCTTTTATTTGTATGTCGGGAAAGCCTATATTCTTAGAGAATATAGCATCGTTGTATTTTCTGCCAGATATAGAAATTACTTGATCTTCAAGTATTTCGTGGTTCTGATCTGATATTATAGTTTTGTATGTACCTGTATTATCGTCTATGTCTAGTATCATATATTTTTTAACTGGGCTTATGGAAACGGAAGACACCATTGCTATGGTTTTAACTTCAGAACTTTGTGGCATGTTTTTTATATTTGATAAAGACATCAACCCGCTTTTATCCTTAAGCATTAACATGTTTTTTATTCTTGAGAACCTGTCGTTAAAGTAATTTACCCAGTTTATTGGTTTTGATTCGGATAGTTCACCATCATAGCTTTTTATTATTTCTATAGAAGAATCCGAATAAGCCTCTCCACTATATATATTATGAAATGTATCCAAATCTAAAAATGTTATTTTCTTTTCCTTTAATGAGGTTATTATAGAGTCTAAATCAGCTATCTCCAAGTCTTTTATTGAGGAGTCTACCAATATACCATTTGAAAATAATTTGTTAAGTTGCTCCTCATCCATACAGTTCAGCCAATACTACTTTATTAACCACAGATATTTATTAATTATCTCTTTAATCAAATCCGCTCTACTAGATCTATACCTAAGAAATAAGAAAGTCTTTCAACTATATGCACAAAATATTTTATAATGGCAATTCTAGCTGTCTCGTTTAAATCTCCTATGACTCTATTCTTTTCATAAAAGCTGTTGAAATAATCGCATACTCTATGAAGATAATCACAGATGAGATTAGGTCTTAAATTTATTACAGCGTTTTCCAGATTTTCTTCCCAGAAAAAAAGTTCTTTTATGAATGAACTTTCTTCTGTATGAAATTCTATTTTTCCGCTATCGATTTTACCAGCTTTTTTAAGTACGCTTAGTGCCCTTGAATAGCTATAATTTATATAAAGACCGCTGTCTCCCTTCAAAGACGTTGCATCGTTTATATCAAAAACAACCATTTTTGACGGAGAAAATTTTAATATATAATACCTTATAACACTTGAAGCCACTTTAAGCGCATCTTCTTTATTTACATCCTTTCCGGATTTTTCGCCCTCCTCGATTATTCTTTTCTTAACAGCAGTTATTAAATCGTCGAATTCTACGGTTATACCTTTTCTTCCACTCATCCTTATGAATTTATCTTCGGTTTTTATGCCCATTATAGAAGCTGTATTATTTGATATGGCAACTGGCTCATAGCTATAATGATTGTAAGAGTTAGTCCCTATAAATTTTTCTATTATGGATTTTACCGCGGCCTGTTCTGCGTTTTGTGCTGAATCTGTAAGTGTAAATGACATGTCTATTTGTTTAAGTACCGATTCTTTTCCATCTTTATTTGATATAAGTATCTCCGAACCGTCATAGTTCTGCCCAAAAGGTTTATACTTTATATTTTCATGAAGTATACCATGCTTTATCATAGCGTAAGCAAGGTCCTTTGCTATATATAGTGCGGTGCCATCTGATCTTGTGAGAGTAACTTCTTTCCCATCGATTAATGTAACTATACATCCTTTATTTTTATCGCTTTCTGAGATGAATGCTATTTTTTCTTCCAGTAATTTATCAAGAGCTTTTTTTACTATCCCTTCACCGAGTATGTAACGTTCTAAATCTAGAAGGTCGTATTTTATCCGCTCTCCCGACAGGGTTACAAGTTGGGCTGACAAAACCTTATCAACTATTTTTTCTAGAATCTCCAGGGTTTCTTCATTTTTGTTTTCTATATCAAGAAGTACTTTTCTTCTTTTTTCAAGCAAGGTTGAATCGCTCTCGTAAAGCTGATTTACTTCCTTGTAGATCTTAGAACAGTAAAGATCGAATTTTATATCCGTATCGATTTTTTTGCCCAAATATTTGAAACCTACTATTATATCCGCTACTTGGGCCCCTGTATCCTCTATGAAGTTGGATGTGATTACATTTGATGAACTATATAGAAAACATCTGCGCATAAACTCACCTATATAAGAGTTTCTCATATGACCTATGTGAAGTCCTTTATTTGGATTTACGGAAGTATGCTCAAGTCGTATGTTTTTTCCTGAAAATATATTTTCCGTTGAGTTATCGTTTTCTCCGTTTAGAAAGCCAGTATGTGTATTTAGGCTGGAGAAATCCATAGATATATTTATGTAGCCGTTCATAGCTTCTACACTCTTAATATACTCTGAACTTATTCTCTTTGATAAATCCTCTGCGAATTCTTTAGGTTTTTTCCCTTCTTTTATTGCTTCATCAAAACAACTGAAACTTATGTCTGAAAAATCAGAATAAACTGGTTTTGACCATTCTGGTAGATTCAATAAGCTCTTAATATCTTTTAATTTCATTCACAACCTCACAAAACATAACAAACTTATTATACATTATATCATTTAATTACTACACTTAAAATTTAAGCGCTTTTCAGTATATAAAGAGGAAAACTTTATATACCACCCCATTTATTATAATAACTATAAAATTTGTGAGGATTCAAATAAAAGATAAAAATGACAGAAGTTTGCCCGGTTTGTGGTCTACCTAAAGACCTTTGTATCTGCGGAACTATTTCGCAGGAAACTCAAAAAATAAAAATATATACTAAAAAGGTTTCTTATCGTAAAGTCGTAACAGTAATAAGCGGTATGGATCCAAAAACCACCAATATAAAGGAACTTACTAAAAAACTTAAGACAAAGATAGCCTGTGGTGGCACATATAAAGACAGTGTGATTGAACTACAGGGAGAACATACGGAAAAGGCGAAAGAACTGCTTTTAAAAGAAGGTTTCCCGGAAGCTTCTTTTTCTTAATCAACCTTATTAAACAGATTTTCTCCTCTTTTTACGCTATCAACGTTTGTTTTGAAATGCGCATCTTTTAATGTCTGTGTATCTACTGATAACATTCTTTCTATCTTTTCAGAGGTCTCGGGCATGAAAGGACTAAGAAATATGGAGATTATTCTTATAGCTTCAATGGCATTATAAAGAACATTTGAAAGATCTTCGCCTTCTAGAGTCCATGGTTTTTTATCATTAAAGTATTTATTAACTTTTCTTATGCCTTCAAATATAAGATTTATTGCTGAGTATGGATCATAATTATCAAATGCTGCCCTTACTTTTTCTTCATCAATAAAACCTTCTAGATCCGGATTACCTGTTATTTTTCCTTTGAACTTTTCTGCTAAAGTCAGCACTCTTGCAACAAGATTGCTTAAATCTGACATCAGTTCTCCATTTATTCTATTCTTAAGAGCTGACTCTGAAAAATCTCCGTCATCCCATACCGGTTTCTCTCTTATTAAAAAATATCTGAACGCGTCTGCCCCATACTTCTCTACCATATCTATGGGATTTACTACATTTCCTATGGACTTACTCATTTTTTTACCGTCTACGGTCCACCATGCATGCGCCACAATCCTTTTTGGAACAGGAATACCTGCAGAAAACAGCATTGCGGGCCATATCACGGAATGAAACCATACGATTTCTTTCCCCACTAAATGAATATCTGCTGGCCAGAATGTTTTGAAATTTTCGCCGTCCGGCCAGTCCAAACCACTTAAATAGTTTATCAAAGCATCGAACCAAACATATACACTGTGACTTTCATCGAAAGGAAACTTTATGCCCCATGAAACGTTCTTTCTAGTTATATCTAAGTCTTTAAGCTCACCATTTAGCCTTGATAGTATCTCGTTTGCATTCTTTTCTGGTATTATAAATCCGTTTTTTATTGCATCTACTATCTTATCTTTGTATTTACTTAATCGAAAGAAATAAGCCTCCTCAGATATCTTCTGTACTTCCCTGCCGCAGGTTGGGCACTTGCCATCTAATAACTCGCTCTCTGTTATATACCTCTCATCTGGAAGACAGTAAAATCCAGTATATTCTCCTTTGTATATATCTCCATTATCCCATACTTTTTGTAAAAATAGCTTTACTGCTTTTTCATGGGAATAGTCGGTAGTCCTTATAAATCTATTATAAGAAATATTCAATTTTTCCCAAACTTGTCTATATTTGTCACTGTTTTCATCCACTAATTCTTTAGGTGTCTTCCCTTTCTCTAAAGCAGATTTCTCTATTTTACCGCCGTGTTCGTCTGTACCTGTAAGAAAAAAAACATTTTCGCCATTCAACCTATACCACCTTGCGAATACATCCGCAACAAAAGTAGTATAAGCATGTCCTATGTGTGGCTTATCATTCACATAGTATATAGGTGTAGTTATGTAAAATTTACCCATTTTATTTCATCTCATTAATAGCGGAGGTGGGATTTGAACCGCACGACCTCTGGGTTATGAGCCCAGCGAGCACTCCTGGCTGCTCTACTCCGCTTTGATTTAACTGTTTATTGAAACTATAACATTCTTTGTTTAATAACTTTAAGACTATGCAAATTATTTAAACATTATAGACTTTAAATTAATATGACTGCGGTGATATCTCTTGGTGGATCTTTCTTATTCGATAAAACAGATGAGACCTATAAGATTTTTAAAGAATTAAAAAATATCGATTCTAAATTTGTAGTTATAACTGGTGGTGGCCCGATAGCTAGAGAATATATAGATTTTGGAAAAGCATTCAAGCTAGGCGAAAAAGAACTTCACCAAGTCGGAATAAAATGTACTCACCTAAACGCATTCGTTATAGCCAAGTCATTTAATACGGATTACACCGATAAGGACCCAAGAAAACTAAAAATGAAAAATAAGATATTAGTAACGGGAGGTTATCTTCCAGGATGGACTACAGATACATGTTCTGCGTATGCTGCTGTGTCCACTAAATCAAAGGTAATATTCAATCTTTCAAAAGAGAAGGGAGTGTATGATAAAGACCCTAGAAAGTTCAAGGATGTAAAATTACTGAAAAAAATAGATTTTAATAGATTATATGGACTTACCAAAGGGAAAAGAATCCCCGGAATGAATTTTATTTTTGACCCTTTAGCTGCTAAAATATGCATGAAAAATAAGATAGATGTCATAGTAACAAATGATATAAAAGATATAGATAGGTATCTAAAAAATCAAGAAATACAAGGTACAATAATAACTTGCAAAAAATAAACTTAAATAGTATAAAATAACAATATATATAGTATATTATAATATTAAAATGAATTTTTAAACTGGTATGATATCTTCAAATAAAATGTATCTTATTAAAAAACATGAAAAATTTCTGTACTATACATTATTAAAGGAAGCAAAAAGTAAAGGCATTTACAAAACATGTCTGTACAGTCAGGAGTGGTGTAAATGCAACTGATTATAGCAGAGAAAAGCACGGCTGCTGAGACCATAGCCAAAAATCTTGCTGAAACAAAGATAAGAACGCAGGAATTCGGCCCAGTAAAAGTTTGGTTCACAAAGATAAACGGAGAAGATGCTACAGTAATACCATTAAAAGGCCACATAAAGAATGTAAAATACCCCGATACATTTAAAAAATGGAATGAAGAAACTCTTATGAAGATGGTTGATTCTGCTTTGGTATATGCTCCTTCGGCTGAAGAAAACATTGAAGTTATAAAAAAATTCTCAGAGGGTGCAGATAAAGTAATAATAGCTACAGACTATGACACAGAAGGAGAATCAATAGGATTTGAAGCTATTGATGTCGTAAAAAGCAAGAATAAAACCGCTAAGATATATAGAAGTGTTTTCTCATCGCTTACTACTAAAGAATTAAGCGAAGCTTTCAATAACCTTCAGAAACCTAACAAAAACCTTTCAGACAGTGCTGATGCTAGAAGAGAGATAGATCTTATTTTAGGAGCGGTACTAACTAGATTTATATCGCTTGCAGCGGAAAGACTTGGAAATTCTTTTTTATCGATAGGGAGAGTACAGACTCCAACACTTGCATTAATAGTAGAAAGGGATGCTGAAAGAAGAGCATTTAAACCGGAAAAATTCTGGAGATTTATAGCTAAAATAGAAAAAGGTAAAAATATTTTTGAAGCCGAATATTCCGAAGGAAGAATATTTGATGAAAACAAGACAAAAAAACTGGAAAAAATAGTAAAAACAAAGAAAGCCGATGTTAAAAAAGTGGAAAAGAAACAACGGAAAGTAAGTCCACCAAAACCTTTTAATACAACTGCTTTTTTAAGAAGCGCTGCAGCAATAGGATTTTCTGTTCCAAATGCCATGCGTATAGTACAGGGTTTATACATGAAAGGATATGTTTCTTATCCTAGAACCGACAGCGAAGCTTATCCACCGACACTGGACTTAAATGAGATACTTAATGAATTAAGAAAATCCAAATCTTATGAAAAAGTTGTAGCTGATATAATTTCAAAACCATTACATTCTACAAAAGGTAAAGAGGCTAAAGATCACCCTCCAATACATCCAGTAAAACTTCCTTCTGAGAAATTAAATCCACAAGAAGCAAGAATATTTGATTTAGTAGCAAGAAGGTTCCTTGCAACTTTATCGGAGGAATCCTATGAAGAGCTTATAAATATAAAATTAGACATAGCTGGAAACGAATTCATAGCAAAAGGAAGTAGAATAATAAGCCCGGGATGGAGAGAAGTTTATACCTTTTCAAAATATGAAGAAAATATACTACCTGCAATAGAAGAGGGTGAAACATTAACTGTAAAAAATATAGACGAAAGCGAAGAACAGACCTCTCCTCCAGGGAACTATTCGCAGGGAGGAATCCTAAAAATAATGGAAGAACTTAATCTTGGAACAAAAGCTACTAGGCCCGAAATACTTAAAAAATTAATGGAGAGAAGGTACATATCGGCTAGCAGAACGCTTATACCAAGTGAAGTGGCATTTGCTGTCATAGAAAACATCAAGAAAGTATCGGATGAAATAACAGGCCCTGGATTGACTGCAACCATAGAAAAGGAAATGAAAAAAATAGAAGAGGGAGAAAAGAAAAAAGAGGACGTCGTTAATGAATCAAGGATTATGCTTAAGGCAGTGCTTAAAGACCTACAAAGTAAAAGAAAGGAGATAAAGGAATTAATGCACAAGGCTTTATTACAGCAATATATATTTGGTGTATGTCCAAAAAGCGGTGGAAAATTAAAACTTGTCATATCAAAGAAAAGCCATAAAAGATTTGTTGGCTGCAGTGACTATCCTAAGTGCCATTTTGGCATGCCACTCCCACAATCTGGGTATATATTTATCTCACCCCAAACTTGCCAAAAATGCGGTATACACATGATAGAGTGGAGAGGCAAAGAAAGCCGCAGAACTTACATATTTTGTGTTAATCCTGCATGTAAAACAGAAAAGAAAAAAGTAACAGCTAAAAAGAAATAAATGTCAATGAAAAAATCATTGACAAATAATTTAATTATTTATTTTTAGGTTTTCGGAACCAAATCTATGCATCTTCCTGCAGCTACTGTAAGACCCATATCTCTTATAGCAAAACCTGCAAGCTGAGGTATAACATCTGCTTTTTCAATAGATAAAGGCTTTATAGGTTCTAAAACAACTATCGCTGCGTCTCCCTGTTTTATCGTTGCGGGATTTTCCTCAGCAGTCTGACCAGTCTTTGGATCAAGTCTTCTTAGTATCTTCTTGAACTTTACTGGAATCTGAGCAGTGTGTGCATGAAGCACTGGGCTGTATCCTGCCGATATAGCGGTAGGGTGGTTTAATACTATTATCTGTGCTGTGAATTCGGTAACAACTGTTGGTGGTGCAGAAACGAGACCTACTATATCTCCTCTCTTAACCTGTTCCTTTTCAATACCTCTAACGTTAAAACCTATATTGTCTCCGGGTACTGCTTGATCCAGATTTTGATAGTGCATCTGTATTGATTTAACATCCGCTGTAACATGTGAAGGCTCAAATATTATTTTATCTCCAGGTTTCATTACACCACTCACAACCTTACCTACAGGAACTGTACCTACTCCCTGTATTGAATAAACATCTTCTATAGGGATCCTAAGAGGAAGCTCAGTAGATCTTTCTGGTAAAGGCAAAGCATTCAAAGCTTCTAAAAGAGTCGGTCCTGTGTACCAAGGCATCTTTTCACTCTTTACTTTAAGATTTTCACCGTTCTTTGAAGAGATAGGTATATAGTTAAGACTCTCAGCATTCTGATAAGAAATCTTTACTACTTTCATTATAGAGTCTTTAACCTCTTTGTACTTGGCTTCGTCGTAATTCAACAAATCCATCTTGTTCATTGCTATAATAAGGTTTTTTACACCAAAAACTCTTGCAAGATAAACGTGCTCTCTTGTCTGCTGCATTACACCTTCTTTAGCATCGACAATAAGAACTGCTGCATCTGCCTCCGAAGCACCTGTAATCATATTCTTAATAAAGTCTACGTGACCTGGTGCGTCTATTATTGTAAACTCATATTTATCTGTAACGAACTTTTCGTGACTAAGATCTATTGTTACTCCTTTCTTTCTTTCTTCTCCAGAAGTATCTAAGAAATAAGCGAACTCAAAGTCTACTTTTCCAAGAGTCTCTATATCTTTTTGAATCTTTGCTTTATCCTGCTCGCTAAAGCTACCTGTTTCATAGAGCAACCTACCTACGGTAGTAGACTTACCCGAGTCTACATGCCCTATAAAAATCAAATTCATGTGTGGTTTTGTTTCTGCCATATTTTAATTCCTCCTTTTTATTATTTTATCAAATTTTTGATATACTATAAAGAAGTGTTTATTATTTAAATCTTTTGGTAATTGACATTGCTCTAGTAGATACCCTAAATATGCTTTTCTATACATTACTTACTGTGAAAATTAAATTTATGTTTATATTGCTTAGGTATAACTGTGCATTATTTAATATCGCAGATTAAGTTAATTCTGCCATAGTATCGCCGCAGTAGTCATATCCCCCGCCATATGTATATATTGATATGCTATATATACCCGGATTCAGTGATTTAGTTGATATACTATTAGGACAATAAGAATTTGTATATCCAGATACCTCGGTCGCGCCACTATAATCATAAAGATAATAATCTTCAGACGATGCTCCACCTGAAGCATAGTAATTCGCATTGGACGTGCCTCCATCCCATGTAAAATACTTACTGTACGTTCCAGAGTTTCCAGAGCCAACTCCCACACCAGCGTAATTCACAGAACCTATTGATACAGAAGGCATTACGCCGTTTGGAGGATAATCTCTTGCGAACATCCAATTGAAGTAATCTTTGTAGGCATATGAATCCCCAATACTCGTCCACGACAAAAGAGTTATATAAAGATTGCTTCCAGAAAAAGTGAATCCACTGTTTACACTCGCTGAATTACCAGTTGAACTATCTATGTAACTAGGGAGAGCTCCGACATATGATGAATAAGTACTCGAACCGTCATATATTAATTCAGCGTACTGCCATGCTCCGCTCACTGACCCTTGTTTATTATTCCCCTGCGAATAAGTCCCAGACGCAGAAGATGTACATATTCTACCTGTTCTAATATTATAGCTACAATCTACGTTTAAGTAGCGGCCTGCCATATAATCCTGGAAAAGCTGATAACAACCCCCACTGCCACAGTCTGTACTTTGTCCTCCAGACTGTGTTCCTATCCCCCAGATAGGAGGAGAATTCGAGCCTGAGCATGAATTACCAGAACATGCTGGTATCCCAGGAACCGAACTGTAGTTTCCAAGACCTGCAATCCCGTTATCAGATCCCAGAGCATTCTTAATATTGAAGTTTGTCTCTACGATAGTAGGCTGATTAGGCAAGGGACTGGCGTTATAAACTGTATCCGAATATCCCGCATATCCGCCGGGGAAAAATGCCCCTGTGTCATATAATGCATTTATACTTCCACTTGCAGAATCAGGATAACTTACTCCTGTACTTTGTGATATGCTTCCAGAAGCTTCGGAACTTGCCACGGAAAAATCAGACGGGTTTGTATCGCCATTTGCATAGGCATTAAAGATTTTAGCTCCATTATCATATTCTCCATAAGTAGAAGAAAGTTGTGGAGCTTCTCCGACTGTAATTCCATTAAACAGGTTTGTAGACGGCGTTGCGAAACCCATATATATTGTTTCAGAAGAATACGCATTCATTGAATTCATCTTAAGCCAGTATGTTGTAGACGAATAACTATTATTGCCTATTTCCAGCCAAGAAGGTATTATCTGACCATTCGCGTAGAAAAATTCAACATTCTGCATGTTTGAAGCCTCATAATAACTGAAATCCGGAGCATTGATTATTACCATCTGTTGAAAACCATTTGGAGTAGAGTAACCCTGGTCATTAGATATAGTTATAGGAGCGTAATATATAATTCCACTAGGTGGAACTACACCATTTGTACTATAGCTTACACTACCAGAAGTACCTGCAAGAAGAGACGACGGGCTGTTAGTCTGTGTGAATTTTTGACTGACCCCATCAAGGAAATCCTTAGGTACAAAAGCAATAAAGTTTCCTGGTATAGTGTTGAAAGAAAGAGGATTTGAACCAACGACCTGTGAACCGTCATAAACGGCGGCCCATACTTCACTACTTGACGACAATCCGCTCTCTGTAAACTGTGTCACGCATTTCCAGTAGTTAAGATTAAACGTGTTTGCGCTTCCTTCAAGGTAACCAATACTTGTTGCATTATAATTGCAGTCAACACTATTGAGATTTCCTTGTGTAACAGGCTCATTGGAAACTTTTGTTATTCCTGTAGTGGTTATAGCTATGGAACTAGAAACAGAAGAATAAGAAGACTGAGTACCTGTATAAGTTATCCTCCAATTATATGAATTATAGCCTGAAGGCATACCTGAATCGAATGTTGTCACACATGTCCAAGGAGTCATAGAAACAGTTGAACCCTGCTGTACTGAAGATGCTTGAGAATTGCAGTCCAAATTATCGCTTACTGCACTGGCGGAGAAGGATGAAACCGTAGTTATGCCGCTTTGTACTATCCCTATATTATTAGGGACTGAGGATTTTCCAGATAAAGAATCATAAGAAGCATTCCAGTACTGTCCGCTTCCTGTAGGAAGTGCACTTTCCGTAAATGAAGTTGTACATGTCCATGGGCTAAATGGAGAGGCGGTTGAACCCTGCTCAACGCCTGGCAGTGAAGAACTACAATTTAATTCATTTAAAGGTGAACCTGATGAAGACGCAGTATATGAGGATACATCTGGTATGTCGTACTGTAATATAGAAATTCGGGATCCGGTAGATACAACTGTAGACGATGCTCCGTCATAGTTCGTAACATACCAACCCTGATTTGAAGGTAATCCTGATTCGCTGAAAGATGTAG